>CAMCKZ010000008.1 GCA_945875545.1 Polyangium aurulentum | reverse complement strand
CCCACCGTTGCGCCAGAACCGTTGCCCTTTTTGCATAGGGGATTGAGCAGCCGCCCGACGAGTTTTGGAACCGCTTCGCCAAGCACTTTTTGCTTGTCGGCCATGGATGCGGAGTTGTCGATCGCGAAAAGGAGGTCGACTTTGTCGACGCCCTTCAGGTTGATTTTGTACTCAACGCTGGACGAAACGATGGGTTCCACCTCGGCGATGGGACGACTCATGCACCCGAAACCAACGATGGCCCCGGTGATGACAGACGCGGTGACGAGATTGGGAAACCGGCGGGGTCGGGAATGGGGCGATTTCGAGATCATGGTGCTTATCACGGGTGCAGCCGTGCTGCTTAGCACGCGAACCGCCGAACAAAGCAAAGCGCGCACCGCGGGAATGTTTCTGTGGGGTGCCGATTCTAATCTGTTGGGATTCCTTCGCCTCAACTGGAAAGGCCGGCCCCGTCGGCCCCGTCGGCCCCGTTGGCGCCATCGGGCTACGCGAGCGCGACGAGGGACACGGCTTTCGTTGAGCGCAACACGATGCCCGGCTGGCCCGCGTACGCCACGACACCCTCGCCCGCGTCGGCGACGTCGAGGGCCCAAAGCGATTTGGCGCGCCGCCCTTGAAGCCCGCCCGTCGATTGCGCATCGAGGGCCGCCAACGTCACGATCCCCGCGGCCTTTTCCCGCAAGACGACGAGCGCGTCGTCGGTGCCGAAACACAGGTTCACGCCGCGCGGACCCAGCAATACGCCCTCTTGCGCGCCCGCGCCGCTCGAAAGCCGCAGGGCCAATCCCCACGACGCACCGCCCGCAACCACGGGCTGCAAGTAGAGATTTCCCGCGGGGGTGCGCACCCCTCGAAAGCCCGAAAACGCGCGGGCGGGCGCCCCAGACATGCGCGCGAAATGGCGCTGGCGCACGACGGAAGTGGCGCGGTCCATCGTCAAGACCTCCACGTCCAAGTCGTTTTCGCCGCCGGTTGCCATCGCCGCAAACACGCAGGTCACCGAGGACTCACCGCCGATAATTGTGGTAGCAGCCACGGGCTGCTCGAGGGAAGACAGAACCCATACGGCGGCTGGTGGCGGGCTGGAGCCCTTTGATGCCTCGCCCCCGCCCGTGACCTCGGAAACCCCCATGCGATGGGCCCCAGCGGCGCTCTGGGGCGGCCCAATGGCGCCCGGTACAGGCACCACCAGGAACTCGCCGGACACTGCGGCGTCCCGGGGAGGCCCCCCCCGGTCGCCGGCCGCCAAGCCCCCTTCATGGGCCCGCAACGACCCACGACGCGAGGCCAAGTCTACCCAACCGAATCGACGCGCCCGCTCCGCTCCGAGCTCGACCTCCACGGCCACGCGTTCGTCGCTCGGTGCCCAGAGATCGAGCACGTCGTCTTCGAGGCCACTCGTCACGAGCGGGAGCGCGGTTCGGCGTTGGGGTCGAAGCGTTTCGCGCTCAAGGGCGTAGTGGTACGGGGCCACCGTATCGCCGGCCACGGCCAAATGGAGCGAGCGCGGACCAAGCGCCAAAGCGCCGACGGGGGCCGGATCAGGAAGGCGACGCGACACGCGCTCTTTGCCCAATTTGGCATCGAGAATGTGCACCATCGCGTGCGTCCAGCCGGGCAAACCGGGCGGCATCGTGACGACATAAATGCTGTCGCCGGCGATGCGAATCTGATCGACGCGCCCGCCATGCGCGGGCTTCCACGTCCACGCGACGCGGGGCTTGGCCTCGGCGACGTTTCCGCGAACAAAGCGGGAGCCCAGCAAATCGCCACGGCGATGAGTCCAGTCGGCACTGAGAGACGTCATTCGACGGTGACCGTTTTGGCAAGGTTTCGCGGCTGGTCTACGTCGGTGCCTTTGAGATCGGCCATGTGGTACGCGAGGAGTTGGAGCGGAACAACCGTGAGCAAATGCACAAGTTCCGGTGCGCACGCGGGCACCGTCACGAGGTCGCCGCCTTGCTGCACCACGAGCTTCGCCAGCTCTTCGTCGCCTTGTGTTCCGACGGCGATGATCTGGCCTTCGCGGGCACGAACCTCTTGCAGATTCGATGCTGTTTTTTCAAAATGGTTGTCGCGCGGGCAGACGATGACCACGGGCATCGCGTCGTCGATGAGGGCAATCGGCCCGTGTTTCATCTCGCCGGCCGCGTAGCCCTCCGCGTGAACGTAGCTTATCTCTTTCACTTTCAGCGCACCTTCGAGGGCGATCGGAAAGCCCACGCCGCGGCCTAGAAAGAGCATGTCGCGGGCCTTCATGTGGCGCCGGGCCAAGACGCGAATCGCGGCGTCTTGTTCGAGAACCTCGCGCATCAGCGCCGGCACATGGGAGAGCCCGTCAAGCACCGCCTTCGCCCTTTCACGCGAAAGCGTTTCGCGGCGCCGGCCGAGCCACACGGCCAAAAGCAGCATGGCCACAAGCTGCGTCGTGAAACACTTGGTGGAGGCCACGCCAATCTCGGGCCCCGCATGCGTGTAGAATGCACCATCACTGCCGCGAGGAATGGCGCTGTCAAGAACGTTGGCGATGGCAAGCACGCGTGCACCGCCCGCACGCGCCGCTTTTACGGCTGCCAGCGTGTCGCTCGTTTCACCCGATTGACTGACCGCGACCACGAGATCGCGCGGCGTAAAGACCGGATCTCGGTAGCGCACTTCGCTTGCGATCTCGACCTGCGCGGGAACGCGCGACAGAGCTTCGACCCAATAACGGCCCGCCATGGCCGCGTGGGAACTTGTGCCGCACGCCACGAAATAAACGCGATCGATGTCTTTCGCGACGGCGTCGGTCAGGCCCAGTTCTTGCGAAACGACGTCGTCACCTTCGAGAGAAATACGCCCTCGCAGCGTGTCTTCAATGGCCCGCGGCTGCTCGTGAATTTCTTTGAGCATGAAGTGTTTGTAGCCGCCCTTTTCAGCCTGGGCCGGCGACCAATCGATGCGCTTTGGCGCGCGCACCACGGGCTCTCCGCTCATCGTGTGCAGGCTCGCTTCGAGGACGATTTCGCCGTCTCGGGTGGTGCGGCGAAGGACGGCCATTTCGCCGTCTTGGAGAAAGATGACGTCGCGCGTGGTGGACAGAATTGCTGGAATATCGCTGGCCGCGATGAGTTCTCCGTCGCCCAAACCGAGGACGAGCGGCGACTGATCTTTGGCAAGCACGATCACATTCGGGTCGGTCTTCGAGAGCACCGCGATGGCGTACGCGCCATGCACCAAGCGCAACGCTTTTCGGACGGCGTCTTCGAGCGACTGCGCCCCGGCCGCGAGAGCGCGCGCGACGAGATGCGCGACGATCTCGGTGTCGGTGTCGCTCGCAAACTGCACGCCTTGGGCCTCGAGTTCGCACCTCAGCGCCACGTGGTTTTCGATGATTCCGTTGTGGACCACCGCCACCGGCCCGGAGACATGCGGATGCGCGTTGGCCTCACTCGGCCGCCCGTGAGTCGCCCAGCGGGTGTGACCGATACCCACCGTTCCCGTGAGGGGTGCTTTGGCCAACGCGGCGTCGAGATTCGCGAGTTTTCCCACGGCGCGCACCACCGAGAGGTCGCCTCCTGCGTGCACGGCAACACCCGCTGAATCGTACCCCCGGTACTCGAGCTTACGAAGGCCCTCGACGAGGACCGGAGTCGCAAGGCGACCCCCGATGAAAGCGACTATTCCGCACATGGTTCACGAGCAGCTTGGGCTGCGACGGTCGCTCATGTACCGTCAGCTGCGGGTCGAGGCTAATCGACTGGCCGAGAAGGGCAACCGAGACCGATGCGGATGACACGGAACACCCTCTGTCGAGAGCTGACTTCGCTGGCCCAAAGACTTCGCGCGCGCGCTTGGAGCCTACTTGCCATTGTGCTCTCCTGCGTGTTTTTCACGAGCGTGTCGCAGGCGCAAGAGCTCGTCTACGACGGTTCCGTAAACGACCTGTCGGCGACCCAATCGCTCGGGGTACTCCGCGTTCCCGGCGCTGAGCTCCCGCTCGAGAATATTCTTGGCCAGCTCGATTCGTTCGAACCTCTCGCGACCCACGGCATCAGCCGGCGCGCCAGCCTCGGCGACGAAACTTATTGGCTGCACGGCACCGTGCGCAACGCCACGTCGGCACACCAAACGCTCTTCCTTGTTCAAAGCCACGGACTCCCCGACCACGTCAATCTTTACGAACACGTTGGCGACCGGTGGCGAGCGCAGCGCAGCGGTGACCATGTTCCACGCGCTGCACGGCCGGTGCCCTTTTCCCTGGGGCCCGCGTTTGCCCTCCATCTTGCCCCGGGCGAGGCGCGCGAGTTCGTCGTGGAGGTGCGCACGCTATCAGCGATTTTACTGCGATTTCAGCTGTGCGACGCCGCCGGCTTTGTCTCCTCCACGGTGGTCAGTATCGGCGCACTCCTTCTGCTCACGGGCTTTCTACTGGCCCTGGCCATCTACAACATCACGCTTTTCTACGGCACGCGGGACCGAATCTTTTTGGTGTATGCTGCAAGCGTCTGTGGCCAGGTGTTGATGGGGCTTGGCATGTCCGGCAGTCTCTCGTTGGTGACAGACGCCACCTGGTTCGTCGACGGCGCGGTCAACGGATTTAGTGCGCTTGCCGTAGCGAGCAACATCGAATTTGGGCGGCGATACGTGGGCGTGAAAGATGCTTTTCCCCGCATTGACCGGTTTCTGGGGGGCATGGTGTGGACGCTCACGGCGTGGGGCCTGGTGGTGCCGTGGTCCGTTCGCAAACTCGATGTAGCCGTGTCCGCGCCCGCCCTCGGGCTCGCGCTGCTCCTCCTCCTCGGATTTTTTGCGTTCATGCGAAGCCTTCGGGCCAAGGGCGATTTTTTTCCGTCGAACTACTTGCTTGCCACTCTCGCGCTCGCCATCGCGAATGTGACGTACATCGGGATGATTCGCGGATTTATTCCTCCAGTGGCGTTCTTCCAGCAGGCGCCGTTTTTGGGCGGCGCGTTTCATGCCCTCATCTTGAGCAGCGGCCTTGGCGAGCGCGTGCGGCTCCTTCGAGAGGAGGCCCTTCGCAGCGGCCAGGTCGCCCTCGAACTGGCCAAGAACCAAATCGACGAGCAGTCTAAAATAACTAATGAAATCAAGAGACTAGACCACCTCAAAGACATCTTTCTGGCCACGACTTCGCACGAACTTCGCACGCCGATTCATGGCATTTTGGGGCTCGCAGACGCGCTCCTCGACGGCTCGGGAGGTCCGCTTCCTCCGCGCGTGGACAGGAATTTGCGGATCATCGTGGAGAGCGGTCGGCGTCTGAGCGCCCTCGTGAATGACATTCTCGATTACGCGCGCCTACGCCACGCGGACATTGTGATGGAGCGCCGCCCCTCGTCGCTCGCGAAGTGCGTGACCTTTGTCTTGGATCTCCAGCGGCCCGAAGCCCTGCGCAAAGGACTCGCGCTCACTTCCCAAGTACCGCCCGATTTTGTCGTGTCTATCGACGAGGGACGGGTGCAGCAGATCCTCCACAACCTCGTGGGCAACGCGCTCAAGTTTACCGCCGCGGGTTTCGTCGATGTGCAAGCGCACCGCAAGGACGGTCGCATTTTTGTCGAGGTGCTCGACTCGGGGCCCGGCGTGCCTAACGACGCGCGTTCATCGATTTTTGAGCCCTTTAATCAGGGCGATTCGGAAGTGCATTTGGCGCGCCAGGGCAGTGGCCTCGGCCTCGCGATCGCTCGCCAGCTCGCGGCTGCGCACGGCGGAACAATGACCTACGAGCATCGCGCCGGCGTCGGCTCGGTGTTCGGCTTTGACCTGGAGGCGCTGGCCTCAACGGCCATCGTGACCGCTGCACCGATCGCGACCCCGCCGCGAGCCGTTGCCGCGGCCTCCATCGGCCCCGTGCCGAGCGCCGCGCCCCTCACTCCGCGCGCTCCGAACCCGCGGGCGGAGACCATCTTGGTGGTCGACGACGACGCCATCAACCGGCATGTGCTCACGCAACAGATTTCGCGCGCAGGCCTCTCCGTCGACGAGTGCGACAGCGGCGCGGCGGCCATCGCGCGCATTCTTTCCGACGACTGCCCGGCCCTCGTTCTTCTCGATGTGATGATGCCCGAGATCAGCGGCTTCGATGTCCTCGATCGCATTCGGCCCCTTCGCACGTCGACCGAATTGCCCGTGGTTCTTCTCACCGCTCTCGCGCGCGAAAACGACATCGTCGACGGGTTTCGCCACGGCGCGAGCGACTACCTGACGAAACCCTTTACGCGCGAAGAGCTCCTCGTGCGCATTGGTCATCACATGTCGCTTCGCCGCTTTTCCATGGAAAATCTCGAAGCGCGCGCGCGCATTGAACGGGAACTCGACGAGCGACTTCGCCTCGAAGGGGCCGTGGAGATGCTTCGCGAAAAACACGGCCACGCGACGACGGAACTCGAAGCGGTGCGCGGAGTAAAACGGGCACTGGAAATCGAACGCGTAGAGGCACAGCGCCAACTGATTCAGGCAGAAAAAATGGCGTCCCTCGGTCAAATGGTGACGAGCGTGGCCCACGAAATCGACAACCCCCTGAACTACGTAGGCGGCGCTGTGGCCGTGTGCGAGCGACGCATGCTCACCATTCGCAGCGCCTTGACCGGCGATCTTGCGGCGGCCACGAACGCAGCTGTGGCGGGGCCAATGAACGACATTGATCGGTTTCTCAGCGTCATCACCGACGGCGTGCATCGGCTGTCGGAAGTCACGCGGGCCATGCGAAATTACGGCCGCACCGACGACGAACGCACCGACCACGTGAACCTCTCCACGGTCATCGCGGAGGCCCTCGTGATCGTCGGCGCTCGCACGCGGCCCTTCGAACTCCAGACCGATTTCGGCGTCACCTCGCCAATCAGTTGCCACCGAAGTCACATCGGGCAGGTCGTGCTTAATCTCGTGGTAAACGCCGCAGATGCGCTTGAAGGCGTCGTTCGCGGCACGACGCCCGATCAAGGGGTTATCCGCCTCAGCACGGCCCTGACCGACGACGACACGGGCGTCATCATTTGCGTGGAAGACGACGGGCCCGGCATTCCGGAGCAGTCGATCGCGGCGATCATGAAACCGTTTTTCACGACGAAAGCCGCCGGACGCGGCACCGGCCTTGGGCTTGCAATCTGCACGCGAATTGCCGAGGAGCATCAGGGCTCCCTCGTCGTGGATCGCTCGCCCTCGCTCGGCGGCGCTCGGTTTACCCTGACGTTTCCCGGTCGGGTGACGCTACGCGGACAGCGTTAGCCGATGGCCTTTGCATCCATCGTTCCGCTCAATCCCCTCAAGCTGCGATCGGTTGTCACCGTGCGCGTTCGCTTCGATGAAACCGACGCGATGGGAATCGTGCATCATGCACGTTATTTTGGACTCTTTGAAATCGCTCGCATCGAGTGGCTTCGCAATCGCGGGGTTCTCTATGCGGACTGGGCTGCGATGGGGAGGCATCTCGCAGTCGTCGAAGCCACGGGCAAATACTTGCAGACTGCACGCTTTGACGAGTTGCTCGACATCGAGACGGAACTCTCGGAGCTGCGAGCAGCATCTCTCCGTTTTTCTTACGTTATTCGGCGATCGGGCGTCGTCGTAACCGAGGGAATGACGCGCCACGCGTGCATCAACGACGACGGAAAGTTGTGCCGGCTGGAGGACGACATGATCGCCCTTTTGCAGAATGGCGAGCAGTGACAATCGCGTTAGGACCGCGGCCTTAGCGACTGGTCGTCGATGCGGCGCATGGCATCGAGGAGAAGCATCTCGGTCGGCGTCTTGATGCGCGACGGACCCGGCTTGAAACTTCCGTCGAACGCAAACTCGCCCTCGCGCAATCGGACAAGGGCTACGACCGCCTCTTCGGCCAGCCGCTCGCCGAAAAAGCCTCCGACGATGGCCCCGAGACTGAAGTGAATTTCGCCGACCCCCCCCGCGCTGCGCACCACGAGTCGCCCGGTTTGCCGCCCCTGAATCAGCGACTGGAGGACGTCTGGGAGCTCGACATCTTGGAGTTTTCCACGAATGGCCGCCACGCCACGGGTGCGAATCGGATCAAGCGCTTGCCTCATTCGCTCAAACAAAGCGGCCGGTGCCAACGCTTTCGGCGCGATATCGATGGGGCCCATGGGCGTCAGTCGCTCGATGACCGAGCGCTCCAAAGACCGGCCCACGACTCCAAATGGGATGGATTCGCCGAGGAGGCCGGCTTTCAAATCCTGGAGAAGGGACCACGGGTCGTCGTCGGTATTGACGATGAGAAGAGCGTAACGCGCGGCGCTCAAAGCGGCGCGGGCCGCGTCGCTCGTGTGGACGATCGCTGGGAGAAAGCCCGCGTCGAGGGCGGCGGCGCGAAGAAGAAAGGCGTCGTCCGCCGACGACTCCACGATCAGCAAATCGTCCCACGGGGGAGACATCGCGGCGCGCGAGGGCCCCGAAATCAGCGCCCGCGTAAGGGCCTCGACCACCGTGGGATCAAAAATCGTGTCGGACAAGGACACGATGACGCCGGAAGCCTCTTCCGTCGAGAGCCGGCGGCGATACGCGTTTTCGGAGCTTTCGGTCAGATCCGCGTAGGCATCGGCGACCGCGAGAATGCGCGCGGCCAGCGGAATCTCACGGCCCCTTTGCCCGAGGGGAAAACCCTTGCCATCGACCCGCTCGTACATGTGCTGCAACGCGGCGACAACCTCCAGAGGCAGCTTGGCCCCCTCAAACAAGCGCACCGGATTGGCGTACGCATGCCGCGCGATCAACGTGTATTCTGCATATTGTGCCACGTTGAACGTAGACAGGTGGCCGGCACTGGACTTGCCTAGGTCGTGAATAAACGCTGCAAGTTCAACGGCTTGCACCGTTGCTTGCGGGGCCACGAGGCGCTCCGCCAGTCTCTTCGCGATGCGGGCTGTGTGATGGGGGTGAGCCGCCTGATTCAGGTTGTCGCGCGCAGACAAGAAGCCGAGGAGTCGCGCAATCGACTCGCGGAGGGCGTCTGTGGTGCGGGGACCGGGCACGAGGTTCGCGGTCGGGTTTGTGCCCGGCATGGAACCGAACGAACCAAGGGCACTGAGCGTCGGGGAGCTGCCGAATGTGCCCCCGGGGCGCTCCGACAAACGGCGCCGGTTGGCGGAATGAACGGGCTCCGTGGGCGGAGGCACCGACGCGCGCTCGCCAGAACCGGGGCGCAACGAGTCGCCGGGCGGGCTGCCCAGCGATACCTCTGCGGACCTGGAAAACGTCTCGCGTTCGAGCAATGCAAAGGCGTGGGGATCACCGCTGTAAAGGCGCGCTATCATGGCCTTGGCTGCGGCTGGTCTTACGACAAATACACGCACCTCCCGGGCCGAAGACGACAAGCGCACGCCATCGACGACCTCGGCGCTATCGGCGTCGGGGGTCACGACTCCGAGCAGGCCGCGATCGCCGTCGTAACTCACGGGGCATACGTTGTATTGGTCAGCGTATTTTCGCGGAACGAGGGAGGTCAGCGAGGCATCCAGGTTGAGGTTTGCGAGGCGCTCGGTGCCCACAAACTTGGTGTGATAAAGCGACGCCAATGATCGAAGAAGGAGGCCTTCTTCGATCAACGAGAGCTCCAAAATAGCCTCTTCGATGCGGATTCCGCTGCGCTGATGATGGGCCATCGCAGCCGCCGTCTGGCCCGCGGTGAGAAGGCGGTCGCGCTCCAGATGGTCGATGATTCGCTTGATGCTGTGAGCAGTCTGCTGCAATTCTTTCGGGTCCTATCTGAAGCGCCGCATCCGTGGACGCGTGGCGATTATCCGCGCCATCCGGCGTTTTTTCAAATGAAACGTCATGCGTTTGCGGATTTAGCGCACCGACACGATGTGCTCGCGGAGGCGACTGAGAATCACTTCGAGGGCCACGCGATTGGTGCCGCCTTCGGGCATGATGACGTCTGCGAAGCGCTTGGACGGCTCGACGAACGCGAGGTGCATGGGGCGCACGGTCTCGTAATACTGCGCACGAACTTGCGCGAAAGATCGGCCGCGGTCTTCCAAGTCGCGGCGAATGCGGCGCATCAGCCGGATGTCCGCGTCGGTGTCGACGAAAATTTTGAGGTCGAAACGCTCGCGAACCTCGGGCAGGGCCAGCGCGAGAATACCCTCGACGATGACGACCGGTGCCGGCTCGAGGTGCACACTCTGCACTTGCCGCGCGTGCGTTGAGAAACTGTAGATGGGCCGGTCGATGGCGCGGCCCGCCACAAGTTCGTCGATGTGGTGTTGGAGGAGCGCAAATTCGATGGCGTCGGGGTGATCGTAGTTGACGTTTTCACGGCTCTCGAGGGGCAGGTCCGTGCGTTCGCGGTAGTAGTGGTCCTGCTCCAGCGTCACGCTTGATCCGGCGGGAAGCGCGGCACCAATCGCGCGCGCAACCGTGGTTTTCCCCGAGCCAGAACCGCCCGCGACCGCAACAACAAAAGGCTTCTTCGTGGCATCGTTCGGCATGGGATTTTCTACATTTCGGCGCGAGAAGAAGAACCGGCAACCGCCGCCCCCATCTTACGTTTGAGCGGGCTCATTGGGTTCCTTTTTTTGCCCAAGACCTCGCCCCTACTCCGGACACCGAAAACATATCGTGCCGCACATATGCTCCGTATATGTGCTATACGCATACGTACATGTCACCCTGCGCGATCGACGTTGCGCCCCGTCACAACGCACAGCACATCTCCACCGCGCAAGGCCGTGGGTAAACCCTCGGCAACGGGCACAAGGGCCGTGGCCGCGCTGCCCTCAATGACCTGCCCGAGCTCGTTCAACGCAAGGGCCATCGCGGACGCAATAGAGAACTCCTCTACAACCAAAACTCCGCCTATTGCCGACCGAGCGCGTTCAAATGCGGCCTGAGAAATACCGCCCTCGAGCCCCTCCGCGTGGGTCCGCGTTCGCGGCGTAAAACGCTCGATAGCCCGCCCGTCCACGAGGGATTTCGCCATCACCGGCGATACCTCGCTCTGCACGCCGTAGACCCGCCGCGAAGCCCCGAGAGCCTCTCCCGCGTCTTCTGCGAAGGCCCACGCGAGGCCCGTGGAGAGGCCTCCACCGCCGAAGGGCGCGAGGACCACGTCGGGAATGCCGCCGAGGGCCAGCGTGATTTCAAAGCCCAAGGACGCCCCGTTTCCGATGACCACCTGCTCGTCGTCGTAGGCGGACACAAAGCGGGAACCGGACGCTCGCGCGAGCTCCTTCGCGTGGTCCTCCGCGTCGTCGTAAGACCCGCTGATCTCAATGAGCTTCGCGCCGAACGCCGCGATGCGATTCTTCTTTTTCTCCGGTGCCGTCGCGGGCACCACCACCGTGGCAGACACCCCCAAGTGATGGGCCGCGAAAGCGATTCCGGCCCCATGATTTCCAGCAGATGCGGTCACCACGCCCTGCCCGTCTTTCTTCGCGCGCGACGTGGCGAGAAGCGCGCCGCGCACCTTAAAACTGCCTGTAATCTGCAAGTGTTCGTACGCGAGCCAGACCCGCGTGGTGCCGGTGGGATCGGCGCGTTCATCAAGCACCGCCGCACGAATCACCGCGCACTGGCGAACGCCCAGCGGTGCGAACTTTTGGTGAAATGCGCGCGCCTCCTCAAGCGACGGTGAGGGCCGTCGCACGAGCCCTGGGGGCACGGGCACGAGACGCATGAACGACCATACGGCGCGTTTGCAGCGAGAATAAACGTGGGATCAGCCGCGCGGGCGCAAAGTCTCGATACCGCTCATGTACGGGACGAGGCGTTTTGGCAGCGTCACGGAGCCATCGGAGTTCTGATGATTTTCGAGGAGCGGAATCAGGATCCGCGGGCTCGCGATGGCCGTGTTGTTGAGGGTATACGCGAAGGCGAGAGAGCCATCGGGCTGGCGCACGCGCACGTTTGATCGCCGGGCTTGAAAGTCACCGAGGGTCGAGCACGAGTGGGTTTCCGCGTACGCTTGGCGACCCGACATCCACGATTCCACCTCGTGTTTTCGCGTTTGGCCGAGGCCAATTTCCCCCGTACACGCAAGGCATACGCGGTATGGAATCTCCAGCGCTTCCAAAATAGCCTCGGCGTTCGCGAGGAGCTGGTAGTGTTCGCGCTCGGCAATTTCCTCGTCGGGAAGGCAAAACACGACCTGTTCCACTTTGGTAAATTGATGAACCCGGTACACGCCTCGCGTGTCTTTTCCGTGAGCACCGGCTTCGCGGCGAAAACACGGTGACAGCCCCGCGTAGCGAATTGGCAGCTTCGCGGCGTCAAGGATTTGGCCCGCGTGCAGCGACACCAGAGCCACTTCGCTCGTGCCCACGAGGAAAAGATCGTCGGCGGGGATGGCGTACGTTTCTTCTTTGCCGAGCGGAAAAAAGCCCGTTCCCACGAGGGCCGTCTCCCGAACGATGACCGGCGGCAACACGAGTTCAAGCCCGCGCGCGCGCAAAATATCGACGGCCAACCGGGTGACCGCAAGCTCCAGCAAAGCTCCATCGCCCTTGAGCGCGTAGGATCGACCGCCGGCGAAACCCCGCGGCCCGTCCCAGTCGATGAGCCCCAAACTGCTCATGAGCTCTACGTGATCCTTTGGCGCGAAGTCGAAGGTGCGCGGCGTTCCAACCTTGCGCACTTCGACGTTGTCGGCCTCACCTTTTCCAACGGGAACCTCGGGACGCGGCAGCGACGGAACGCGGAGCATCAGGTCATCGAAGCGGGCCTGAATCACCGCCAACCCGGGTTCCAAGCGCTCGATGGCTGCGCGCACCCCTTTGGCCTCGTCGATAAGCGCAGCTTTTTCCTCTTTCGGAACCTTGGGAATCTGCGCCGCAAGCTGATTCTTCTTCCCGCGCTGCGCCTCGAGGCCTTGCAGCGCTTCGCGGCGCTCCTGATCCGCTTGGAGGAGCTCATCGAGGTCCACATCGCAGCGTTTGTTCACGATCGCGGCGCGCACGGCGTCCTGATTCTGGCGGATAAAAGCGATATCGAGCATGGCGCGCGCACCGTGCCCGAGCCTTCAATGACTTGCAACGGCCACAGCGCCCGACGGAGGAAACGTCCCCCCGAGGGAAGGCCATTAAGTCTTTCCGCGACCGTGCCGCTTTCCATCAATGAAGTGATTACCTGCCGTTTGCGAAAGAACGTTGCCGTGGTGCCACAGATCCGATGGCGATCTTGGGTGGCGCTCGCGGCAAAGCTCGCGCTCCTCGTTTTTGCGTTCGCACGGCCGGCCAGCGCGCTGCCTGAGCGCAACACGATCGCTGTCGGAGAGGCGTTCGAATCCGAAAATGCGTCCAGTCATTTTCAGATGCAATTGGTGCCCCCGGGAGGCAAAGGGTCGGACAACGTCGCCGATCTCGACGACTCGCTTTTCACCGACGCCAACGACCCCAATCTCAACCTCGGTTTTCACGACGGAACGGTGTGGGTTCGCTTCGGGCTGCACGTCGAGTCCGCATCGATCGAGCCTCTTTTCCTGATTTTTCACTACGCAAGTCTCGACCACCTCACGCTCACTCTGCACCAACCCGACGGCACGACCGTCACCGCCGAGTCCGGCGATCGCCTCCCGCTTTCCCTGCGGCCCGTGAAGACCCACGAGCTCGGGTTCCGTTTCATCCCGCAAAAGGGCGACGCCGTAGCCTACGTTCGCGTGCGCACCGAGAGCGCCACGCGGCTGTTTTCGACCCTGTACACCGCGACCACGTACGTGGAGGCCGAGGCCCACGAGCGAACGCTCCTCGGTATCTTCGCGGGCTTCGGTCTACTCATTGTATTGTACAACCTATTTGTCTTTGCGAGCACGGGCGACGCCAACTTCTTGCGTTACGTTCTTCTCATCGCTTTTTACGTCACCGGAGACCTCGCCATCCGCGGCTTCGCGAGTTTTTATCTCTACCCAGAGCACCCTGCGTTCGCGAATGTCTTTATCCCCAACGCCATCTTCCCCACCATGTCCGTGGGCCTCTGGTTCTCCATTCGGTTCTTGAGTCCGAGGTCCGGCGCCGCGGGCTTGTACAGCGAATTTCCCCGTCTCTACGAAGCCGGCAAGCTGACGGCATTTGTGCTATTGTTGGCGCCGCTGTCGCACGTGTTCGGCGGGTACCGCGTCGCGG
The DNA here is from genome assembly GCA_945875545.1 of Polyangium aurulentum. Taxonomy (GTDB): domain Bacteria; phylum Myxococcota_A; class Polyangia; order Polyangiales; family Polyangiaceae; genus CAIQDA01. The sequence goes on along the minus strand of CAMCKZ010000008.1, from coordinate 46,067 downwards.
CTAGCCTCGCGACGGCTGCGCTTCCGATCTGGGCGATTTACCTCATCACCATCGGCGCGCTTCTTTCGCGCCGCGGCTTTCGCCCTGCCAAATTTTTCTTGATTGCCTGGTCGGCATTCCTCGTTGGCATAGCGACCACAAGCCTCATGACCCGCGGCGCGTTGCCGCAAAATGGCTTTACGAACTACGCCGCCATCGTGGGTGCCTGCTGCCAGATGGTGCTGCTCTCTTTCGGCCTCGCGGACCGCATCAATTTTTTGCAGGTCGAGGTGGCCCGCCAAGAAAAGCTCACGCACCAAGCCACGCTCCAAGCTCTCGCCGAGCAAGAGCGCATGAACGTCCTCAAAGACGACTTCCTGGCGAACACCTCGCACGAGCTGCGCACGCCGCTGAATGGCATCATCGGCCTCGCGGAAATGCTCGAAGAAGAGCCCCAGTTCGACGGTCGGGCCAAGGGCAACTTGCGCATGATCGCGTCCAGCGGTCGGCGTCTCGCGAGCCTCGTCAACGACATCCTCGACTTTTCGAAGCTCAAGAAAAATGAGCTGATTCTTCAACGCACGCGCACCGATTTGGCGCCCATCGTGACGACCGTTATTGGCCTCGCGAGCACCATGGTGGGCAAGAAGGCGCTCACGGTCACAAGTCTCGTGTCGTCGCAGCTCCAGCCCGTCTACGGCGACGCCAACCGGGTTCAGCAGATCTTGCTGAACTTGGTCGGAAACGCCATAAAATTCACGGAATCCGGCGCGGTGACCATCGAGGCATTTGAGGGAGAAAATACCGTAACTATCACGGTAACAGACACGGGCATTGGCATCTCGCCGCAAGCCATCGGTCGCATTTTTGAGTCCTTCGAACAGGGCGACGGCAGCACCGCGCGCAAGTACGGCGGCACGGGCCTCGGCCTTGCGGTCACGCGGCAACTCGTGGCGGCCCACGGCGGCGAAATATCCGTCGAATCCGAGATCGGAAAGGGCTCGCGCTTCGTCGTTGTGTTGCCGTCGTCCAATCTCAATCCCGAGTCGGTGTCGATGCCCGCCGCGACGGCACTCCAGTCGCCGGCCCCTACCAAGCCACTGGTCGGAGCGAAACTGCCGTCGTTCGCGCCCCCGGCCCGTGCCGCGTCGGTCGACTCCCAGAGGGCCAATTCCGAGCGTCCACCGTCCCTCGTGCTGCGCTCTGTTCCCGACCAGGCCCTCGGGGCTGCCGCGCCGCCGGAAGCCGCCGAGGGGGCCACCAAGGGCCATGTTCTCGTGGTCGACGACGAGTACATCAACCGCGAACTCCTGGTGCAGCTGCTCACCCAGCGCGGATACTCCGTCGACACCGCCGACGACGGCATCGAGGCGGTCGAAAAGATGGCCAACGGCACCCTTCCCGACATCGTTCTCTTGGACGTGATGATGCCAGGCAAGAGCGGCTACGAAGTGCTCTCCGACGTCCGAAAAACCCACAACAAGGAGATGTTGCCCATTCTTCTTTTGACCGCAAAAACGCAGGAACGCGACCTTGCGGAGGGGTTCAAATGGGGAGCGAACGACTACATCACCAAGCCGTTTTCGCGCATTGAGCTCGAGGCGCGCGTCGCCCATCACTTGACCGTTACACGGCAAACCCGGCGCCTCGCGACCGAGCTTGCGGAGCGTATCCGGCTGCAAGGAACGAACGAGCATCTTTTGTTGCAGAATGCATCGGCCCGTACGAACCTCGACGCCATCGCGCGGGAGCGCCAGGCCTTGGCGGCGGAACTCGACGAAGCCACAAAGCAGCTCGTTCAGGCCGAAAAGATGGCGTCTTTGGGGCAGCAGGTATCGGGTATCGCGCACGAAATTGGCAATCCGTTGAACTACATTTCGGGCAGCGCGCAGCTCATGAACCTCGAGTGCATGGACCTCGAAGAAAAGTGCCCAGGAGAGGCTGTGCAGGTCCACTTTGAGCGCCTGCGCGAGCACCTGAACGACGTCGAAACGGGGTGCGAAAAGATCCGCGAAATCAGCCAAGCGATGCGCAACTACAGTCGCCTCGACGACGTGGCCACCCCCGACACAAACATCCACGAAGTGGCACGCGAAGCTCTCGTGATTCTCGAGGGAAAGGCCCAAGGAATCCGCCTCACCCTGTCGGCTTCAAAAGCTTCACCCATCACGTGCCATCGCAGTCACGTCGGCCAGGTCATCATGAACCTCGTCGGAAACGCCATCGATGCTCTCCACGAGCGTCGCGAGGCGCAGGGCTTTGAGTCGTGCGGCCAGGTGCAAATTGAACTTCACGACGCCGATTCGGGCGGCGTCGCCGGCATCGAGCTGTGCGTCGACGACGACGGCGGAGGCGTGCCCAAGGCGATTCGATCCAAAATTCTTGAACCTTTTTTTACCACCAAACCAGCCGGCAAAGGCACGGGCCTCGGCTTGGCGATCACCTCCAAGATCGTTCACCAGCACGGCGGCCGCATCTCCATCGAGACGAGCGCTGACCTCGGCGGAGCGAGCTTTCGCGTGTGGTTTCCCTCGGTTCCACCATCCCACTCCGCCCAAAGCCCCTCGGGGCTGCACGCGATGTTCGACGACTAGCGCCCTTTTCAGCGGCATCGACGCCGCTGCGACTCACGCCGCCCCAGTGCGTGCAAACTAGTCGCCCTCGTCCGCCGAACCGAGGGCGGCCGCGGGCAGGCCCTCCCATCGCGCGATGACCACCGTCGCCGTCGCGTTTCCGATGACGTTCGCCGCGGAGCGCGCCATGTCCATCAGCTCGTCGACGGCCAAGAGCATCGCGACCCCCGCTTCGCCAGGAATGCGAAATCCCTCGCACGTGGACGCGATGATCACGAGCGTCGCTCGCGGCACACCCGCGACACCCTTCGACGCGAGGATAAACGTTCCCATCATCGCGAGCTGCTCGGCGAACGTCAGAGAGATTCCCGCGGCCTGGGCGATCGCCATCGACGCCAGCGCCAAATAGAGCGTTGAGCCATCGAGGTTGAACGAATACCCGGCGGGCAAAACGAACCCCGCCACGGGCTTGGGCACGCCAAAACGCACGAGCGCGTCGAGCAATTTCGGGAGGGCCGCTTCGCTGGAAGCCGTGGAAAAAGCCGTCAAAATCGGATCTCGAATCGCGACCACAAAGCGAACGATGGGCACGCGCGCAAAGAGAAGTATGGGCACGAGGACTGCGACGATAAATCCCGCAAGCGCTCCGTAGAGGCTCAGCACCAGCGCCGCATACCGGCCGAGAAGATGAGCCACCGCGCCCCAGCCTCCCGTGTCACTACCGTGCGAAGACGCCATATGACTGACGTTAGATGCCATAGCGCCAAAAACACCTAGAGGTGTGAACGCCATGATCATCTCGGTATACTTAAACATTACACTAGCTAGTCCGTCAAAAAACCGCGCGACAGGCGCGCCGGCTTCCCCGGAACGGCGCAGGGCCACGGCAAAGAGCGTCGCGAAAATCACGAGGGGCAAAACCTCGCCGTCTGCCGCGTGTCTCAGGGCATTTTCAGGAAACGCATGCAGCAGCACGTCCCAGCCGCCCTTCGCCGCACTGGCCTTGACGGGCCCGGAAGACGTGAGATCAAGGGGCAGTCCGAGCCCCGGGGCGACGAGGTGCGCGACGCCGAGACCGATGAAGAGGGCCAGCGTGGTGACGATCTCAAAGTAGATAAATGAGCGCATTCCGAGGCGTCCGAGGCCTCCGCTCGGGCCCGCTTGAACCATGCCGGATATGAGCGTCGCGACGACGATGGGGGCCACGACGCTTTTGATGAGGCGAAGAAACGCCTTCGAGAGAAAGCGAAAGAGCTCGTAGGCAAAGGGATGGGCGTCTTGCGGAAGAAATCCGCCCGCGAGCACGCCCGCCAAAAGACCGAGGAAAATCAGCCGCGTGCCGTGGTTTGTCTTCTTGGTCGCCGTTGACTGCATTCGCGGACTCTTAGCCCGAGTCGCTAATCTCTGACGCGCGCGTTTCTGTGCGTTCCGAAAGCGCGCTAGGCTCCCGCGCCATGCGCCCTTTCGCAACGATTCGAGTCAGTCTTGTTCTCGCCGCCGCCGCCGCCGCGAGTCTGCTTAGCGTCCGCGGACTGCGTTCGGGCGCCCCGTTTTGGGCCCGATTCCCGTCGCAAGAAGCCCGCGCTGCGGCGGGCGAAAGCAGCGCGAGTGGGCAAAAACGAGGGCCGTACGATCTGAAGCAAGTGCGCGTAATCAATGAGGTTCTTCGCGCCATCGTCGAGCGTTACGTCGATCCCAAGCGCGTAAGACCCCAAGAGATGCTACGCGGCGCGCTCGATTTCGTGCAACGCGATGTGGCCCAGGTTCTCGTCACGTACGACGAGGGCGCAACGGTCGCGCACATCAAAGCGGAGGCCCAAGAAAAGAGCTTTCGCCTCGACGACGTTGTGGCCCCGTGGGACGTGGCCGCGCGTCTTCGCGAGGTGTTTGCCTTCCTCCAGACGGCGCTCGAGGGCTCCGAGGTCGACCTCCGCGAGGTGGAATATGCGGCGTCAAACGGGATGCTTCATACCCTGGACCCGCACAGTCAACTCCTCACGCCCGAGCAGCACCGCGACATGAAAGTGCAAACGCGCGGGCAGTTCGGGGGCCTTGGGCTCGTGATCTCGATCCGCGACCAACAGCTCACCGTGATGAACCCGATGCCCGGCACGCCGGCCCACCGCGCGGGCATTCATCGCCACGATCGCATCACACGCATCGACAACGAATCCACGACGAATCTCGGCCTCAACGAAGCCGTCTCGCGCCTGCGCGGCGTACCCAAAACGAAGGTCACCGTTTGGATTCATCGCGAGGGCACCGAGGGCTGGGAGGGCTCGAAGGCTTTCGAGCTGACGCGTGAGGTCATTCACGTCAAATCGATCGAGTACAAACTGCTCGACGGCAACGTGGCCTACGTGCGCCTCAAGACCTTCATGGCCTCGTCGCTGTCCGTCGATATGCTGAAGGCCCTTGAAGACATGAAGCGCCAAGGCCCGCTAAAAGGCGTGGTTCTGGACCTTCGCGGCAACGGCGGCGGCTTGCTCGATCAAGCCGTGCGCATCGTCGATGCGTTCGTGGCCGAGGGCCCCATTTTGGCCACCGTCGGCAAGGCTGAAGGCCGCGACGAACACGCTGCGCACCGCGAGGGCACAGAGCCCGGCTACCCCCTTGTGGTGCTCATTGATGGCGAGTCCGCGAGCGCGTCGGAGATCGTCACGGGGGCCCTCAAAAATCACGACCGAGCGATCATCGTGGGCACGACAACCTTCGGAAAAGGCAGTGTGCAGGCGGTCCTCGAAGACATGCCCGACGGCACCGCGCTCAAGGTGACGATCGCGCAATACTTGACCGAGCCCGGCGACGTTTCGATTCAGGGCGTGGGCATCGTGCCCGACATCGAACTTGATCCGATGACCGTCGATCCCATCGAGATGGATCTCGTGGGCAAGCAAAACCAGCTTCGTGAACGCGACCTCTCGCGCCGCCTGGTGTCGTCGCTCACCCACGCCGAAGACAAGCCCTTCGACGTCCTTCGGTACGTTTTTCCGCTCCGCGATCGCTTGGAACTTCGCGACATAGGCTTCGAAGACGACCGCGTTCGCCTGGATTTTCCCGTGCGTTTTGCCCGCGATCTCATCGCCACGCTCTCACCCGGAAAGCGATCCGTACAGCTGCAGAATGCAAAGACTTTCCTGGAGCGGGTACGCGCCCAAGAGCTAACGAAGCTCACCGACGACTTGCGCAAACAGGGCATCGATTGGGCCGACGCGCCCTTGCCCGCGGTCACGCCCGAGGGATCGCGGCCGCCATCCGGTGCCGAGGTTTTGGTGGAGACGAGCGCGAAAGACGGGCAAGTTCGCGCGGGTGATCCAGCCGATCTGCGCGTCACGGTGACCAACAAAAGCCCTGGGCACCTTCATCGGGTTTTTGCTGTCACAAAATCCGACGCCTACTATTTCAATGAACGCGAACTGGTCTTCGGGCACCTGAGCCCGGGCGAAACAAAGACGGTGAACGTCCCCCTCGGCGTTTGCACCATCGAAGGTCGCAAGCCCGGGTCGAGCGCGGCGCTGCCGACCGAGCTGCCGCGCACCTGCCGAGTGCCCAAAGATGCGCTCTCGCGCTCCGACGGCATCGTCGTTCACTTCGAAGAAGCGCGCGGGCGTGCCCCGGCAGACGCCACAATTCGCATCGGCACCCGTGCGATGGAACGCCCTGTATTTGCTTATGAATGGGCCGTGATCGACGACCGACGGGGCAACGGCGACGGGCGCGTTCAAAAGGGCGAGGCCTTCACCATGGCGCTCACGGTGCGCAACGTTGGCAAGGGCCCGAGTCTCGATGCGCAGGCCAACCTTCGCAACCTCAGCGGCGAAGGGCTTCTGCTCCGCGATGCACGCTTCGACCTCAGTCACTTGAAGCCGAGCGAGGCCAAACGTTTTGCGTTCACCTTCGACGTGGACCCGCAACTCGAAGGCAAAGAGGCGCGCCTCGAGCTGACCATCACCGACAGCGAGCTGCGCGAGAGCGTCGTCGAGCGCATCGCCCTCCCGATCGAGGCACCCCTGGAAATTACCCCAGTTCGCGCATCATTCGAGGCCCCGCGTGCTGTGGCACTTCGGGCCGCCCCCGCGAACAACGCCCGCGTCTTGGGCCTCTTGCCGGAGCGAACGCCGGCCCTCGTCGAGGGTTCAACGGGCGCCTTTTGGAAGGTCTCCCTCGAAGGCAATCGCTTCGCATTCGTACGCAAAGACGAGGGCTCGGACGGCGCGAAGGCGGGGACGCCCGTGGTGTCGCTGCCTCCGGTGGTTCATGGGCCGCCGTCCGTCGAGGTGCAGCTCCCGGCCCTCGTCGTGCGCGACGCGCAGCTCACCCTCAACGGCACCGCGAGCGACGGGCGCGGGCTCCTCGATGTCTTCATCTTCGTCGGCGGTCGCAAGGTCTATTACGCGTCAAATCGCTCAGGAAAAGACGCCAAGTCGATGGCCTTTTCCGCGTCGGTGCCGCTCAAAAATGGGGCCAACGTGGTCACGATCGTCGGGAGGCACAGTCAAGAAACGACCACGCGTCGCGCGTTTGTGATTCGCCGCGACGGTGCCAACGGGGAACTCTTGACGACGCAAAAACACTCCGACGAACTCGACTCTCTCGACGCCTCGGGCGAAGAATGAACCCCGGCCCCAAGTCGCAAAAGCCGCGCGTCCGGCTTCATGTGAACGTGGACCACGTGGCCACGGTTCGCAACGCGCGAGGGACTGCGTACCCGTGCCCGGCGGAAGCTTCCGAAGTGTGCATGGCGGCGGGTGCCGACGGAATCACAGCTCACCTGCGTGAAGATCGCAGGCATATTCGCGACGAAGACGTGCGCGCGATTCGCCGCCGCATCCCGGGCCTCCTCAATCTCGAAATGGCCGCGACACGCGAGATGGTGGCTTTCGCCATCGCGATCAAGCCTCACATCGTCACGCTCGTTCCGGAGCGCCGCGAAGAACGAACCACCGAGGGAGGCCTCGACGTCGCCGGTGGCCGCGAGTCGCTGCGCACCGCGATTTCCGAGCTGACATCGGCCGGAATTCCGGTTTCGCTTTTTATCGCGCCGAGCCCCGCCCAGCTTCACGCGAGTCTTGCCGCGGGGGCCGTGCAAGTCGAGTTCCACACAGGGGAATACGCGAACCTTACAGGCGATAGTCGGGCATGTGAGCTGGAAATAATCAGGGCGGCGTGCGACGAAGCCCGCGCGGCGAAGCTGCATGTAGCGCTTGGCCACGGCATCACGCTCGAAAACATCGGCCCGCTCGCCGCCATAGAGTCCGTGGAGGAATTCAACATCGGCCACGCGCTCATCGCCGACGCGATCTTTCTTTCCCTCTCTGGCGCCGTGCGCGCGTACCGCGCTGCCATCGAGGCGTCTCGGGCCGAGCCCCAGTGATCCTCGCGGTCGGAATCGACGTCGCGTCGATTGATCGGATGCGCAAGGCCATCGAGAGGCACGGCGAACGGCTTCTTGCCAGGCTCTTTACGATAGAAGAACGCGTGACTTTTTCGCGCAGGCAAGACGGCGCCCTCTACGCGACGATTGCGGGGCGATTTGCTGCAAAAGAAGCATGGTCGAAATGCCTTGACGGCGCCCGGGGCATTCCCTGGCACCACGTTCAGATCCTCGCCGACAGCTCTGGCAGGCCCCGCATCGAGGTTGTTGGTCACGCCGCCGAACGTTGTGCGACACTTGGGGTGGTTCGCTCGCATCTCTCGATCACCCACGATGCCGGGGTGGCGGCGGCGGTCGTGATTCTTGAAGGGAACTAACGTTCGTGCAACCGATTCTCTCGAGGCTTCAGCTTCAACGTTACGACGCAGAGGCCGTCGGCAACGGGATTCCGTCCCTCGTCCTCATGGAGAATGCTGCGCGCGGTGCCGCCGAGGTTCTCGACCGAGACATCCTGGCCTCGCGAGGAGGTTTGCGAGGAAAATGCCTGCACATCCTCGTGGGTCCTGGGAACAATGGCGGAGACGGTTTGGCCTTTGCGAGGCACGCTCTGTCGCGCGGCGCAACGCCGTTCGTGCATCTCGCCGTCGACACGAAAGACATGCGCGGCGACGCGCAGCTTATGTGCGACGCGTGGACGTCCTTCGGTGGATCGGTGCGCCTGCTCGGTGGCAAACCAAGCTTCGGCGACGAACTGACGAGCGATGACATTGTGATCGATGCCCTCGTCGGCACCGGGCTTCAGCGGCCACTGGTGGGCCGTATTCGAGAGGCCGCCGCTCTCGTCGACAGCCACCCGGGTTTGCGCATCGCCCTCGACCTCCCGAGCGGCCTTGATGCGGACACCGGGCGCGTTCTTGGATTTGCGCCCCATGTCGATCATACCCTGACATTTGCCGCGCTAAAACCAGGCCTCGTGACCGGCGAGGGTGTTCTCCATGCGGGAAAGGTGCACGTGGTCGATCTGGCCGTCCCAGCTTCGCTGTTGGAGCTCATCGGCGTGGTCGGCGAGAGCTTCGGGGCCAGCGATATCGCAGGCCTCCTGCACCGTCGGCGCGCCGATACACACAAGGTCCGCGAGGGCCATGTTCTCGTGCTCGCAGGCTCGCTCGGCAAGACCGGTGCTGCCATGCTCGCGGCTCTTGGGGCGCTTCGCACGGGAGCAGGTATGTGCAGTCTGCATACGGATCCGTTGGCGTTGCCGCTGCTCGACGGACGCCTCCCGGAGCTGATGGTGGAGGGCCTTCCCGCGACCATGCGCGCCGATGATTACGAGGCGTTGATCAAGGGAAAACACGCAGTAGTGATTGGGCCTGGTTTCGGTATAGCTGGCCGCACCAGCGAGCTCTTGGAGCACCTTTTTGCACGGTATGCGGGGCCCATTGTCGTCGACGCCGATGCGATTACCACCCTGAGTCAGCGGCCCGACTTGGTCGCCAATGTTCCGCCCCACGCGATTCTGACCCCCCACGCGGGTGAGGCGGCGCGCATGCTGGATACGACCGCAGAAGCCGTCGACGCCGACCGGTTTGCCGCGCTTCAAAACCTCGTCACCCTGACCCGTTGCACGGTCCTCTTGAAGGGCTCGCGCACCCTCGTGGGCTCCCCCGGGCGCACGCCCCAAGCCATCGTCACCGGGTCTTCGGCTCTCGCCGTCGGCGGGTCCGGCGACGTGCTGGCGGGCATCATCGGGGCTCTTTGCTTGAAGACCGACCCCTACGACGCTGCGCGCATTGGCGCTGCGATTCACGGCGTCGTCGCCGACCGTTTCACCGCCGCGACGGGCAGTGACCGCGGTCTTTTTCCCTCGGAGCTCGCGAACGAACTCCCACGGATCATCGGCGAGTTTCTTCCGAAAGCCCGCTGAATCTCAGGGGTTCAGCGCTGGTGGGGCTCAAGCCAGGCCACGCCGGCGGTGCGACGTGGAACATATTGAATGCACACTGCACCTAAATGCGCGCGGGCATCCATGGCACATCGGGGCGGCCCGCATGGTGATTGGCGAGGCGTGCCATCACGAAGAGAAGATCGCTCAAACGGTTCACGTACTGCACAATCGTGAAGCGCGGAGGCGTGTCGTCGAGGGCCAGGATCGCCCGCTCCGCACGGCGGCAAACAGTACGTGCAAGATGCAGCAATGCGGCGGCGCGCGTCCCCCCGGGAAGGACAAATGTGGTGAGCGGAGCAAGGCCCGTTTCCATGCGGTCAATGAAGGCCTCCAGTCGCTCCACATCCGCGTCGCCCAAGAGCTGCAACCTGAGTTTTTCCTCCCTGCCGGGCACGCAGGCAAGTTCTGCGCCCATCGTAAAAAGATCGCTCTGGATGGCGGCAAGACCCGCGAAGAGTTCTTCGCTGAGCGGTTCGGTTGCGGCGAGCCCGATGCACGCATTGAGCTCGTCGATCGTGCCGTAGGCCTCGACCCTCGTGGAAGATTTGCGCACACGGCCGCCCCCAAAGAGCCCCGTCGTCCCATCGTCTCCGGTCTTCGTATAGATCTTCATCGTGGCCGCGACGCTAGCGCCTTCTGGCCGTGGGAGCGGCGGTACCTCTGACGGGTCTCCGAGGTGGAACCTTGCGCGCCGGGGCGGCATCTCTGCTACTGCCGCGAGCATGGATCATCTCATCGCATCGCATCGGAATCGCCCGACAGACGACCCTATTTTCTCCCTCGATCGGGAGGCCCAGGAGCGTGCCAAAAAAGGGGAATCCATCATCAACGCCACGATCGGCGTTCTCCTCAACGACGAGGGAAAGCTCTCGCTTTTGCCCACGGTCAACCGCCTCATCAAAGAGACGCCGGAGACCGAGTGGTCCGCCTACGCCCCCATCGCTGGCCTTGCATCTTACACGCAATCGGTTCTGAACGATTTGTTCGCCGACCTCCCGAACCTGCGGCCCATGGCCATCGCCGCCGCCACGCCGGGCGGCTCGGGAGCCTTGCGCCACGCCATCGCCAACTACCTGGAGGCCGGGCAGGCCCTGCTGACCACGTCGGCTTATTGGTCCCCGTACGGCACCCTGGCCGACGAGAGCGACCGCAAGATCGAGACGTTCAATACGTTCGCCCAAGACGGCACCTTTGACCTCGACGCCCTCGACACCGCCATCGGCCGCCAGCTCGCGGCGCAGGGGCGCGTGCTGCTTTTTCTCAACGATCCGTGCCACAATCCGTCGGGCTACAGCCTGTCAGACGCCGAATACACGAGGCTCACGGCGCTGCTCCGGCGCCACGGTGAAACGGGCCCGGTCAGCGTCTTGATCGACTCCGCATACGCTGTATATGCAGCGGATGGATCGCGGCCCTTGCGCCACTTGGGTGCCATCGCCGACACCGTTCAGATTCTCGTCGCGTGGTCCGCATCGAAAACGTTTGCGCTCTACGGCATGCGCGTCGGTGCCATCGTCGCGGTCGTTCCCGACGAGGCCAAGCGCACCGCGACGCAAGCCGCGCTGAGCTATTCGTGCCGCGGCACGTGGTCGAATTGCAACCGCGGCGGGCAGTCGGTGGTCGCGACGATCCTTGCGAGCAACGAAATCCACGCGCAGGTGAAGCAAGAGCGCAGCAACCTCGTCGCGGGCCTTGATCGCCGCGTGAGCATTTTCAACGAACACGCCACAAAAGCTGGGCTTCGCTACCCGCGCTACGACGGCGGTTTTTTTGTCAGTGTCTTCGACGACAGCCCGAAGGCTCGCGGCGCCCAGATGCGCGCCGAGGGCGTCTTCGTTGTGCCCCAAGCCACGTCGCTGCGCGTGGCCCTCTGTGCGGTGCGCGAGAGCGATATTCCGCGCCTCGTGGAGTCCTTCGCGCGTCCGCTTGCGGCCCAGTGATGGGGGAACGCGGGGGCGCAGTGACGCGGCCGAATGGGTCCGAATGCTAACGCCAATTGAGCTCGGGGAAATTCTGAAGAAGGGTTTTCCCCTGCTTGATTGCTCGCTTTTCTCCGTTGAAACGGCAAGCTTGGCGGAACTCTTGTTGCGCCGCCGCCTGGCCCCCCACGACCTTCGACCCGGCGCGATTGTCTCGGGCCCCACGCTGATGGACCTCGTCGATACCGCCGGGTGGCTCCACGTCCTGACCCGCCACGGGGCCTCGGCCCACGCGTCGGTGACGAGCGATCTCAGCATCCACTTTCTCGCGCCGGCGCGTTCCGAGTTGCTTGCAGTATGCATGTTTGAGGGCGGCACACGACTTCGCGAGCGGTACGCGGTCCATGTAAAAACGGCCTCAGAAACCGTCGCTATCGCGCACCTTGGCTACGCGATTCGCCAAGACGAATCTGCCTAGAGCGGTTTACGTTTGGGGGAGCGCCGGCTGCCACAAACTGCAGAACGCCCTCGGGCGAATCGGCCACCACCGTGCAGTGGGCCATCGGGGGCGAGAACAACGTGATCAGCAAACTCTGCGGCCTCGTCATGACCATGGACGCCATGATCGGAAGCGACTTCGCGAAGGGCCTTGCCAGCCTCAAGACGGCCAGCGAAGGCGCGACGCCAGTAACAGCGCATCCAGCGAACGCGGCCCCGTAAAGAGACCGCCGAGACCCAGCGTCGGGCCTTTGCACTTGCGCGGCCTGCGGGACCTGCGCGCTTCGTCGCCGGGCGGTGTTATTCGGCGGCGGCGGCGAGGTCCAATCCGGACATCAGGTCGGAGGCGGTCAGCTTGTCGGCCGAAGTGCCCTTGAAGTACTGCGACAGCCCCACCCGGTCGTAGTGCGGCATGATCCGCGGCGATAGAAGCCCGATTTCGCGCAGGTTCGGAACGAGCCGCGTGAACATGACTTGGCGAAACATTTTCATGCCTGGCACCTCGGTCACGAACATTTTCCATTCGTCGCGGGTCATCAATCCCTGGAACCATTCTTCGTAGACCTCAAAGGCCATGAAGCGATTTCGCATGAGGAGTGCAACCTCAAAGGCCCAGTCTTCGCGCTCCCGGCGCTCGCTCTCCGAGAGTGCCGTGGAGAAGTGTTCGCGCAGGGCCAAAACCCCGTAGTGCACGTGGCGCGCCTCGTCTTGAATGACGTTGCGAAGCAGGTTCTTGAGGAGCGGCTCGCTCGTGATTTGGTACAGCGTTCCGAACGCGCCGAGGGCCAGGCCTTCCACCATGATTTGCATGCCGAGAAACTTCATGTCCCAGCGGCTGTCGGTCATCAGCGAGTCGATGATCGTGAAGAGGTTGTCGTTGATTTGGTAGAGGCGCCCCATCTTCTCGTCGATGTACCGATGAAAGACCTCGACATGCCTTCCCTCGTCCATCACTTGCGTCGCGCCATAGAGCTTTCCATCGAAGAATTGCACCGATTCAGTCACTTGGGCCGCCGCAAAAAGTGCGCCCTGTTCGCCGTGCAGAAACTGACTCAACATCCACGCGCTGAGGCTGTGGAGAAAACGCATTTCTTCCGCCGGCGTCAAATGAATGCCCCTCACGCGGAGGCCCTCGAAGTCGACGAAACTCTTCGGCAGCACGGGCACTTCCGGGTTCAGCGGGTCCACGCTGATGTGCCACGGCAGGTCTGCACCGTTCCACTGGTTCGCCTTGGCGCGCTCGTAAAGTACACGCATCTCCGGCATGTCGTCCGAGTACTGCCAGTCGAAGTGGGCCGCGTGCGACGCCGGCATCTGCGCGGGCGTTCCCTGCTTTCCGCGCTGCAAAATCAGGCCGCGCAGCCCCGACGGACCGAGTGCTCTCAGAACGCGCGGGTCGCGAATTTCAGAAAAGACGCTGAGGGCATCTTGGTAGGCCTCGAGTTGCCTCTGGACCGGGCGCGGAAGCATGGAAAAAATTTGGCTTGGAAGGATCATGAGTTTGCTCCAGTGGGTCCGGTGGGCGGGGTTTCGCGAAGGGCTGCCAAGAGGTCACGCACGACGTTTTCGTGGTGGCGGGCGAAAATGGCGTGAACAATCGGAAGGCCTTCTTCGAGCATGCGCGCGAGGCGTTCCGGGCGGATGAAGGCTGCCCGTTGGGCGAGGAGTTCCGTCTCGCGCCGGAGCATCATTGCGGCGGCCTCCACGTAAATGGCCAGGTCTTTTGCTGAGAATCCGACATCTTCCGTGAAACCGGCGACGCGCAAAGCTCCGAACAGGGCCACGAGTTCGGCATCGCGGCGATCGATCACGAGAGCGCCGTTCGCGGCCGCGTGAATGCGCAGAATGCCCGTGTCCGCAAGCTCGCTCACGTCCTGTGGACGCAGACCGTGTTCCGCCGCAACCGCCACTGCGTCGGTGCGCTCGGTGCCGCCCTGGAGCTCACCCTTCACCCGACTCGCGACCTCCGAAAGGTGCGCCCGCTGCTCGGGCGTGAAGGCATCCAGCTCGGAATCAAAGAGCGCTTTGATGGCCTTCAAAGGCAAAAATCGCTCGTCTTGGAGCTTCTTGATTAGGCGCAAACGGTCAAGGTGTTGGGGCCCGTAATAGGCCATGGTCTTGCCGACCTTTTTTCCCTCCGGGAGCAGCCCCTCTTGGATGTAAAAGTGGATCACCTGGCGAGGAAGCCCCGTGAGCGCGCACAGCTCGCCCATCTTGTAGCCGCCGCTGCCAGCGGGTGGGGCCGTCGACGGCCGACTCATGAGACCTCCACGGTGAGATCGCTCGTGGGACGCGTGCAACATGCAAGTACATAGCCTTGCCGCTGCTCCTCCGCCTCGAGGCAGTTCGGCTCCTCCATGACGGCCATTCCCGACGTTACATGCACTCTACACGAAGCGCACCCGCCCATGGAACACGAGTAGGGCATGGGCAAGCCCGCCCCGAGCCCGGCCTCCAAAATTGTTTGTGCGGTGGATGCGATGATCTCCTGCGTTTTTCCGTCTAGGATCACGCGCAAAGCCACCCGCCGCACAGAGCCCACCGCACCCGCCACCGCGTTTTGGGGCCCGACGTTGCGACTGCCGGGGCTCGCGAAACGCTCGGTTCGAATGCGCGCCGGCGGCACGTTTGCCCCATCGAGCACCGCCTGGGCCGCCTTCATCATGGGGCTCGGGCCGCAGAGGTAAACGGCCGCGTCGTGGAGGTCGATGACGGGCTGCGTGCGAAGAATTTCCGTAAGAAGGTCGCCGCCGAGCGCCCCCGAAAAGGGCGGCGGCACCGAGCGAAAGTGGTTGGCGTTTTGGTCGAAGGCCCAGCGGATGCTGAACCTCTCGGGAAACTCGTTGGCCAAGTCCAAGAGCTCGCGGCGCAGGATGGTTTCTTCCGGCGACGTGCTTCCGTAGACGAGGGTGAACGTGTCTTGTTTGCGGAGCGGAACGTGGGTCAGCAGCATGCTCGCGATGGGCGTAATGCCGCTGCCCGCCGCAAGAAACACGTGCCTCCGGCTTCGCACGTCGAGCACGAAATGACCCGAGGGCCCGGTGACCTCGAGATGGCGAAGCTCGCCCGCCCGCGCCACCAGCGACGCTGACACGCGGCCCCCCGCCGCGCCCTTCACCACGAGGCGACCCCGTGTTCCGTCGTCGGCGCGCGACGCCAACGAGTACGCGCGCTTTTCGACGACGCCGTTCAACGGCCAGTGCACCGTGAGAAACTGCCCCGCGTCAGCGCCGAGCGGCTGCCCGTCTTCCGTTTCAAACGCGATGGCCAGCGCCGATGGCGTGCAAAGCTCCGACGAAAGCACCCGGAGGCGGCGCGTGATGACCGCCGAGGCCGCGCGCACGGGTACGGGTACGGGTACGGGTACGGGTACGGGTACGGGGCCCGGCGAAGGCGCAGAGGCACCGCGCGCCTGAAAAGGCGGAGGCCCCTCGCCGCGAAAACAGGCCGCGATGTGGGCAATATCTTGAAGAGTTGCCCGAGCCTGCTCGAGCACCGGCCGCGGAACCCAAGAGCGAAAATTATCCGTGGAGACTCCCATAAGCAAACCTTGGCAACACCGGCAGCCGTTGTCAAGCATCACTTTGCAGATGCTTATTTCATGTATAATATCAATTATTTATAACCACGAAACACCCGATATAGCGTTCATAACTGTATTCGGGCTTTCTAATACTAGGCTGCGTATTTTTGGCTCCCGCGACGCTGGCACACCGAGGTCCGCCGCGGATGAAAACAGACGGCTACACGCGACTGCCGTGGTAGCTTCCGGCGCCATGAGTGGCATCCCTTTTGGCTCGCTCCTGGGGATGCTTGCAGAGTACATCCTTTTGGAGGGCATCACGGGTGCCCTCGCTCACGAGGGGGCCCTCGGATTTTACCGCGGGGATCTTGTGGTCTTTCTCGTGGACAGCTCCCGCGAAGACTGGTCGCAGATTGCGGGCTCCCTGGGACCGCGTGTTGAAAACGGCACTGCGCGCGTTCTGCTGATTGGCGCGGAGGAGCCTTCGTGCCCACCGGGGGTGGCCGCTTTGCTGCGGCCAGACGCCCGCATCGCGGACGTGAGCATGGCGATCGGTGCGAACTTCGAGGTCCTTCAAGCCCATCGCCTCGCCGACGTCGAGAGAGCGCGCGCGAAGCAAGCCGTCCACGATCGCGATTCGCTTTTGACCACGAGTTTGGCCATGTCGCAGGAGCGCGACTTGCAAACGCTGCTCGCCCTTATTTTGACGAACGCGCGCCAGCTCACCGAGAGCGACGCCGGCAGTATTTACGTCACAGAGCGTCAGGGATCCGAGCGTTTCCTGCGCTTTAAGCTTACCCAGAACGATTCGGTGCGCTTTCCTGCGAGCGAGTTTCTCATCCCCTTTGGCCACGGAAGTATCGCGGGGGCTGCGGCGGCCGAGCGGAGAATCATCGTCATCGACGACGTGCGCAGCATCGGTGCCCACGAGTCTTTTGGCTACGATCCCTCCTTCGATGAGCGTGCCGGTTACCGCACAACCTCCATGCTGGTCGTGCCGCTGATCTCCCGGCGCGATGAGGTTCTGGGCGTCGTCCAACTGATCAACCGCAAGCGCGATTGGAGCGCGTGCCTCACGTCGGAAAACATGCCGAGGCTGGTCCGCTCGTTCGATCGGCGCGACCAAGACTTGGTGCAAATGCTCTCGCAGCAGGCGGGCTTTGCCCTGGAAAATGCCATGCTTTACGAGGAGATCCACCATCTCTTCGCAGGCTTTGTGCGGGCCTCCATCGACGCCATCGAGTCGCGCGATCCCACCACGAGCGGCCATTCTCTTCGTGTTGCACAATACACGCTTTCCCTCGCGCGCCAGGTCAACATCGCTTCGACGACGGCCCTTGCGATGGCCCCGTTCGACACGCAAGCCCTTCGCGAACTTGAGTACGCGAGCCTCATGCACGACTTCGGAAAGATAGGCGTCCGCGAGCGCGTGCTCGTCAAGGCCAAGAAACTTTACGACGAACAACTCGCGGTGGTGCGGCTCCGATTTGAAAACGCGCAGCTGCAGAACAGGGTCATGGCCCTCGAAGAAGCTCTCCGCGATCCGTCTCGGGCAACGGCCTGTCTCGGCACCCTGGCCGACGCTGAAAAGCGCCTCGACCACTGGTTGAATGTCGTCCTTCGGGCCAACGAGCCGTCGGTGCTCCCTGCGTCCGCGGCCAGTGAATTGGCTGCGATTTCAGCTTTTCGGTGGACCGACGCGCGGGGAGAAGCGCGCTCGCTCATCTCGCCCGACGAGCAGCTTGCCCTCGAGGTTCCGCGAGGTTCTCTGACCCGCTCCGAGGTCGCCGAAATTCGCTCCCACGTCACCCACTCCATTCGCTTTCTCTCGCGCATCCCCTGGAGCCGCGACCTCGAACGGGTGCCCCTCATCGCCGGCGCCCACCACGAGCGCATGGACGGCAAAGGCTACCCCCATGGCCTCGCAGGAGAGGCCATTCCGCTGCCCTCGCGCATCATGGCCGTCGCCGACGTCTACGACGCCCTCACCGCCGCCGACCGCCCCTACAAGCGCGCCCTGGGCCGCGACGAAGCCCTGGCAATTCTCATGGCAAATGGCCGCGAGGGCCACTTGGATCCGGTCCTCGTCGACCGTTTCGTGACCAAGGGTTGTTTCGAACTCGACGTCGACGGCGGTTCACTGATCCCCTCGAAAACCGGTCCACAGCTTCGATGAACGGCGACGATTTTCACCCTGCAACGGCGCTGCTCGAAGAGATTCGCAGCGCGTTGCCGCTCGTCGCCATTTTTCTCGTAGACCCGGCGGGCACGGTTCGCGCGAGCGCCCCCGCGACCGGTGGGGGCAGCAGTGCCAGCTTCGAAAACGGCGTCGTAGCGGCGGCGAGCGAGGCCCTGATCGAGGCGGGGTCGGGTCTCTTACGCGCGGCGGGCGAAGCTCGTTTGGAGGGGATATTCGTTGAGGGCGCGGGCACCCACGCGTTTCTTAGGCCCCTCGGTGAAGGCATGGTCGTCGCGATTTTCGATCCCGCGCAAAGCACATTTGGGGCCGTGCGCATGGCCCTGCGCCGCCACGGAGAGACCCTCGCGCTCCTCGTGCAAGTGGAACCGCCGGCCCCCGCATTGGACCGCAAATTGCTTCGTCGTTTTTTGGCGAAACTTTGATTTTACGCCGCCGTCACGCGGGCGCTTGCGGCAGCTGGGGCAGCTGGGGCAGCGTTTCGTAGACCGAAAGGTCGTGAGCCGGCACCAGCACGGGCCGCCGCTTGTGGTTTTCTGCCTCGCGCATGACGCGATACGTTTCGTGCAAAGCCTTGTGATTCCAAGCGGTTACGGTCGCCAAGCGCGACGGACCAGAGGGAGCAAGCCCGTATTCCCACGACTGGTACACGGCATCTCCGATATGGATATAGGGTATGTTCCCGTCATCGATAGCCACCGCCATCGAGCCCTTCGAGTGGCCGTTTGCATCGAGAAGCACGAGCTCGCCGTCTCCAAAAAGATCGAAACTCCCAGGGAAGCCGTAGAGGCCGTCTTGTTTCAGGTCCACGAGGCGTATGCGGCCTGCGGCAACGAGGTCTTGTTGGCGGTAACCCGGGACGCGAGGTTGCGTGAGGAATGCATCAAACTCTTGGCGCGAGACCACGAGTTCGGCGTTCGGAAAATCAGCCACGCCATCGACGTGATCGCGGTGCAAATGCGTGGCCACAATCTGCGTGACCTTGCCCGGATCGAAGCCCATTCGCTGCAACTGACGCACGATGGAGTCTTCGCCCGTGCCTTCAAACCCAAGGCTCAACGCCTGCAAAAACTGCAGCGTCTTCGACGGATTCGCGCAGACCTCTTCGGCGTAACCGGCGTCGATGAGCACGATGGAGCCATCGTTGCGCTCAACGACGGCGACCGTTAGCGAGAGACTACCGAGGGCCACCGCATGCCGGACGCCACCGGGTTCGTACATGAATCGAGGTGCACGAAGCTGACCGACGGTTCGAAAAAAGCGTGCGCGCATGAAGCCTCCGGAGAACGCGCCACATTAACGCGTTCGCGGCGCGGGCCGTCACATCAAAGCACCGACGCGAAAAATACCGGCGCCTGCGACGACTGGGACGACTGCGACGACTGCGACGACTGGGACCGGGGCAGGCGCACGCACACGGCGTTCGAACCTTAGGCCGTCTGGTAAATGCGGGCGCGGCGAGCCCTGTCTTTTGCCTTCTGCTTCGCCTTGTAGCGAGCGCAGCGGTTGCGGGAGGGCTTGCGGGACTTCTTCGAAATTTGCAGGTACATGGTTCGACTCGGGAGCGGAGCCGGTAGCACAGTCCGCGCGCAAATGCAAACGGTGCGATGCGCCCGTCCGGCAAGCGATGTGCCGTGTGCCGAGAGGCTCGCGTCAGGGGCCATCCGGGGCTAGGCGGGCATCATGCGCGCCCGCATTGTTCAAGAGTTCCGCTTCGAAGCCGCGCACCGGCTTCCTCGCGTTCCCGAAAGTCACAAGTGCTTTCGACTTCACGGCCACTCGTACAAAGTCGAGGTCGTGGTTGCGGGTGCGGTGTCGCCCGAGAGCGGCTGGATCTGCGATTTCGCCGAGATCGAAGAGGCCTGGAAGGCGCTCCACGACGCCCTCGATCATCGCTACTTGAACGAAATTCCGGGCCTCGAAAATCCCACAAGCGAGGTGCTCGCCGGCTTCATTTGGGAACGGCTCAAACCGATTTTTTCGGGGCTCACCCGGGTCGTCGTCCACGAGACCTGCGAGTCGCGCTGCGAGTACGAGGGCGAGGTTTAGGGCCTTCGCGCGCATGAAAGGCAGCTAGGCTCCTCTCATGGGAAAGACCATGGTCTGCCGATGCGAAGACGTGACCGAGCACGAGCTCGTTGAGGCCATCGAGCGAGGGCATCGAGACATCGAGTCACTCAAACGGTACAGCGGCTTTGGTACTGGTTTTTGCCAGGGAAAGTGGTGCTTGGCCGTGTGTGCTCAAGTCCTTGAAAGTCATGGGGGAACAGCCGAGGTTCCGTTCACCGCGCGGCCTCCGTACCACCCGGTCACGCTAGCTCATCTCGCGGGCCTCGAAGGCTTGGTGACCCCCGGCGAAGGCGAGAGCCCCGGGGAACAGTAGCGTCGCATCGGTGCTCGTTCCGCATTCATGCAGACTGCATCAATCGCCCTCTCCGAAGACTTCGCGAATGACCCGTTGAAGGCCTCGCCCGTAGATGATGTGAAAACTCTCGGCGGACCCCTCGAAGAGCTTTTCGGCAATCGCCGCGACGTGATCGACGAGGCTTTCTGCATCGGTTCGCGTCATGGGCTCCTCGCGAATCGCGCGTTCGGTTGCGGCTACGGCGCGGGCAATGCGATGCACGCGGAGCGTTTCATCGACCCCCGCGGGACTCGTGAGAATCGCGATGACTTCGGCGCGGGTCATGCTTTGGTCTAACGCGAAACCCATGGCGGCGCACCTCCTCCTCTCGCGAACCATTCGCGCCGTGCTCGTAAAAGATCTGCGCATCGAAATGCGATCGCGGGAGGTCGTGGTTACGGCGGCCCTTTTTGGCCTGCTCGTGGCGCTCGTTGCGGCGGCGGCGTTTGGCGCGGCGGCGACGAGTCCCGCGGTGGCGGCGGCGGGAACACTGTGGACTTCCCAGCTTTTTTCCTCGGTATTTGCATTTGCACGTTTCTGGCATCGCGAGCGAGAGAACCGTGCGTGGACGACGACCAAGCTCTTGGCCGGAGACCCCCTCGGCCTCTTTGTCGCCAAAACCGCGGCGCTCTTTTTTCTCCTCGTGCCCATCGGCCTCGTGGGGCTCGGGGCCACGGCTCTTTTTTTGCACATTCCCCCGGATGGCGCCCTCGGTGCCGTGCTGCTCCTTTTGCTCCTCGCGTTTCTCGGTTTTGCCGCCCTCGGCACCCTCTTCGGACTCCTCACCGTGGAAACAAAAGCCCGCGATTTGCTGCTCGCCGTGGTGCTCCTGCCGCTCCTCACGCCCATGGCTCTCGGGGCCATGGCCACCACGCGAGACGTGCTTCTTCATGCGCCAAGCGAGCTGTGGCTCGGGGGCTACGCCCTCGTCGCGGTCTTCGACGCCATCGCTGTGGCCCTCGGTGCCGCGCTCTTTCGGATCGTGGCCGATTGATGCGGGCGCTAAATCGGGTCTTCGAGCGGCAGTCCGAGGCAGCGACGCACGTCGATCCAGTCGTCCAAGACGGCCCACATGTAATGGCGCGTTTCCCCGAACGCAGCGGCCTCAAGAAGGAGCTCCGGGGGCCCGCCCCGCAATGCGGTTCGCCAGCGCTCCACGGGCTCTAGGCCCGCGTTGTAGGCCCCTACGGCGAGAGAGATTTCGCCGCGCGTGCGCACGAGGAGCATGGCCAAGTGGGCCGCCCCAGCATGAAGATTGACGAGGGGGTCGCGAAGACGCGCGGCGAGGGGCGCGTCGCCCGTGGACGGCAGGTAACGAACCGCGGTGCCCGGCATCAGCTGCATCAAACCAAGGGCGCCCGCCGGACTTCGCGCGTCCGCGTGGTACCCGCTTTCTTGCCTCATAAGCGACGCGAGGAGGCCGCGCGGAATGCCGAGGCTCCCTTCAAGGTGCACAAGTTCGGGCCAAAAAGCGGGACCATGAACCGCGGGCCCATGACCCGGCGCCGCTCCCAGTCCGCGATCGAATCGCGCGGCCAAAAGCTGAAGTTCCGCCCAACCCTCTTTCGTGAACGGGGCCTTCGGTCCCGCATCGAGAAACCCGATGGAGCGAAGCTCTTGGCGAACCTCGTGCACAAGGCCGGCCCCCGCGAGCGCGTGAAGCCAAGGGCCCGACGCCAAATCACTTGCGCGCGGCAAGGCGTGGAGAATGCGGTCCACGAGGCGCGGCGCTACATGGCACGTTGCCGCAGAAACCCCGTCGACGCGTTTGAGGTGCTCGCGCGCAAAGAACGCCACAATGGGACGACCTTCGGTTTCGAGGCGTTCCCATATGGCCACAGCCTCTGTGGCGCGGCCTCGACGCTGAAGCCCGAGCGCCTCCAGCAACGCCAATCGACCAGCAAATAGACTGGATGAACGCGGTTCATGTAGGACGCGAAATGCGCGAAAAGAACCGAGGGACGGCCCGTCTTCGCTCACCGCCGCGGCAATGCCCTTGAGACGCAAAAGGTCATCGGCGTCGAGGCCCGAGCCCGGTGCGAGTTTTGAAACCATCGACGACACCGACGCCCAGTCGGCTCGGGTCACCTGAAGTTTGAGCAGCGAATGGGCCGCCTCCCGCGCCTCCGCCGCATTGCCTGTATTCTGCACGCGTTCAAACGCCGACGCCGCCCTCTCTTCTTTGCGCGCCCGCATCCACGCCTTCGCGGCGGGCAAAAGCCATGGGCCGAGGGAGCCCGCTTTTTTTACGGCGGCCGCCTCCAACAGCACCGCTGCCTCATCGCTATGTGTGCGATTTTCCAAGTAATAGAGCGCGAGTCCCCGCATGCGGTAGTCGTCGGAGCTCTCGCCCCGCAGCCTTCGCCCGGCCTGCGCGTGAGACTCTTTGCGGGCCACGTCGCGCAGAACCTCGAGGGGGCGCGGAATGTCGGGCACGAAGGACGAAGGCGACGATGACGGGGCGGAGCCAAAACCCCAAAGCGGCAACGGACTCTTGGCCCGGGGCTCTTGGCGAAACGCCCGCAACCGCGGTTCCTGGGCGAGGGCAAACGCGCGCTCCGCGGCGCCATCAAGGCCCGCCGCCGACAGCGCCTGCGCGTGCCCAAAATGCAGCAGCACGTCGTCGCGATCGCCTGGCGCGAGCCCCGAATAGGCCTCGAGGGCCTCAAGCCACCTCTCCTCCGCGAGCGCATCCACGAACGACGCGCGGTCTGCCTTCGCAACGGCCGATGCGCCCAGAGTCACAAAAAAAACGAGCGCTGAAGGGCGAAACGTCATCGAGGCCGCTCAGGGACCACGACCGTCTGCATCCACTCGTCGACGAGCGCGCGCCAGTTGGCCGTCGATCCAAGGCCAGCCAAAACGCTTGCGAGACCCCACTGAAGGCGGTTCACGAACGTATGTTCCGGCGGCATGTGAATGGGCTTCGGCAGCTTCGGAAACGACTGGCCCTCTTTGAAGACAACTTTTTTTCCGTGGCGCACCAGGTACGCGACCGCCTCGCGCGCGAACGCATGGGTGTACGTGAACGCCCCGTCATGGACGAGAGGCTCGAGTATCAGCCGTGTATACGACGTATAGATCGGCCAGCCTTCGAGGTCTTCCGGGTCGTAGCCGAGCACCTGCACGCAGGCGCGCTCGAACTCGGCGATGTCGCCGCGTTGAAGGGCGCGGATGTACCGTTTCATGCCTTCCACGAGGTCATCGGGAAGTCGACGAACGCAGCCAAAATCCAGGAATCCGACCCGCCCGCCTCCAAGAAATCGGTAGTTCCCTGGGTGGGGATCGGCGTAGAGCCACCCGTGTTTGAAGAGGGCGCGAAACATGAACCGGGCGATCGTTTGCCCCGCCAGCGATCTCTCCTCTTCGGAGGCCTCGGCGCAAAAAGTCGCGTAGTCCACGCCCTCAAGGAGCTCTGTGCACAATACACGTTTTCCCGACAGGCTGCGAAAGACCCGCGGGATCACAATGGAGTCATCGCCCGCGTGGATGCCGCGAAAGACGTCCATGTTACAGGCCTCGGCGGCGTAGTCGAGCTCCGCGAGAAAGACTCGCCGCACCTCGTCGAGGGTCTCTTTTGTGTGGTATTTACGGCCTATTGGAGCAACCATCTGCTCGATCAAGGCCACGCTTTTGAGGTCGTTTTCGACCGCCTTATCGATGCCTGGGTATTGAACTTTCACCGCCACGGCGTCGCCCGCGCGCGTGCGGGCACGGTGCACTTGGCCAATGCTCGCCGCCGCAAAAGGCGCGGGCTCGAAGGACGCAAAGAGTTCTTCCGGCGATGCGCCGAGTTCCTGCGCGATGACTTTTCGCGCCGCTGCATCGCTCAGTGGTGGAGCTTTCTGCTGCAACTTCGAGAGCACCGCGTGAAACTTTTCTTCGTATCCCGGAGGCGCAAGCCCATCAATGTACGAAGCCATCTGACCGAATTTGAGCGGCAATCCTTTCATCTCGCCGAGGGTCGTGAGCATGGCGTCAGCCGCGCTTTTTACCTGACGAAGTAGCTTCGCCTGCGCCGCACTTTCGTCCTCCTCGGAACGCCCGCGGCCCACCGCGCGGCGCAGCGCCTCCGCCGCGAATGGCAACGCCGCCGGGGCCAAAGCCGCAAGGCGCGCGACCCGCCCAAGGCGCGAAGAGGGCGCGGCATCCGGCCGCTTGATGGCGTCGATGGGATCGTCGTCGCGTTTCACAGCCTCCGCCTAGCATGCCGTTCTACCGCGACTTGCCCCGCAGTGTGGCCTAGCAGTACCCGCCACACGTCATGGAAGGCCATTCGCTCGTACTACCGCACCGTTTTGGTCGCTACACGCTGTTCGACTTCATCGGTCGTGGCGGCATGGCCGAGATTTATTTGGCGCGCGTGAAGACCGATTCCGGCGCATCGCGCCTGGCGGTGATCAAACTTATTCTCCTCGAATACGCTGGCAACAAGACCTTCGCCGACCAGCTCGCGTTTGAGGCAAAACTTGCGGCCCGCCTTGACCACCCGAACGTCGTGCAGGTGTTCGATCTGGGGCGCGAGGCCGATCGCCTGTACATCGCGATGGACTACATCGAAGGAATTGATCTCGCGACCCTCCTTCGCCAATGCTCCGCGCGAGGCATCGCGCTTCCAGCGAATTTCGCCACAACATTCGTCGTCGAGGTCTTGAAGGGCCTCGACCACGCGCACCGCCGCAGCGACGACGACGGAAAACCGCTCGGAATTGTGCACCGCGATGTGTCGCCGTCGAACGTGCTCGTGTCCCTCGAAGGCGAGGTGAAACTCTGCGATTTCGGCATCGCGCATGCGAACCAAGTTGTCACCGCGCACGCCCTCGGCGATGCGCTCGTGGGCAAGGCTGGCTACATGTCGCCGGAGCACGCGCGCGGTGAAAGCGTCGATGCGCGCGCCGATGTCTTCGCGGCCGGAGTCATTCTTTGGGAGCTGCTCTCGGGCAAGCGCATGTACCGAAAGAGCGAAACCACGAGCCTCATCGAGCGCGCCAAAACGGGCGATGTTCCGCCTTTTGACGCGGCCCACTTGCCCGACTTCGAGCGCATTCGGGGCATCGTTGGCAAAGCCCTCGCTGCGAACCGCGACGACCGCTACGCCACCTCCGCGCTGCTCCAAAAAGACCTCGAAAGCTGGGGCCGCGCGAGCCGCATGATGGGCAGTCAGCTGCGCCTCGGCGAATGGCTCACGGAAACCTTCGGCACCGAATACATCGAGAAACGCCGGGAAAGAGCGCGCCGCATTCGCGAACTCGAAGACGACTCGCGCATGGCCACCCTCGCCCAACTCGCCGAAGAAGACCGGGCTTCGCGGCGTACGGTACCCGACGTTCCAAGCGGCCCGCTGCTCGAGATCATTGAGTCGCTGAGCCTGCCGCAGAGCCAAGTTGAAACCATGCCTCTCGCGCTTCCGGCGCGCGTCAAGGCGCCCGCGCCAACGGATGGCAACCCCATGGTCATCTTGCTGGCAGCGGCGGTCGTCACGCTTTTCGCCCTGGGAATTCTCGCGTTTTTCGCGCGTTAGCTTCCGGGGTTTGCGCCATGCCCCGTCCTATCGCGCCGCTCGCGCCGCTCCTCGACCCCATTTCGGAGCGTGTACGGGCGCAGTACGAGCGGCATCCCTATCCGCCCGCGTCGGTCTTCGCGCTCCCAAGCCGGCGCCCAGAGGCCGAACTCGCGTTGACGTCCGCAGCCAAACTCGCGGGCTACGTGTCGTTCGCAACCGCGCCGCGCATTCTCGTCGCGGGGTGCGGGAGCCTCGAAGCCTTGGTGATTGCCCGCGCAAATCCTTCGGCGCGGGAGGTTGTGGCCATCGATCTCTCCGAGGCGTCGCTCACGCGCCTAGGCCATCGCGTGCACCTTGCACGCATCGTGCAGCCATTCTGCGCGCAGGCCCCACTCACGATTCGGCAGGGTGATTTGCTCGCGATTGCAGACGGCCCCTACGACGCCATCTTTCTGTCCAACGTCCTCCAGCACGTGCCGAACCCTGCCCTCCTGGTGGCCCACCTGGCGTCTTTGTTGTCCGCCGAGGGTCTACTTCGTCTGGTGGTTTATCCGCGCGCCAGTCGCCTCTGGATGGCCGCGATTCAGCACCATCTCGGCGCCCTCGGTCTTCACGCGCACATCCCGGCGCCGCGCCGCGCGGTGGCGAACGCGATGGATGCCCTCGCGGCGGATAGTCCCCTGCGCCTGTCATTCGACGTGAACCCCGAGTCCCTCAGCGACGCCGGCGTCGTCGACGCCTTTCTTCACGCGCACGATGAGCCGATGCCCCTCGATACGCTTGCATACTGCATTCATCAATCGGGCCTTCACCTGGTGGCCGAGCGGCAAACGCCTTCGTCACGGAGCAGCTTTGTCGACGAGGTTGATGGGGCCGTGGGCGCGCGCCTGCCCGGTACTTGGGACCGCCTCGCCGTTCTCGACGAATCTTTGGAGCTCTGCGCAAACCCTGTCTTTTGGCTCGCGCGGGGGGCCGCCGAGAACGCGCCAACCGTCGTTCCTCGGGCCTCCGCTCGCCCCGGTTCGATGCACGCAGAAGGCTGCATACTGCACGCTGTTGGTCCCATCGCCGCCAAGCTCGCGGACCTCGTCGTTGCGACGCCAACGCACCTTCTCGTGCCCAATCCCATCGGCGCCGAGCTCGCATCTCGCCTGCAACGGCTTGGCGATTTACTGGCTTTTCACGGGTTGTCCGCCGACGATTGGCTGCATCGGCTCGCGCGGGAAGTAGGCCCGCGCGTAGCCCCTCCGCCGTCGTCCAAAGTGCTGCCGGGCCTTGCTCTCAGCGACTACGAGCCGCCCATGGTGCGCGCACTTCTTCCCGCTGTTCCCCCCGCGGACCTCGACGCCCTCGAAGCGTGGCTCAAAACGGCGCACGGCGTAGGCCCGCTTGCAGGCGCGAGCGGATCGTCAGGCGCGGGCCGCGGTTTGCGCGACGTCGTTCGAATTCTCGCGGCGCAAGGCAGCGTTCTTGCCCCGGTGCGTGTTCCCCTTGGGGCAACGAGTCACCGATAAACTCCGTGCACTCTGCACTTGCTGCAGACTGCACGCAGTCGGCAACACGATGCAGCCTGGCGTCTAGCGGACGACGAGACGAAGGCCGTCTGCGTCGCAGCGGCAGCCGCCCACGTTCACGACCCCGCCGCTCGGCACCTCGGTCAGTGGCGCCACAACCCACTGCCCGGTGAACGCTTCGGCGCGCGTTCGCGGCCCTCGCTTCACGTCGGTTCCGCACGAAGTCAACGAAGCAGTCGCCGACAAAAAGCATGCAACATGCACCCTTTTCTGGAGTTCTCCGCCCGTCGCGCGGCGGGACTTCCACGCATATTTTGTGAAAATATCCACGGAATCGCCAATGGCGTAAAATCCTCCGCCCTCGACGCTGCGCCGAAAACTTCCGAGCGGCATTTCTGTGGCGTTGTCGCCGAGCGCGTCTTCACCAACAAGAAAATCGGTGTCTTGCAGCACGTCGGCGTTCGACGGAGCGGCGGGCGTGGTGCGCGAGGTGGGCGAGGCGGGGGTGCGGCACGCCGCGAGGACGGCACAGGCACAAAGCGCAACGGACAGGAGTTTGGCTCGTCTCACGACGCGTAGTCTTCCACCGATGGGCACGTGCAGACCAGATTTCGGTCACCCAACGCATTATTGACCCTGCCAACGTGGGGCCAGAACTTACGCGCGCGCACCCACGCCGCAGGAAAGGCCGCAACCTGCCGGCTGTAGGGATGGGGCCAATCCGCCGCCGTAACCCGCTGCGCCGTGTGCGGAGCATGTTTGAGCGGGTTATTGTCTTTCGGCCACGTACCCTCTTCGACCCAGCGTATTTCCTCGCGGATCGCGATCATCGCGTTGCAAAAACGGTCGAGTTCGGCTTTCGACTCGGACTCGGTCGGTTCCACCATGAGCGTGCCTGCAATCGGCCACGACATGGTGGGCGCGTGAAAACCGTAGTCCATCAAGCGCTTTGCCACGTCTTCGACCTCGATGGAGGCCGATTTCTTGAACGAGCGGAGGTCAAGTATGCATTCGTGCGCCACGCGGCCATTCGTACCCGTGTAGACTACACTGAAATGTGGGGCGAGGCGTTTGGCGATGTAGTTGGCGTTGAGGATGGCCTGCTCGGTCGCAGCTTTGAGACCCGATGGGCCCATAAGACGCGCGTAAACCCACGAGATTAGGAGAATGCTCGCGCTTCCCCAGGGCGCTTGACTGATAGGCCCGAGCGCTTGCGACCCGCCCACGGCCACCTCCGGGTGCCCGGGCAAGAAGGGCGCGAGGTGGGGTGCCACGCCGATGGGGCCCATTCCGGGGCCGCCGCCGCCGTGCGGAATGCAGAAAGTTTTGTGCAAATTGAGGTGGCATACGTCGGCGCCGAAATCGCCCGGGCGACACAGGCCGACCTGCGCATTCATGTTGGCCCCGTCCATGTAAACTTGGCCGCCGTGCTCGTGGACGATGGCGCAAATGCGGCCGATGCCCTCTTCGAAAACGCCGTGGGTCGAGGGGTACGTGACCATCAAGCCCGCGAGTTTTGGCGCGTGCAACTTCGCCTTCGCCTCGAGATCGGCGGTGTCGATGTTGCCCTGCGTATCGCATCCAATCACGACCACATCGAAGCCGGCCATGACCGCCGACGCGGGGTTGGTGCCGTGGGCGCTCGAAGGAATGAGGCACACGTTGCGCTGCAAATCTCCCCGCGAGCGGTGATAGGCGCGAATGACCAGAAGCCCCGCGTACTCGCCCTGGGAGCCCGCATTGGGCTGGAGCGACACGGCCGAAAACCCCGTGAGCTCGCAGAGCATGGCCTCGAGTTCACGAATGACCACTTGGTAGCCGCGGGCCTGCGCAAGGGGCACGTACGGGTGAATGGCGTTCCAGTGAGCGTCGGTGATGGGCATCATCTCGGCGGACGCGTTGAGCTTCATGGTGCACGATCCGAGCGGGATCATCGAGTGGCACAGGGAGAGGTCGCGGCCCTCGAGCATGCGCAAATAGCGAAGCATCTCGTGCTCGCTCCGATGCTCGTGAAACACAGGATGCGTCAGGTATTTCGACGTACGACGTAGCGCAGCCGGAATCATTTCTGACGCACGGGCCGCGAGCTCCAAGGCTCGGTGCGCGCGTGTTCCGTGAAAGACGTAGAGAAGGTCGTCGAGGTCGTCGCTCGACACGGTTTCGTCGAGCGAGACCGCGAAACTCGAACCGCCGAGGGCGCGGAGATTGATGCGCATTTCGGCTGCGCGCCCGGTGACGGCAGCGAGCTCGGCGGCCGCAACCTCGACGCGGATCGTGTCAAAAAATGCGTCGTGGGCGACCGCCACGTTGCCCTCGCGAAGGCCGAGCGCCAAGGTCACCGCCGAGGCATGGACGCGCCGCGCGATGGCGAGAAGCCCCTCTGGCCCGTGGTAAACGGCGTACATGCTGGCGGTCACGGCCAAGAGGGCTTGAGCTGTGCAAATGTTGCTCGTCGCTTTTTCGCGGCGAATATGTTGCTCGCGCGTTTGCAGGGCCATTCGCAGGGCGCGGTGGCCATGCACGTCTTGCGAGACGCCAATAATCCGCCCCGGAAGTTTGCGCACGTAGTCTGTTTTGCAGGCAAAAAAGGCCGCGTGCGGCCCGCCATAACCGAGGGGAACACCAAAGCGCTGCGTGCTGCCCACGGCGATATCGGCACCGAGTTCGCCCGGAGGCGTGACCATGGTGAGCGCCAAAATATCGGCGGCTACAATCGCGATCGCGCCGTGCTCTTTCGACCTCGTGAAGAATGCGCGCGGGTCGTGCAAACGCCCGGCGGTTTCCGGGTACTGAACGACCGTGGCGAAGACGTTTGTCGAAAAATCGAAGGCGTCCGCGTCGCCTACAATCACGTCGATCTGGAGGGCATCGGCGCGGGTGCGGATCACGGCGATCGTCGCGGGATGGCAAGCGCTGGAAACGAAAATCGCATTGCGATCGGCGGCCCCCGCGAAACCGTAAGCCATGTGCATGGCCTCGGCGGCGGCGGTCGCCTCGTCGAGCAGCGACGCGTTGGCCACAGCAAGGCCCGTGAGGTCGCAGACCATCGTTTGAAAGTTGAGGAGCGCCTCCAATCGGCCCTGGGAAATCTCGGCTTGATACGGTGTGTATTGCGTATACCAACCGGGATTTTGAAGGACGTTTCGCAGGATGACCGGAGGCGTGAGCGTGCCGCTGAAACCGTTGCCGATGTAGCTGCGCCAAACCTCGTTCATGGCACCGAGTTTGTGCGCCAGCTTCAAGATTTCGGCCTCGCTCAACGCCGCTGGAACGTCGAGAGGCGCGCGAAAGCGGATGGCCGCGGGCACCGTTTCTTCGACCAGCTCGTCGAGGGATTTAAGGCCAATCTCGGCGAGCATTTCGCCGTTCGCCTCCGCCGAAGAGCCGAGGTGCCGAGAAGCAAAAACGTCCGGGTGTGCAAGGGAGACGGCCATAAATACCTCAATAAATCAGTGGTTTGTCGCCTCGCTAGCGGATTCGCATGGCGAGGCGAATTGGATCAAAATGGGATGTCGTCGTCGCCGGGACCGAAGTCGCCGCCGCCCGCAAACTCGTCTCCGCCGGAGCCACCGCCCTGGTCAAAAGCCGGTGCTTGGCGCGGCTGCGGGTTGCCCGTACGAGCCCCGCCGCCCCCATAATTTCCACCACCGCCGCCGTAGTTTCCGCCGCCGCCACTGCTGCCGCCACCACCACCGCCACTGTTGGCGTAGTTGCCGCCCTCGCTCGCCCCAGCCGACTCGCCGCGGCGCCCGCCTGCAAGAATGATGTTCGAGGCGTTCACCGACGTGCTGTAGCGCTTTTCGCCATTTTTCTCGTAGCTCTCCGTGCGCAGCGAGCCTTCAACGAAGATCGAACTGCCTTTGGTGAGGTATTTTGCAAGACCTTCGGCGCGCTTGCCCCACAGCGTGACCTGGTGCCATTCGGTGCGCTCTACACGTTGTCCGCCCTTGTCGAGGTAGCTCTCGTTCGTCGCCATGCGAATTTTTAGGAGTGCCTGGCCGCCCTGCGTGAGGCGAAGCTCCGCATCTGCCCCAAGTGTTCCAAACAACATGACCTTGTTGAGTCCGTCAGCCATAGCTTCTCCTCGTGAAGCCACGGCGGATAGCCGCCCTTAACGGGAAGTGAAACAGCGAAAGTAAAGCGAAGAACGCGCCCCTACAGAATAAAGCGGATGCACAGGGCGTCTTCCTCGCGTAGGCAACCGCCGAACTCATAAGTAAGCCATGAATCGCTCGCATACGCCCATCGCCATCCTCGGCGCCGGCCTGACCGGAATGTCGGCCGCCTTCCACCTGAAACGCGATGGCGTGCCCTTTCGCATTTTCGAACGCCAACCGCACGCCGGAGGGCATGCCACCACGCATGTTGAGGCGGGCTACCGCTTCGATAAAACGGGGCACTTGCTGCACCTCCGCGATCCGGCCATTCGCGAACTCGTGATGCGGTGGATCGGCAACGATTGGGTGGAGGTCAATCGCCGCTCGCGCGTGTGGCTCCACGGGGTTTATACGCGTTACCCGTTTCAGGCGAACACCTTCGGATTGCCGCCCGAGGTCGCCTACGAGTGCCTCCTCGGCTTCATTCAAGCGCAGGCCACGCCTCACACCGTCGCGCCGAAAAACTTCGAAGAATATTGCTTGCAGAAGTTCGGCGAGGGCATTTCACGCCACTTCATGATCCCGTACAACTGCCGCTTGTGGGGGGTGCATCCTTCGGAAATTACCGCCGATTGGTGCCAACGCTTTGTACCCCTTCCCAAGCTCGAAGACGTCGTTGCCGGCGCCGTCGGTCTGAACGATCGCGAACTCGGGTACAATACATCTTTCGTCTACCCGCGCCTCGGCATCGGCGAACTTCCGAAGGGCATGGCCCGGGATCTTCCCGAGATCGAATACAGCCGCGCGCCCTCGCACATCGACTGGGAGAAGCGCGAGCTGCACTTCGACGACGAAATTGTCACCTACGATTCGCTCATCACCACGGCCCCGCTCCGGCCCTTCGTGCAAGCCTTGAAGGGCGTGCCCGAGCCGGTAGTGGCGGCGGCAGCCAAGCTTCGATGCAACCCCCTTTGGTACCTCGATGTGGCCATCAAAGTGCCCTCCAAAACTGACCACCATTGGGTGTACGTTCCCGAGGAAAAATACCCGTTTTATCGCCTTGGTTGCTACTCGCATTTCAGTGCCGCGATGGCGCCCGAAAACGGCGCGTGTTTTTACGTTGAGCTTGCGAGCCGCGAAGAGCCGATCATGGCCGAGGTTCTTCCGCAGGTCGTCAGCGGCATGATCGAAATGGGCATTCTGTCGTCGCCAGACGATGTGGCCTTCGCTCGCCCTCGACGCATCGATTACGCCTACGTGATTTTTGACCACGCGTATTTTTCATCCCTCGAGGTCGTCAAACCATTCGTGCAGAATGCACGCATTGTTGCGGCGGGTCGCTACGGCGACTGGAACTACTCGTCGATGGAAGACGCTCTCATTTTTGGCCGCGACGCTGCTCAAAAAGCACGTCTTTTCCTTAGCTAAACGCTCGAAAGGTTCCCCTCCCCCATGGCCGTCGCCGACCCGCGTATTTCCATCGTGATTCCCATTTACAACGAAGAGGCGATTCTCCATTCGGCCGTGATCGACCTGCGGGATCGGCTCGCGGAAACGGGCTGGACGTACGAAATCATTCTCGCGGAAAATGGCTCGAAGGATAAGACCGTCGAAATTGCCGAGCAGCTCGCGGAACGCTTCGCGAACGATGAAGTAGGCGTCGTGCGGGCGATGAGCCTCGGCGAGCCGAACTACGGGAAGGCTCTTCGCCAGGGTATTCTCTTGGCCCGCGGCGAGTTTGTGATCTGCGAAGAGATCGACCTGTGCGACGCCGATTTTCACAAGCGCGCCATCGACCTTCTCGAGCGTCAAGAGGCCGACTTGGTGATCGGCTCCAAGCTCGCGGTGGGGGCCGAAGACGACCGCCCGATGATTCGCCACGTGGCGAGCATGGCCTATTCGGGTCTTCTCAAGGTGCTGCTCGGATTTCGCGGCACCGACACCCACGGCCTCAAGGCGTTTCGCCGCGACGCTCTCGTCGACACCGCGCGCGCGTGCGTCATCGACAAAGACGTTTTCGCGAGCGAGTTTGTCATTCGCGCCGACAGGGCCCGTATTTCCACGAGGGAAATCCCTGTACGCGTGATGGAGAAGCGTCCGCCGAGCATCAACCTTTTCAAGCGCGTGCCGAACGTTCTAAAGAGCATTATCAAGCTCACCTACGCGATTCGTATCGCGGGCTGACCACGAGAGGTTTTTCCAATGACCATGCCAAGCGAGTTCAAGCGAATCATCACCCCGCAAGAAGAGGCGTGGACGGCCCCCAAACTCATCGCCATCGGCGTTGCCACCCTGGCCCTCGCGTTCTTCATCCTGAAGACGTTCGCAGGCCGTATGGGCCACTAGCGCCCTTTTCAGGGGCTTACGCCGCCTCGCCGGCCGCTTCGGAAAAAGGGCGCTATCTAGAGCTTCGCCGAAAAAGGTCCGAGCACTTGTTCCAGTGAAAAGACCCACGCGAGAGACCCTCGCCCAAAAGCGAAGCGGGCTACCATAGCATGGGGTGTGGGTAGCCGATCGCCGCTACGCGCTTCCCCAGCTCCTCAGAGGCGGCTCCCGCCGATTTTCTGGAGCGGCCTTCGGCGGTCGAATACCCCGATGGGGTCTAACTGAACGAAAATCGCGCACGTCTGAGCCAAGTCCCGCGCCATCTCCCTTGCGCTGCCAGCCTTCAGGAGTGCTAGCGTGTGCGGATCGTGGCAGACGGCGGGCTGCATTCCTTCCGTCACCTCGTGTGGCGCCACAACCGACGCATCGCTGAATCCCGTGGAGACTTGACAGAATGTCCGATCGTCATCAACTCGGTGACCTTTTGTTGCAGGTGATTGTCGACCCGCGCGGCGTGGTGGTGCAGTGGCACGGCAAGAGCGTCGCGATGGATCCGCAGTCATTGTTGGACCCGTACCTCAGCGAAGTGATTGTTCGCGCCCGCATGCTGCGCGTCGGTTTGATGCACGATTTTACGACGTTGGACTTCTTCAACTCGAGCACGATCTCCACGCTGCTCCGCCATTTCCGCGATGTGGAGAGGCACGAAGTTCCGATTCATATTCGCTACTCAAAGGCCCAACGATGGCAGCGAACTTTTTTCGACGCCTTCGGATGCGCGCGCGAGAGCACGGCACGCGTTCGCATCGAACCGATCGGCAGCTGACGCGGTTCCGAGCGTCGCCTAGAAGTGTGACGCGTCGCCTGGCTCGCCTGCGTCCGCGTGCAGCGCCGGCGTGGACGGTGAATCGCTGGGCGAAAGGGCGTCCGCCGCGGCGTCGTCGAGACGGTTGGCGTCCGCCGCATCGGGGCCTGGCACCGCTGGCATCGCGTCCGTCTCGAGGCGCGATCGGTCGAACTCGACGGCCAAACTGCACGAGGCTAGCGCCATCCCGAGGCCCGCCAATACGGCGACCGGGCACGAACGAGCCATCAAAACTCCCCCGTCGCGCCGAACGCAGACACACCGATAAAAGGTGTAAAATACACGCGAGCCGTCGGCGGTGCCTCGCGTGACGGCAGGAGAAATGCGACGGACGCCGCCGCCAAAAATGCCCCGACGCCGATGGCACAATCGCTAATGAATCCAGCGCGTTCCCCGCGATCAGCGGCGTCCGCCGAGGGGTGCGTTGCAAACCCGCGCTGGGCCTTCAACGACTGCGCTCCAAACACGCCCGCGACCGTGAAAGCGCCTGCCGCCAGGCCCGCCAAAAAAAGCCCCGCCGTGTGTTCGCGCGCCCACGACCGTTCCGCCGCGACCATCGTCGGCCCAGCCTGCACCACGACGGCCACCGGGAGCGCGACGGGCTCCGCGCGGCCAACCTCGATGATGGGCACCATGGGTCTTGGCGCGTCCGCTTCGAGGTCGACAGCGGGCGTCATCGTGGACGCGTAGTCCACCACAAGGACGACATCCTGGGACCCAAACCCGCGCGCCTCCAGGCGCAAAACGTGCTCGCCCGGGGCCAAGTCAAGCTCCAGAGGAAGGCCCTCGTAAATGCCCGCCCCATCGACGGTTACCCGCGTTTCGCCTGGTGATCCGCGGAGCGTCATGTGACCGGGAGACGCGCGAAGGACCAGGGCTCGCCGGCCCGCGGTCTCCCTTTCTGCCGCGTATGCGGTGCCACATGCCGCAATATAGGCGTCGTATGCTGCGACGGCCTCGCGAATGCGCCCTAGGGCGTCGAGGGTTCGAGCGACGTCGCGAAGGGTCGATGGCATTGGAAATAAGGTTGCAGACTGCACGAATGCCGCAAGCGCCCCGGGGAGGTCGCCGCGCGCGAAACAGGCCTCTCCGTCTTGGGCAGCGCGGCGGGCTTTCGCGCGCACCGCCACCGACACGATCGCCTCTGCGGCGGTCGCCACGCGAGGGCATGCGACTGGCACGACGAACCCGATGCCGACGACGACGAAGGCCAGTGAAAACCCTCGCAAACGCGTGGGACGGCGATGCCGGCCCTCACTCATGGGAAGCTATTTCAACGAGCTCGACGAGCAACCCGCCGAAGGCTTTTGGGTGCACGAACGCCACCTTGTGACCGCGGGCGCCGATGCGCGCGACCCGGTCGATCAGCGGAATACCTTTCGCCTCAAGGTCTGCGAGAAAGAGCTCGATGCTCTCGACCTCGAGAGCAATGTGATGCAGACCGGGGCCGCGCTTGGCGAGAAATCGCTGAAGACTCTCGTTGCCCGCCGGCGAGATGAGCTCGATATTTCCGTCGGCGATGGGCAGCAGGCACGCCTCGGTTTTCTGCGACGCCACAAGCTCTCGCGAGCTTGGCTCAAGCCCCAGTGCGGCGAAAGCCACGAGGGCGGCGTCGATGTTCGGAACGAGGTACGCCACGTGGTCGATGCGTTTGACCGTGCTCATGTTTTGAAGCCCTCGAAGAATGGGAATCAGCGAATCGTGACGCCGTAACCGCTCGCTTGGAGCAAGTCTTTGACCTCTTGCGCGTGGTCAAAACCGCGCGTTTCCAGGACGATTTCGACGTCTGTTTCATTGAGCGCGGCGTCGCTAAACGTGCGTTCGTGATTGATCTGCACAATGTTCGAGCGCGCCTGCGCCACAAGATTGGCAACGCGCGCGAGGGAGCCTGCCACGTCGGGAATTTTCAAGCGCATCTTGACCATGCGCCCGGACTTCACGAGGCCACGCTCGATGACGCGCCCCAGGAGGTGCATGTCGATGTTGCCTCCGCACACAATGACGCCAACGCGTTTGCCCTCGAGGGGCAACCGTCGGTGCAGAAGCGCTGCCAAAGGTGCCGCGCCCGCGCCCTCGGCGACGGTTTTTTCGCGCTCCAAGAGCGCCAAGATGGCCTCGGCGATTTCTTCTTCGTCGACCACCACGATGTCGTCGATGTACTTGCGAACCACCTCGAAGGTTTTGTCGCCTACGCGGCGCACAGCGATGCCTTCAGCGAGGGTTCGCGCGGGCGGCAAGGTGACAGGCTCACCCGCTGCGATGGCGCTCTTCATGGCGGCGTGGGAGCTCACCTGCACGCCGTACACTTTGATCTTGGGGTTCGTCTCTTTGACCGCCACCGCGACACCGGCCGCGAGACCGCCGCCGCCGATGGCCACGACGATCGCGTCGAGGTAGGGATTTTGCTCGAGAAGCTCGAGACCGATGGTGCCCTGCCCCGCCATCACGAGGTCGTCGTTGAAGGCGTGAACGAAGACCCGATTCTCGAGCGCTTCGATGCGCTTGGCCTCCTCGAAAGCCTCGTCGTAGCTCGTGCCGTGCAAGATAATCTTGCCGCCGAAGCGCGTGGTGGCCTGAATTTTCGTGAGCGGCGTCGTCTCGGGCATCACGATGGTCGCGCTCATGCCGAGGCGCGTGGCGTGGTACGCGACCCCCTGAGCGTGGTTGCCGGCGGAGGCGCAGATGACCCCGCGCGCGCGCTCGGATGCATCGAGGGTGAGGAGCTTGTTGGCCGCCCCGCGCTCTTTAAAAGAGCCCGTCATCTGAAGATTCTCGAGCTTTAGCCAGCACTTGGAGCCGGTTTCCTGGCTCAACATTTCGCTGTAGGCGCACGGCGACAGAAAAACGCTCTGGCCTATGCGTGCACGTGCTCTTTCAACGTCTTCGAAGCTAATCACGCACGCTACTTTGCACACGGTTCACGCTTCGTCGCCCCTTTTCGATTCCGATGCCGCCCTCGAAACCTCCTCCGCCCATGGCCAAACCCGCGTTTCTTCTCGTGCTGGCTCTCGCCGTTACTCTGCGCGCGTCCCTGGCCGCGGCTGCTCTTTCGCCGGAAGCCGAGCGCGCAGAAGGTGCCGCCAAGCTCGCGGAGGAGCGCGCCGAGCGGTTCACGAAATTGGGCTTGCCGATTCAGGCGACCCTCGCGCGCGACCTGGCCCTGGCGAGACACGCGGAGGCTGGCGCCCTGCAAAAAGCTTGGCAAAATGAGATCGACGCCCACGCCGCAGAGGAGGCGGAGGTGCGCGAACTTCGAGAGGGCGACGCGTCCGCCGCGGCGCGTGAAGAGCGGCGGCAACGCCTGGCACGCCTCGCCGACCAACTCGTTCAGGCCCGCAGAGACCTCGACACGCCGCCTCTCGTCTCGATGCCAAAGGGCCGGAATCGGACTTGGGCCAAGGCCGCTGGGGCGTCTTCGAAGGGCCGAGAAAAACCATGACGTGCAGAATACACGCGTGTCGCGCACTGGCGGCGGCCCTACTTTCCGCACTCGTGGGGCCTCTGCTTGCGGGGTGCGGCCCGGGCGCGCATCTTCGTGGGCCGCTCTTCGCGCAAGTGGCTGCGGAACGGGAAAACCCTCGCTTTTCTGCGCTTGGTGATAGCCCCAAGCTGCGCGAGGGCGATGCGCTGCTGGCCGAGGCGGTGCGGCGCAGCGACGCGGGAGAGCCCGCTCAAGCCGAGCTTCTTTTGGAGACCGCCCGCGCCACGTGGGGCGAGGCGTTGGCTCTCGCGCGCCAGGCGGACTCAGCGTCACGCGCGGAGACTGCGCGTCGCCAAACCGCCCTCGCGGCGCAGGAACGGGCCACGATCCTGCTCACCGAGGCCGACGAGGTTCGGGCCATCGAAGAGGCCGAGGCGAAGGTCGGAACGGCGCGTGCCCAGGCCCGCGTCGCCGCGATGGACGCCGCCGGGGGAGCACGCGACAAAGCTCGCCGCCTTGCGGGCGAATCAGCCCTGCTCGATGCGGCAGAAACCTGCACATTTGCTCGTATTCTTGGGGCCAAGGTGCCGGCCGTCGACGCCGCCGTGGCGCTCCTTCGCTCCGCGGAACGGCGTCAAGGTTCCGGCGCGAACCTCTTGGAGACGGCCACCGCGGCCCGCACCGCGTGCTTGGCGCTGCATGCGCCGGAGACCGCGCGCGACGCCGAGCTGCGCGTGGTCTTGCTCGACCAAGGAATCGACGCGGCGGCCTCCATGGGACTCGAAGCTTCCCGCGACGCGATGGGTCTCACGTTCACGCTTGGGGCGGGGGGCTCGGAGCTGGAGGCCCTCGCGTCGTTTGTGCAAAGCTATGGCGGCGTGACGCTTGTCGTGGACCGCCGAAGCGAGCCGGGGTTGCCCGTCGATGTGCAGAGTGCAGCTACCGCGAGGGCCCTCGGAACCTCTGCGAATACGCTGACCATCGCCCCGCGCATTTCCCTCTCCGAGCAGCCCCGTCGCCGCACGATTGTGCGCGTCGCGCCGCTGCTCCACCCGCCGCCCGGCGATGAAACCCGGGCTGCACCGTGAGGGCGAACTGCGACCGGCGCGTACTCCATGAGTGAGCGTCCGCGTTTGCTCTGTGCCGACGCCGTCTTTTTGGGCGAGGGCCCCATCGTCAGCGACGGCGCAGTGATCGTTGACCCTCGCGGCGCGATTGTCGATGCGGGCACGCGATCGGATATGTGCAGACTGCACGCGGGTCTCCACGCGGAGCTTCATCGTGGCCTCTTGATGCCCGGCTTGGTGAACGCGCATACGCACGTGGAACTGTCGTCTCTAAGAGGCCGCACGCCCTCGGGAAAGGGCTTTGTCCCGTGGCTCGATGGAATGCTCGCGGCGCGAAATGACTGCGACGAAGTAGATGAATCTATTGGCATTTCTGAGGGTGTGGCGGAACTTCTCGCGGCAGGAACGGTGGCCATTGGCGAGGTGACCAACACCCTCGCGGCGGTGCCCGCGCTGCGCCGCGCCGGGCTCGTGGGCTGCGTCTTTCACGAGGTTTTCGGTCTCGATGGACCCAAAACCGTGGCGCGCGTGGAGGCGCTCGCGCGTGAGGCCGAAGCCCTGGGCCTGCTCGACGACAGGTCTCTTCGCTGGGCCCCCTCCCCGCACACCCTTCACACGACGCACCCGTTGGCCATCGAGGCCATGGCCCGCATCGCGCGCGATCGAGGTGCGCAGATGAGCCTTCATCTCGCGGAGCACCCCGCGGAAAGGTGGGCTCTCCAGAGCGGAACGGGCCCCATGGTGGATTGGCTTGAACGCCGCACGCAGACGCCCCGTGAGGCCTTTCGCTGGCACACGGACGGGCCCATATTGACCGCCAAAACCCTGGGGTTGCTGCGCGCAGACGTGACCGCGGTGCACCTCACCGACGCCCAGCCCCACGAGCTCGATTTGGTCGCCGAGAGCGGTGCCCGCGTGGTGCTTTGCCCACGATCGAATCTGTTCATCGAGATGAGGTTGCCGCCTCTCCTGGCCATGCGCCGCGCCGGCATCGAGCCCGCGCTCGGCACCGATTCCCTTGCGTCGTGCCCGACGCTCGACGTTCTCGCGGAGGCCAAGGTGCTCCATGAACGCTTCCCCGACGTGCCTCCCGAGGTGCTCTTGGCGATGGTCACAAGCTACGGCGCGCGGGCCCTCGGCTTTGGTTCCATGGGCCGCCTGGTCAAGGGAACGCGCCCCGGAATTCTGCTTGTCGAGGGCGCACCGCCGGCGGGCCTGGATGCCGCGCGCCACGCCCTGCGGCAACCCATGAGCAAGCGCCATCTCCTGGTTTCTGCCTCACCGAATGACGAAGCATGATCGCCGACCGACTCAAGAATTACACAAGCCTTGTGGCCTTCTCGCACACGATCTTCGCCATGCCGTTTGCCGCGAGCGCCGTTGTTCTCGCCCACGCCGAGAGCCACCAGCCGCTCACACTTTTTCGCGCGCTGGCTCTTGTGATTTGCATGGTGTCTGCACGTACCGCGGCCATGGCTTTCAACCGCTACGCGGACCGCGACGTCGATGCGGCAAACCCGCGCACGCGTTCTCGCGACATTCCGGCGGGCCGTGTGGCGCCACGTGAGGCCTTGCTTCTGACCGTGGCCTCATCGGCGGTTTTCCTCCTCGCGGCTTTTTCCCTGGGCTCTTGGCCGGGGCTCCTCGCGTGGCCTGTGCTCGCCATATTGCTCGGGTATTCCCTGGCAAAACGCTTTACCTGGGCGGCCCACTTGTGGCTCGGCGTCGCCCTCGCGCTGGCCCCCGGTGGCGCGTGGATCGCGATGGGCGCCGCGCCAAACCTCGGCATCGTGGCCCTCATGGTCGGCGTGGTCACGTGGCTCTTTGGTTTCGACGTTCTCTATTCCCTCCAAGACGAGCACTTCGATCGCGCCGCCGGGCTTCACTCGGTGCCCGCGCGCTTTGGCACCAAGGGTGCCCTCTGGCTGTCGGGCTTGGCCCACGTGGTGACGGTCGTGGCCTTCGCGTTGACCGGCGCATTCCTGCACCGCGGCGCGCTCTTTTATGCGGCAACGATTGGCGCCGCCCTCTTGCTCGTGTGGGAACACTGGATCGTCGGCGCGGGGGATTTGTCGCGGATCAACAAGGCCTTTTTTGACCTGAATGCCTGGATTTCGGCTGGTTTTTTTCTCCTGGTGCTCGGCGACGAAATGCTGCGTCGTCGCGTGTAGTGCTCGGCCAGGTCGCAGGCCTAAGCGCGCGGGCGAAAGCGCGAGGCAACCGTGGAACGAATGTGCATGCACTCTGCATGCGTCCATTCGCCGGTGGCCGCGAGAAAAAGGACGGCAACGAGGGCAACGACGGGCGCCAGCGCCACGGCCGCGAGACGCGGACCATCTGCCGCGCTGGGGACTTGAAGGCACGCGCTCACGAGGCAGGCCGCGCGCAAAAACGTCTTCCCGGGCACAGCTCCCGGGGCGCACTTCAGGAGCACGCCAAACGCGATGCACGCCTGCGCCGCGAAGCCCGCACCGAGCCAGAGCGCCGTGCCTCGGAGCGGGTCGGCACCGGGCCCGATGAGCAAAATACCTACGATAATGACGCCGAGACCCACGAGGCCAGCGAAAGCTGCGCGCCGAATTTCGCCGAGCGCGACGAGCACCGTCGAGGCGAGGGCACCAAGAACGAGGATGCCCTGGGAGGCCCCGAGGGGCCGTAGAATGTCCAGCCCGAGGGTCGCAATGGGAACGCCGAATGCGAGGCGCAAGAGAGGCCCAGGAAGGGCAACGGTCACCGCGACCAGCACCGCGGCAAGCACCGCGCCCAGTCGAAGGCCCCGGTGCACGAGCTCTTGAAGTTCGGAAGCGCTCCCGCCGGCGCGAACTTTGGCGACCAACGGAAACAGCGTGAGCGACACGCTGGCCACGAGTTGGTACGGCAGGAGCGAGAACATTTGGCATGCGCGGTAAACGCCGATGGCCCGATCGGCGTCGCTGGAAATCGCGCCGCGCACTGCAAATACGCGGCCCAAAAGCATGATGTCGGCCTGCAACAAAAGGTTCGTGACGAGCTGCGCCGCGGCCAGCGCACCAACCGAGCGCACGAGGAAAAGATGCCCCTCGCTGGGTTGCCCCAGGAGGTCGCGGGGCTTCACCACGAGCCACGCGATCGCGATCATGCTTGCGCCCGCGAGCACGGTTCCAAGCACGGCACCAAGAGGACCGCTGCCCAACACGCGCAACCCGACGAGCCCTCCGCCGACGAGCCCCGCGGTGCGAAGGGTGGCCGCGGTCATGTCGAGGGCCCCCTGCTGGGCGAACGCCTGACGCCCATTGAGAACGCCCACGAGAGCCGCGTATACGACGTATAGCCCGCACAATACCGCGCCAAATCGCAGGGGAAGAAGAATCGCCGGCGCGTGCTGAAACGCGGCCAAAAGCGGTGCCAACACGTACAGGCCCGTCACGACCAGCGCCGCCAAGACGAGCTGCACCGAGAGGATCGCGGCGAGTTTTGGAAACCCGCTGGCGGTCGCTTTCGATGCATTCTGCATGGATGCGCCGACCGCGACATTGTTGACGACATTGAGCGGCGCAAGCACGCGCGCCAAGAGGCCGTAGCCCTCGAGGCCCAGCGCGTGAGGCAGTAGAACCTGCTGAACGAGGCCGGCCCCCAGGAAAAACACCTTCGCCGCAAAGAGCCGCGTGCTGCCGTGCCGAAGGGAATCGCCCGCGACCTTGGCAGGTTCTGTCGCGGTTTCTATCGGCGCGTCGGACGAAACTGTCTCCGGCGACGAAACGCGGGCCGTATCATTCGTGTGCATAATACATATATTACGGCGACGTGTCGGGAACGGGAATGGACGCCGCGCACAGTTCCGCGGTGCGCCGCTCAATGCGCCGAAAGCGCTTTAAAACCTCGCCGAACGTGAAGGTGTCGCTCACGCCTTGCATGTCGAGCCACACGGCGAAAAAGTGAAACGAGGTTGTGGCACTGCGCGGAAACACGACCTCCACGTGGTACTGCTGCGAAAATCGGTAAGAGCCGGTGGCCGGAAATTTGGTGTAGCCGCGGGCGAGAAAAATGGGGTCGCGCGGCTCGCCGGTGATGCCGCCGCCCCACACGGTACGCCCGTCGCCGAAAAGGGTGCTCGTGTAACTGCCGTAAATGGGAACTTCGACCGTGTAGAGGGACGTCCAGCTCACGCGCCCGTCGGTCGTTTGGAGCGCGGGAGAAACGCTCGTCGTGTAGCTTCGCGTAAAAGCGGTGAAGAGCTCCGGGTAGAGAAGTTGCTGGTTTTTCGCCGCCAGAATCGCTCGTGCTTTTTCAAAAGAGCACGGGAGCGCCGACGCCACAATCAGGCCGCGGGTGCTCGAAGTATCCGCCACGGGGCCGAGACCGAGGACGTTGAAATCCGCAACCGATAGCGCCCCTCCTGGAGCTTCGCTGCCCATCGGAAGATCGCCGTCG
Source organism: Polyangium aurulentum (assembly GCA_945875545.1). Taxonomy (GTDB): domain Bacteria; phylum Myxococcota_A; class Polyangia; order Polyangiales; family Polyangiaceae; genus CAIQDA01. Next base: position 2,453 of record CAMCKZ010000008.1, on the reverse strand, counting down.
GCTTCGAGGAGACGCAGCTGCTTGTCGACCGTGGAGGACAGCAAGGAAAGTTCGTCCGCCGCCCCGGTGTCGAAGCCGCGCCAATAACGCCGGGCCGCCTCGTCGAGGTCTTGGGGCGCCTCAGGAAGCTGGCATGCCAGGCCCGCTAGAAGGGCCGCGGCTACCGCGATGTTGTGGTGCGAGCGTTTCGCCATTGCATGCCGTTGCGGCTTCCGACGTTTTTCGGATGGAACCCTAGAGGCTCTTGCTATCATAGGCCCGCGAGCCTGCTGCTCCACGTTTCAAATGCGAATTCCCTCCGTCCGCTGGTTGCTCGTCGCGCTCGCCCGGTGCCGCTCGCTCGCCGTCTTGTGCGCGTGCCTGGTGAGCGCTGGAGCGTTCGCGGCGGTGCCCCGGCCAACCGCGGAAACGCCTTTCGTGAACGGCGCGGGTCACCTCGAAATGTTCGTCGACGAGACCGCGGCCCTCACCACGGGCGAAGTCTTGGGCACCCCGGCGCGGTTTCACGTCTCGCCGAAAGCCACGCCGAATCTGGGCGTAACGGCCCACGCGCTGTGGGTGCGGCTGATGGTGGCCGAGGGCACTTCACCTTTTTTTGTGGAAGTTCCATACGCGCAGTTCGACCACGTGACCCTCGTCGTGGAACGGCCCGACGGCACCCGGCGCGAGGTTCGCACGGGCGACGCAAGACCGTTTGCAGACCGCGATCAGCCCGAGGCGACGTTTGTTTTCGAGGTGACGGAGCCCGTGCAGGCTCTTTATCTCCGCATCGCGAGTACGGGAAATGTCTCGGCACCGGTACTTTTGTGGGAGCCCCGCGCGTACTTTCGCAAGGCCCGCGACGAGCACGCGAAGATCGGCGTCTACCTCGGAATTCTCGCGGTGATGGCCGCGTACAACCTCCTTTTGTTCGCCATGCTCCGCGAAAAAATCTACGCGATGTACGTAGGTTTTCTCCTGGCGTTCGTCTCGTTCGAACTCGCGCTGACGGGCGTCGGGTATCAGTATTTCTGGGGTGCCAGTCCGCTCCTGCAGGCGCGGGCGAGCAGCGTCGGGCTGGCCGCGGTCTGTCTGTTGCTCTTTAGCCTTTGCACGAGAACGATCGACGCCGCGGCGCACCTCCCGAGACTTGGACGTCTGCTCGTCGTCGTGGAGCGGTCCTTCTGTGCCGTGACTCTCGGGGCTTTTGTCTTGCCACCCCGGCTGCTAATAGGGGTTCTCGCCTGGGCGGGGCCGGTCTCGCTGCTCCTCTGTTTGTTCGCCCTCGTGCTGCGCGTGCGCCAAGGTTCCGCGCCTGCGCGCTACATGCTGATGGGCAACCTCGCGCTGATGTTGGCCATGGCTACCTTTGCCATGAAGAGCGCCGGTGTTCTCCCGGTCAATGCCTTCACGGCCCACGCAAAAGAAGCGGGCGTGGTCATTCAAGTCGTTCTCTTTTCCCTGGGCCTTGCGGCGCGCATCGAGGCCCTCCAAGACGAAGTTTCCAAAAGTCAAGCCATTTCGCTTGCGGGCATTGCCCGCACAAACGTCGAATTGGCCCGCCTCGACAAACTCAAAGACGAGTTTCTCGCCAACACCTCGCACGAACTGCGCACGCCGCTTAACGGCATCTTGGGCCTCGCAGAAACGCTGGTTTCAGGAGCAACCGACGCGGCGACGAAACGCACAGCGGAACTCATCGTGACGTCGGGTCGGCGCCTTTCCACCATCGTCGACGACGTTCTCTCGTTCGCGACCCTGCGCGCAGACGGTGCCGCGTTGAGCCTCTCGCCCGTGGACGTTTCGGCCTTGGTCGCGGAGCTCAAAACCGTGTTTCAGCGCCAGGCCGACGACAAAAAAATCGTCCTTACTGTGCACTCCAAGCTCGACGGCCTCGGGTGCCAGGGCGACCTCGGAAAGCTCGAGCAGGTTCTTCACCAGCTCGTGGGCAACGCGTTGAAGTTCACCGAATCGGGAACGGTGACACTGCGCGCGGAGCATGACGCGGGGCGCATTTCGATCTCCGTCATCGACACGGGGCCGGGCATCGATGCGCAGGCGGCCGCAGGATTGTTCACGGCCCTCGAGCAGGTGGACGGCAGCGGAAAGCGCGAAACGGGCGGCCTGGGTCTCGGTCTTCCGCTTGCGCGCCGCATCGTGGAATTGCTGGGCGGTGAGCTCCGAATGACCACCGTGACCGGCGACTCTCCGGCCCATGGTACCACGTTTTCCTTCAGCCTTGAGGCGTGCGCGTTGCCGGCCGTCGAGGCTCGGCCCAGCGTCCAGGTTCGCGTCAACGCGTTTGCCTCCGTATCGCGAAGCATTGTTCCGCCGCCCAGCAGTGCCATCGTCGCGGCGTCACGTCCGATGGTGCCGGAGTTTAGTGGCGGGGCCGACCGAACGTCGTCCAGGGTGCCCTCGGAGTCGATGGCGGTGGCACGCTTTGGGCCGTCGGGCGCGGGGTTGCAGCGGTC
>CAMCKZ010000007.1 GCA_945875545.1 Polyangium aurulentum | reverse complement strand
TAGCGGCGTCGGGGCGAAGCCCCGGGGACTAGATAGCGCCCTTTTTCCGAAGCCGAAGGCGAGGCGGCGTGAGCCGCAGCGGCGTCTATGCCGCTGAAAAGGGCGCTAGCGCGGAGACGGCGCGCTGCACGCACCCGCAATGCACCGGGTGCCCAGCGTGCAACAGTCCGCGTCCGTGCTGCAACGGTCGCCGTCGAGGCTGCACGCGGGCGGAGTCGAGGAGCACACGGGCGCGCCCGCATCGCCTCCAGGCGCGCAGAATCCGCCGCAACATTCGGAGCCGTCGCCGCAGCCCTGACCATCGCTTTTGCACGGGTCGAGCGCCCAGAAACCCCGGAGATTAAGGGTAGATCCCGATTGGCCGGGCAAGCGAAACGCCGGGTGACTCGGGTCAACGCCGGGCCGCGGGTTGACGTCGATGGCCGTGACCCAGAGCTGTTTGACCTCGGTCGCCGGCAGCGTCAATTCGTTGCCGAAGGTGCGCCGCGATGTAAACACAGCCCACAAATAGCCGCCGGATGCACGCGGTGCAAACGTGGGCTCGAAGTTCCAGTCGCGATCGCGCGCTCCCCCGGGAAGCGTCGTGGCGTCTCCGTTCGCGGCCGCGAGGCGCACTTCGTTGCCGGCGGTGGCCGTGAAAGCGGCGTAAAGATTGCCCTTGTTGCCGCCATCGGTGCGCAGGCCGCCGCGGTGGTAGGCGACCATCGCGTGATCCGGGCTCAGCGACGGGTAGTGCATCGGCTCGCCGGCACCCTTGGTGACCAGAGTTCGCGGATTCGCGGCGCGAGGAACCGAGCTGTCCCAGTCGATGACCTTGAGTGAGCCCGTGTTGGCATTTTGCCCACCCGAAATGTAGTAATCGATGTACGCTATCATGCGGTCATCGGCGGAAAACGACGGCGTGCCCAGACGAACCCCATCGAGGCCGGAATTCGGGATTTTTTGCAGGGTATTGGCATAAAATAGCCCGCCCTGACCGCCGCTGCCCGACGCATCGGCAAAGCCAACAGGAAACGGCGCGTACGATTCTGTCACAAATCGTCCGTCTGCGCTCACGCCGCCATAGGCGAAGCGGCGCTTCGCGTTCGAGCCCGGACTCCCACCCACATCACGGTATACGGTATCTGTACGAAGGTCATACGTCCCTCCGAGGGTGTCGCCGCCGCTCAAGAGCGTTGAGCCATTGGCGGACACGGTGTGGCAGGTGATGGTGCATGCGCCGCTCGTGCCGAGGGCCCCCGCGGCGAAATCTTCTGGCGCGGATCTCCCGGGCTTGATGCGCAACACGCGCCCCACGTTGGCGGCCCAATAGTACACGCTGCCGCGGAGTGAACCGGGTGCCACCGTCCACGTTTGCGTGACGAGCACCTGCGCTGCGCCCGCGACCAGGGCCTTCACCGTGACGCTCACGGCCCCCGCGGCGCTCTCCTCGAACGCATGCCAATCGGCCTCGACCAGCGCCGCCTTGCCCGCACGCTCGCGCGTGACGACGCTTTCGATACGCGCGTTCGCGGCCTTTGCCTCGATGTAGATCGTCGTCGCATCGGGGCCGCCGTTCCACATGAGGCTCGGCGCGGGCAGGCCACGGGGAAATACCGTGCGATCATATGGGTAAGCCCACGTAACACCTGACGCAGCCACAACCCCACTCTGAAGAATTTGCAATTCGGCCGGCGTGACGTTCGCGGCATTGCGCGCGATGAGGAGATCGATGTCGACCGTCGCGGAGGCACGCAGCGCGCCACGCACCGCGGTCACGAGGATTTTTCCGCCTTTTGTGCCGTGTGCGCGAAGTTCGCCGGGCGCTGTAACCGCGGCAACGGTGAGGTCGTCGACCGTCCATTGGGCCTCCGTCGTGAAGACCGCGGTCGTGCCCGTGGGCAGCGTGCCCTTGAGGATGCACGCGAGGAGCGCCGGTGTTCCCAATCTCATGGTCACCCGCGGTGCACCGCAATCGACAGCGAGGGACTGAGGTTCGGCCGGGCCCGTGATGATCACCCCGCCACCCTCACCGGCGCCGAGCGAAGCGTCTCGCGACGCGTCTGCGGTGCCATCCGGATATTGGCTCACCCGCCCCGGGTTCGATGTGCTTGCGCCGTCGTCGCACGCCGCGAAGAAGGCGAAACATGCGACACCCATACCGACAGCGGTGCTCGTGCGAAAGACCATGCGCCAACCGTCGCAGCTTTCGTGCCAAACGCAAATCCCCCTCGTTGACGGAAGATTTTGATGAAACTCGACTGCGACGAGGCATCAAAGAGGCCTCAAAGTGGATTAACGAAGATCCACCTGAGGCGAGCGCCCGCGAATGACCGTAATCGAAGTCGCCGGTCCCATCGTGATGCCGCCCAAGGTTCGCCTCGGCGGTGGCTCGGCAATCGGCTCGTAGTGCGCACCGGCGAAAAACGTCCCGAGCACCATGCGCATTTGGTACGCGCCGAATGCCGCGCCGATGCAGCGACGCGCGCCACCGCCGAAGGGAGCGAAGACGAACGGACCGAACTTTTCCGTGAGAAAACGCTCGGGTTTCCACGTATGCGGTTCGGCCCACTCGGGCTCGTGGCGATGAAGAAGCGTCGTCGCAAGGGCCACCGCTTGCCCGGCCTCAAGTGCTTGACCGCGAAACGAAAATGCCTTGACCGCGAGGCGAGGCACGATGGGCACCACCGGATGCAGGCGAAGAGATTCGTTGCAGATTGCACCTAAATACGTGAGGTCTGCAAGCACTGCGGCGGACGGTCTTGGGCCATGGGGCATAAGCTCGGCGCTCAACGCCGCGAGCGTCGAAGGCGTCGCGAGGGTGTACCGCGCGGCCCAAACCAAGGCAGTCATCGTCGTATCGTGGCCCGCGACAATGAGCGTTCGCGCTTCGTCGACGAGTTCGTCGTCGGTCAACAAGGAGCCATCGTCGTAACGCGCGCGCACGAGGAGGCTCAAAATATCGTCGCCGGCGTCGTCCGGATCTTGGTCGCGTCGATGGCGAATTTCGGCGCGAAGGAGAGCCATGGAGGCGTCACGGGCCTTCGTGAAACGATCCCACGGCCCCGCTCCGAACATCCCGCGACGCAGGGCCGGCACCACGAGGAGAGCGGGCACATACGCTGCTAACATCGAGGAAATAGCCTGGCGCATCGCACGTCCGCGGTCATCGGCGCGCATGCCGAGCACCGCGTGAAGAATCACCTCGAGCGCTACCTGCTGCATCACTTTCTGCAAGTCGAACGCGCTGTGCGGCAAAATGGGCGCCATCGCCGCGCGGGTGCGCTCGCACATGATCTCGCCGTAAGCGCGCATGCGATCGCCGTTGAACGGCGCGCCCATCAACTTGCGCTCTTTTTTGTGACGCTCGCCGGACAACAGCAGCACCGAGTGCGACCCCAAAAGCGGCTCCACGGGATTGTTCGGGAGCGGCACAAAAGTATCGGGAGGCGCGGAAAAAAGCTCGCGCGCCGCGTCTGGGTGGCCCGACACGAGCACCGGCCCGAGCCCGGGCAGTTCGATCCAAAAGGGGTCGCCGAGCTCCGCTTGCCGCGCGGCAAAAAACGCCTCCGTGTCCCAAGCGAGGGACGCCGCATCGAGAAGCGCCCGACGCGACGACGCGCGGGGAGACTTCGCGACCTCCGTCATGACTGCCACCGGCACCCGAAGTTTGATAATGCGTGCATAGTGCAGTTACTCCGCAGGCATCGCGTACGCCGCCGAACGCACGCTCACCGCTTGGGCATCGGCCTTCATAAACGGGGCAAATGGCGGCATTTCCTCGCGTTCGAGCACGAGTTCGAGCACGCCGGTCATCGGCCCTTGCGCGTCGTATTGGGCTGTGAGGCGGGCCATCTCGCCGCGCGTGGTTGCTCGTCCGACCCAAAGGCGATTCGCCGGCCCAAGACCCCGCGCCGTCGTCGCAATCGAAACACGGTCGTAACGGGTCGCCTCGTGGCGCCCGTCGAAGAGCAGGTTCTGACGCGTAACACACATTCCGTGTGCTGCATTATTGAAGACAACGAAGAGAATCGGCAGGCCCAAATCCACTGCGGTATGAACCTCGAGGCCGAGCATCAGGAACGCTCCGTCTCCGCAAATAACCACGGTTCGCTCGCCGGGTGCCGCCAATAACTGCGCGCCGACGGCGGCTGCCAGCGAGTAACCCATGCCGCCCATCCCGAGGGCGATTGTGGCACTGGACACCCCTGAAAGTGTCATGCCGTGGAGCGCCGCCGCCGCGCAATTGCCCGCGTCGACGACGACGTGCGCGCCATCGGGAAGGTACTGATCGAGGACCGCAATGGCTTCGCTTTGAAGCAATCCGGCCGTGTCGGGCTCGCCTTCGACGAGCGTGGGCGCAAAACGAGTGAGCTCGGGAACGCTCGCTCTCCAGGAAAAATGCTCACCGCGGTGCGTTTCGAGGAGTTTTTTGAACACGGCCTCGCTGTCGCCGCGAACCACGAGCCGCGCCGGAAGCGCACGCGCAACTTCGCTTGGCTCCGGGTGCACCAAAATGGTCTTCGCCCGTTCGAGACCCGGGGCAATCGCACCGCGCACCATGACGCCGAGGTCGGAACCAACGACCACAATCGTATCGGCCTGGGTGTTGAGAAATGCGTGCGCCGACGGATGCCCCGCAGCACCCACGATACCGGAAAAAAGGCGATGCTCTTGTGGGAAGGAAGACACGGCCTCCATCGTCGTAAAGACCGGAATTTGCGTGGCTTCCGCGAAACGGCGAAGGTTCGTGATCGCCCCGTTTGAGGCCGCAGCAGGCCCCACGACGAGGGCCGGATTTTTCGCTTTGCGAAGAGCCGCGACGAGGCCGTGATACCCGAGCGCATCGACCGCGACGGTTGCCCGCAGTTCGTCGACGGATCGCGGAAACCAGTCGGGCATTTCGCCCACTTCGCGGTCAAACAGGTCGCGGGGAATGAGGAGCACGGAAGGGCCCGGACGACCACCAAGGGCTTCCGCAAGCGCGTCGCGAAACACGGCCCAAAATTGGGTCTCGTCGTCGATGCGTGCGGCGAATTTTGACATCGCACGCCACAGGCCGAGAGCATCAACGGTGCGGCCAATTCCAGTAGATTCTTGAAACGCGCCCCGGCCATCGAGGCTCGTGGGCGTCTGCCCAACGATGGCAAGAACGGGAACCGAAGCTTGAAAACTTTCGGCGATGCCGACCGCGAGGTTCATCATTCCGCCGCCGCTTGTGGCGCAACACACGCCCAAAACGCCGTGTACCCGGGCCTGCGCATCGGCCATGAACGCCGCGCCGGTTTCGGTTTTGGCGAGCACACTTTGAAGTTTATCGCTCGAAAGGCGAAAGATGGCGTCGTGCAAATGCTCAATGTTGGCGCCGCTCACGCCGAACACGTGACGAACGCCAAGCGTGAGAAAACCCTGCACCAAAGCGTCGGCGAGTTTCATGGCCCCGCGCTCAGTTCGGCTGCCAGATGGCGGCTGCGGCGTAGTCGCCCGCGTGCGAAAAGCCCCCGAGGGCCACGGTGTGCCCCTTCGCGATGCGGCCCGTTTGGCGCGCCCGTTCGAGGGATACGGGGATAGCAGCCCCGAACATGTTTCCATATTCCTCAAACGTATGTACCTGCTTTTCCGGAGGGAGGAGCAGGGCTTCGCGCCAGTTGCGGAGAAAGTTGACGTTGGGCTGATTGGTGACGAGCACGTCGATCTTCGACGCAGGAATCTCAGCCAATTTGCAGGCTTCGCGCACGAGCTCGGGCACGAGTCTGTTGCCGCGCGAGACCACCGAGGCGATCTTGCTCTCGGTGAAATCGATGTGCATCGCCTGCCGATGGGGCTCCCAGTAGTCGGAGTTGTCGTCGCTGACACCGACCATGTCGTCGGCGTACTCGCCGTACGAGCGCTGGACGACCGCGCGAACCGGGGAGGCGTCGTTCGCGACGATATAGCCTACGCCGCAGCCGTCGCCGGGCACGGCCGATTGGGGACGAACGCGGTTTTCTTCGTGGGCAAACACACGACCCGCCGCGGTCTGGGCGCAGCACAAAAGGGCGGATTTTACCGCACCGGAAGCCATAAGCTCCCGGGCCACCGCGAGCATGTAGATAAATGACACACAGCCCGTGTTATGAAGATCGAGGATGAATTTGGGCTTTGCGCCAAGAACGCGCGACACGGAAGCGCCGCATCCCATGAAACACGAGTCGGGCAAACTGACGTTTGTGAGAATCAGATCGACGTCGGTCTCGAAGTTCAGGTTCAAGCGTTCGCCGAGGGTGCGTGCGGCTTTTTCGATCAGCGACGCGGCGGTTTCGCCCTTCGCCAAGTGCCTTCGCTCGCGGGTGCCTTTGAACATGGCCGAGCCCGTTTTCGAGGGATCCAGGCCGAAAAACGCGTTATCGACGACACGCTCGGGCATTGCGCTCGCGGTGTCGATGAGGCTCATTGCGGTGTTCATGCGATCACCGCGGGAACGATCGGAAGGCCCATCGCGTGGCGCGCTTCGCAGATGTGCTTGAGGTTTTTCATCTCCACGTCGTGACCGGCGTAGAAAAAGGGCCACATGTCCCCGACCCACACTTTGCGCCCCTCGGGCGACAGTTCAGGGCGCGGATTTTTGTCGTAAAACGGGTGGTGGCAATTCGTCCACAGCACGACGCTGCCGGGCTTGTTGAGCAGGAGTTGCGCTGGAATCACGCGCATCAAGTAGATCATCCAAAGGTGGTCGCCTTGGTCCCACGCGCAGTGAAAATCCACGGTGCGCGCCTGCGCATTCGACTCAACCCGGGTGAAACATTTGGTCTTGCCGCCGATCTTGTCGGTGAAGACGAAAAGGTCGTCTTTCACCGGCTCGATGTCGCGCAGCGAGTACGTCCACTCGGCCAAGGTGCGTACGTCGGCGAGGTAGTTAAAAACCTCGTCGGGCGGGCAATCGACGTACTCTTCGAGGCTGCAATAGGGACCGTAAATTTCGTCGTGCGGGTAGACCGCGTGGGTCATGTCCAGCGCGAGCGCGTTCATGTCGTCTTTAGGAAAGTTTTCGAAGCGGCGAACGTTCGCGATCTCATTGATGTTCATGATGACTCCAAGATGAAAAAGAGGGCCGAAAGCGCCCGGGCAAAAAGCCAGAAGAAACGACCGGGGCCCGCCTCGCAACACCGACGGCAAACCCAATGACGCACCGCTACCACTTACCAATTGTCAAGTCAATAACCATTGTGCGCGACCCAATACGACGACATCGAAAAGCGACGGACGGTTCAGTCTCTAACTCATTGGAATCATACGTGTAGCCTCGCATGCCCTAACTGCTTACATCGCCTCACCGGCGCAATCATTTCGCGCTATTGGGTGACCTCGAGTGGCTCACTGCGTCACGAAAAACGGCGAGGCCGCGCCCGTTAACGCGACGTGCTACGGTGCCGGACGCCGCCTCTTGCCGCGGTCCAGGATCTGCAAATGGCCTAGGATTCACAAGGTGGGCCGCGCTGAAGAACAAGCCGACCGCCAAGCTTGACCCGAACGTTTGGTACGTGTCGGGCCGGATGGCGCGGGGCACGGAGCGCAAGATGGTGGTGGCCAAGCGCAGCGACTTCGGAATCGTCAACGCGATTGCGCTCGATCCCGCGGGAAATGGTGGAGCTTGAGGCATTTGGCAACCTCCGCTACTTCGTTGTACCCAACGGCTTTCATCGCCAAGACGCGCTCGTATGGAAGGCCCGTTACCCGCAGTTGAAGGTCGTGGCGCGGCTCGGAGACGGGCGTCGCCAAGGCCGTGGCCGTGGATCTTCGCTGCGACGAGATGCGGGCGGGTCCCGGAATTGCGCTGACGCACGCGCAAGGCTGAATCAGAAAGATGCCTTGATGACGGTCAAGCCCGAAGAATCCCCTCATAGAGTTAGTAGCGAAAATTGCAGTAAATTGCGCGTGTTCCCGGAGGATTTCCTCGAAGGCCACGGCGGCATCATCGAGGCGCAGGTCGGGCCGGCGCTCTTGGGTGCTCGCGCTCTTTTGGGCTAAAACTCCTGGCAATCGGGGCCTTTTTGGCGACTGCTAACCTCGACCGATGACGGCGCGCGGTTTTTCTTGCTTCGGGCGACGACGCGGTTACTGGGTGGGCTATGCGGTCAACCACCACACTATCCCTCGCGTTTTCGCTGTCTCTGACGCTCTCCTTCGCTACCGCGGGCTGCGGCACATCGACTCCCGCGGCCGTTGCGGCGACGACGGACAGCGGCACGACGACGGACAGCGGCACGACGACCACCGACGGCGGTGCGGCAACCGGCGAGCTGACCCTCGATACGTGCGGCACGAATATCGCCGCGACGGCGCCGGAGTTTTTCAAGCGCTTTTTCCGGTGCGTGACGATCACCACGACGACCACGAGCGTGGTGATTTCGACCAACGCACTGCCGCCGCACCGCAGCTATTATTACGGCTCCGGCCACGCGAACTACGAGGATTTCGACACGACGCGAGGCGCGACCTACCGCCCGGCCCCGAATCGACTTGCGATGAAAGCCATGGCCTTCACGGTGCCTATCGCGCCCGTCTCGCGAAATCTCACGATCACGTCGGCGATGGTCGACGGCACCGTGGGCTCCAATACGAACGAATACCCCATGGGTGCCGCGGGCGTGGCCCTTGATTCGGTCGTTCTCTACAATCCGCTCGCGCGTCCCGGCGACGACATCGAGGCCGAGAAGTACACGTTCGATGTGTACAACGCTCACCCGAGCCCGGACAGCGTATACCATTACCATACGACGTCCAAGGGCCCGCTCGAAGTGCTCAAAAAGCTTGGCTTCGTGACCACCACCGAACCGGGCGGCGCGGCCATCGAACTCTATGGAATCATGTGCGATGGCACCCCTGTGCTCGGGTGCAAAGAGCTCGACGCGACGTCACCAACGGGAACCCTCGACGCGCAAGGCGGACACGCCCACGACCTCAAAAGCGGCGACGGGACGGTCCTCCTTGCCGGCCGATACCACACACATATTTGCACCGCGACGGGCCGCAAGTTTACGCCTGAGATTCAGTATTACTCAAGCTGCACGAGGTAATCCTTCGTATACGCTGTACCACGATCCGCGTATATACGAGGTAATCCTCCGTAAACACGCGGCTCGAAGCTTGCCGCGATCCCGCTCACGCCTCGCACGAATTTGGCCCAAGAACGCGCCGCGTGCTCTTTCTTTTCCGTGCGTTTTCCCGCCTTTGCATGCTTCCTCGCGTCGACCTGTTTCCTCACGGGAGCGGCTGCTGCGCCGTCTTCGCCGAGCAAGTCCGGTCGCGGTGCCCATGCCGTTTCCGCGCCGCTTCCGGCCACTCCCGCGACCCTGAGCGTCGGCTCCCCCACGGACGGTCACCTTGAAAATGCCGTTGCCGTCGAGCCCTCTTCGTCCCTTCGCATCGTGCCGATTTACGCACCTCGCGATGTACGCTGGGGCCTACCGGACCTTGTAAAAACGCTCACCAATACGTCATCGGCCGTGGCCAAGCGTTTCTCTGGCGCGGTGATGAGTGTCGGCGATCTTTCGCGGCGTCACGGCGGCGAAGTGGATCGCCACGTGTCGCACGAAAGTGGCCGCGACGCGGACGTCGGATTTTACGTGGTTGACGAAAAAGGCAAGCAGGTTCTTTCCTCCGAACTTGTCGCATTTGATCAGCACGGGCGCGGCAAGGCCTTCCCCCATTTGCGCTTCGACGACGCCCGCAACTGGCAGATGATTTCGGGGCTTTTGTCGGGTCCGTCGCAAGTGCAATACCTGTTTATTGCCTCGTATTTGCGCGCGCGCCTCTTGACCGAGGCCACGCGCGTGCACGCGGCGCCCGCGCTTCGAACACGTGCTGCGGAACTGATGGTCGAGCCTCGCGGCGTGCTCCCCCACGACGACCACGTGCACGTGCGTATCCACTGCCCCTCGCGGATGAAAAGCTGCGTCGATTGGCCCACGCCGAAAGCCTCCGTGATGGCGCGCCGCCGAGGCCTTCTGAAGCCCTCACCGCCGCGGGTCTCAACCCCGATTGTGATCGCGGTGCCGATCCAGATGCCCGAGACGGAAACCCCGGCGGGCGAGCCCGCCATGAGCTCCGTTGACGATGCGGACGGCGAGCTAAGCACCCGAGGCCGCGCGGGCCGATGACCCCTCCGCCCGCCGCCGGCGCACCGGTAACCGGCGAATGAAACGACCGCAGCCGCCCGTCGTGTGCTTGTCATGGAGATGCTCTCGCGTTCTTGGCCACCTGCGCTAACGGCGAAAGCCTAGGGAACTTTCATGCCGTCCACATCCGCTCCTATTTCCACAATTCCTGGCCTTCCGCACGATCTCCTCGGTCGAGGCCCGGAGCTGTTTGATTTCGATCGCCTCTTCCACGAGCACGCACAAGCGGGATTTGGCTTCACGGTGATTGGCACTTCGGGCATCGGAAAGACCGCGCTTCTCAAGGCGATCTTGACGCGGTCCAAAGCGGGCGAAGACGGCCGACCCCGACTTCTTTCGGCTTCCGCGCGCCCCAACGACCGAACCTTCGGGCTCTTTGGGCGCCTTCTCCGGGTGCGTTTTTCCCTCGTCGATGGCCTGACCGACGACGAAGCGCGGGCCGCGGTGCGCAGCGAAGTTGAGCGGGTCTACGACGATCGCAAAGTTGGTGATGTGCTGCGAATTTTCGGGCCGATCCTCGGTATCGAATTTCCGACCTCGCCTCTTTTGCGCGCCCTGGAGGCCGATCCCGAGGGGCAACGTTTCCTGATTCAATCGACCGTGCGCGCCTTCATCGAACTCGATGCCGCACGCCACCAAGCCGCGACGGGGCAGGCCACCATTTTGGCAGTCGACGACCTGCACCACGCCGATTCTGCGTCTCTTGAGCTTCTGGCCCACGTCGTCACGCACGCCGAAGGCCCCATTGTGGTGCTCGCCGCAGCGCGCTCCGAACTCTTTAAACGCTTCCCGCGTTGGGCCGCTCTCCCCGCCGCGCGCCATCGGGTTGCGGAGCTCGGGCCCCTTGCCGCGGCCGACGCCTCCGCGATGATTGGGCGCCTCTTGAGTCTCGTCACCGACAACGAAGCCGTCGACGAACTCGTGGAGGCCGCATGCGCTCTCGCCGGGGGAAATCCAGGACTTTTGGAACAAATGATTCGCGTGTATTTTGACGCGGGCGTTCTCCGGCGCACCTCTGCGGGCGGCCTCGAGACCTGGCTTGTCGATGTGGATCGGCTTGATCAGGCGCAATTGCCCCTCACCGTGGCCGACGCGATCAACGCACGCATTTCAGCCCTCACCTCGAGCGAGCGTTTGATTCTGGAGCACGCGGCACTGATGGGCGGCGTGTTTTGGCTCGGCGGCCTCGTGGCCCTTCAGCGTCGGTCATCGCTCGGGCTCGGCGTCGATGCCACCGCCCTCGAATGGGAACGCGACCGAATTCGCGCCACGCTCAACGACTTGGCCGAGCGTGATTACGTACTACGGCTTCCAGACAGCACCTTTCCGCGGGAAGACGAATACGTATTCAAGCACAACCTGGAACGAGAGGCTCTTGGCGTCACCATTTCGCCCGACCTCGCCAAGCACGGGCACCTTGTTCTCGCCGATTGGCTCACGCTGCAAAGCACCACGCGCCACAACGAAGACAACCTAACCGACCTGGCACGCCACCTCGAAAATGGCGGAAATCTCCAGGCGGCGGCCGAGCAGTACCTCCTCGCGGGAGACCTCGCCCGCGGGCACTTTGCGAATCACGCGGCGGAAGAATCGTACGCGCGCGCTCTTCATTTGTTTGCCGAAACGGGCTCCGGTCTGGCGAGCGATCGGCTGCGCGCGTACCATCACCACGGCGACGTCCTCGAGCGTTTGGGCCGCAACGAAGACGCGCTCGCGAGCTTTGAGTCCATGGTGCAGGTGGCCGCCCGGCTCGGCGCTCTCGATAAAACGGGGGCTGCGCACGCGCGCGTTGGCCGTCTTTTGCGCGAGCTCGGTCGCCTCGATGAAGGCGAAGAGCGCCTCCGCGACGCCCTCACGCTTTTCGAAAAATCACGCGATGAGCGCGGCGTCGCCAGCACCCTCGACGACCTCGGCAAAGTGTCGTGGCGCCGGGGCGATTATCCCGCGGCCCTCGATGCCATGGGCCGCGCGCTCACCATGCGCCAGCGCCTCGGCGATCGGCGTTCCATCGCGTTGAGCCTCAACAACCTTGGGCTCGTGCACCACGACACGGGAGCGTTCCGCCGGGCCATTGAACTTTTCGATGGCGCCCTGAAAATTCGCAGAGAAATCGGCGATATCGCGGGCCTCTCGATCACGCTCAACAACCTCGGCACCCTCGCGCAAGATCAGAGCGATGACCTGCGCGCGCGAGACCTTTACGAAGAGGCCCTCGCGGTCGCGCGGGAGACGGGCAACCGCAATCACATCGCGATGGTGCTCACCAATCTTGGTTACACGCACCATCGCCTCGGCGACGACGCGAAAGCCATCGAGACGTTGAAACAGGCCGAATCTTTGGCCGACGAACTCGGCGATAAACTCTCCCTCGCGGAGGCTCTGCGGAGTTTGGGCAAGGCCTACCTCGCACGCGGAGAAAGCACCAAAGCCCGTGAAGCCATTGCCCGCGCGGTCACGCTTTTTCGCGAGGTTGGTGGCCGAGTGCAAGAGGGCGTCGCGTTGCGAACACTAGGAGAAACCCTGGCGCGCGGAAGTGCCGGTGGTCAAGAGCTCGAAGAGGCGCGCTCGTCGCTGCGGGCCTCCATCGAGCTATTCGAGGCCATCGGAAACGACCTCGAACTCGCGAAGAGCTGCCGCCTCCTGGCCGAGGTCTTGCGCTCCGAAGGAGTACTCACCATCGACCTCGGCGCCGAAGAAGAGGCCCGTGCTCTCGAACTGCGTGCGGAAACCATTTTTGCCCAAGTGCGGCGAAGCACCACGGACCTCGATCGCGCCGTGCCGAGGGCTCCTGCCAACGATTCGAACGTGAACTGAGATGAACGATTCTGCCAACGTGTTTTCCGAAACGAGCCCCCGTAACGGCTCGCCGCTGCCTCCCGTGCGAGGCACAGAACTTGTTGAAATTGCTACGATTATTACCTTGGCTCACCAAGCGCAATCGCTCTGGGCCGAGCGCTCGATCGAGGCCCGCATCGAAGCGCTCACGTCGTTCAAGGGGCGCCTTCTCGACCGAGGCACCGAACTTGGAAAGCTTATATCGCTCGAAACCGGCAAGCCGGAAGTAGAGGCCCTTCTCGCCGAGGTGCTCGCGAGCGCCGAGGTGGTCGATGCATGGTGCAAGCATATTTCAGGCTGGCTCGAAGACGAGATGGTGGCCCTCGACGCCACGTCGTACCCCAAGAAAGAGGCGTGGATAACGCGGGTGCCTCGCGGGGTTGTGGCGGTCATTATGCCCTGGAATTATCCCCTCGCGCTGCCTCTTCGCACCATCGTTCCCGCGCTGCTTGCGGGCAACTCCGTGGTCTTCAAACCCTCCGAGGTCACCCCTCGCACCGGTGCCATTTTGGGTGAGCTCTTTCAAGGCCTCTTGCCCGATGGCCTCTTCGCCGTGGTGCAAGGCGGTCGCGAGGTGGGCACGGCTTTGGTGGCCGCTCCCGTCGATCTCGTGGCCTTCACGGGCAGTGTGGCGTCGGGGCGCAAAGTTGCCGCGGCGTGCGCCGAACGTTTCGTGCCGTGCTCTCTGGAGCTCGGGGGCAAAGACGCGGCGATTGTGCGACACGACGCCGATCTTGATCGCGCCGCCTCGGGAATTGCCTGGGGAGCGTTCACGAACGCGGGCCAAAACTGCGCCTCTATCGAGCGCGTGTACGTGCACGAAAGCGTGGCCGCGCTCTTTCTCAAAAAGCTCGTGGCCACGGTGCAAACGCTCCGGGCGCGCGACGATGTCGGCCCGCTCACGACGCAGGCGCAATTCAATACCGTGCAACGCCACTTCAGCGAGGCTGTCGCCGGCGGCGCCGAGGTCCTCGTTGGCGGCACGAGCGATGGCTTGTATTTTACACCCACCGTCCTCCGCGTGACCGACGACTCCTGCGCCATCGTCACCGAAGAGAGCTTTGGGCCGCTCCTTCCGGTGATGATCGTCGCGTCGGATGACGAGGCTATTTCCAGGGCAAACGCGTCTCGTTTTGGTCTTACGGGCAGCATCTGGACGAAAGACGAGCGGGCAGCCGAGCGCATGGCGGCCAAGCTTCGCACGGGAGTCATCACCATCAACAACCACAGTTTCAGTGGCGCGATTCCGCTCCTGCCGTGGACGGGCGTTGGCGAAAGCGGCACGGGAATTACGAACAGCCACCACGCCCTCGACCACCTCACGCGTCCGCGCGCGATGCTTGTAGACCGCAACAAGGCCCCGCGCGAACTGTGGTGGATGCCCTACGGAGCCGCCCTCGAACCCATCGCCCGTTCCCTCTTGGAGCTTAAACGCCCTGGATCTTCCCTCGGCGCGAAGCTCCAAGCGTTGTTCGTCTTGCTCACGCATCTGCCCAAACGTTGGCGCGGTCTTTTGCCTCCGAAATCGTAGAACGTGGTCTAGCGCCCTGGTTATTTTTAACGCCCGCGTCTAATGCCGCAGTCATGAACAAAGTCGTTCAACATGCGCGCGCGGCCCTTGAGGGCAAGCTCACCGATCACAGCACCGTGCTGGCCGGGGGGTTTGGCCTTTGCGGCATTCCTGAGCACTGCATCGAGGCCATTCGCGACCTTGGAACGAAGGGTCTTACCTTCGTCAGCAACAACTGCGGCATCGACGACTTCGGTCTCGGAATTCTGCTTCGGCAACGGCAGATCGCGAAAATGATTTCGAGCTACGTCGGCGAGAACAAAGAGTTTGAGCGGCAGTATTTGAGCGGCGAACTCGAGGTCGAGCTGTGCCCACAAGGCACCCTCGCGGAGCGCCTTCGCGCCGGCGGCGCCGGAATACCTGCATTCTACACGCCAACGGGCGTCGGCACCATCGTGAGCGAGGGAGGCATGCCCCTTCGCTACGCAGCAGACGGAACCGTGGAAAAAGCCTCAGAAAAGAAAGAAGTTCGCGACTTCAACGGGCGACCATTCGTTCTTGAGCACGCCATCACCGGAGACGTGGCCATCGTCAAAGCCTGGAAGGCCGATCGCTTTGGCAATCTCGTTTACCGACACACCGCAATGAACTTCAATCCGCTTGCGGCAATGGCTGCAAAGTACACGGTTGCCGAGGTCGAGGAACTTGTGGAGCCCGGCGCGCTGGACGCGGATCACGTCCACACGCCTGGAATTTACGTGCATGCCGTGGTCGTCGGCACACGCTTCGAAAAGCGCATCGAGCGACGCACGACGCGCCCCGACCCTCGCCCATCTACCGCCTCCGACGCGCGCTGAGAAAGCCGAGCTGAGAAAACCATGAGTGCCCCAAACAGAACGCAACGCGGCCTCACGCGCGAGCAAATCGCCATGCGGGCGGCGCAGGAGCTCCAAGACGGCTTCTACGTGAACCTCGGCATCGGCATTCCTACGCTGGTGGCGAACTGCATTCCCGCAGGCGTGGAGGTTATTCTCCAAAGCGAAAATGGCCTCCTCGGCATTGGCCCCTACCCTGTGGCTGGAACCGAAGACCCCGACGTCATCAACGCCGGAAAAGAGACGGTCACCATGCTTGCGGGGTCGGCCATTTTTTCAAGCGCCGACTCCTTCGCGATGATCCGCGGAGGCCACATCGACCTGGCAATTCTCGGGGCAATGCAGGTTTCCGAAAAGGGCGATCTGGCCAACTGGATGATCCCCGGCAAGATGGTCAAGGGCATGGGCGGCGCGATGGACCTCGTCGCCCGGGCCAAGCGCGTGGTCGTCACAATGGACCACGCCGCCAAAGGGAGCCCGAAGATTTTAAACGCGTGCAACCTCCCCCTGACGGGCCTCGGGGTCGTGCACCGCATCATCACCGACCTCGCCGTCATCGACGTCACCAGCGCCGGCCTGGTGCTGCGAGAGGTGGCACCTGGCCTCACCGCCCGCGAGGTTCAAGAGCTGACGGAGCCCACCCTCCTCATCGACCCCGAGCTCAAGACTATAACCGTATAGTTCCAGGAATACCGATGACGTGGCCCGAAAAACGCCGCTTGGGTGGCTCAGCGAAGGAAAAAAAGACTCTCGGCGAGGGCCTTTTTCGCAAGTGCGACGGTTGCGACGAAACGCTGGAAACCGACGCCCTCGCGGCAACGTTTGAGGTGTGCCCGAAGTGCGAGCATCACCACAAACTGGCACCGTCTCGTTGGCGTGATCTTCTCCTCGACGACGGCAAGTTGGAGCAGTGGGACGCCAACCTCGTGGCGTGCGATCCCCTGGAATTTACCGACGGAAAGACCTACCCGCAGCGTCTCGCGGCAGCCCAACGAAACACCGGGGCGAACGACGCCATCGACACCGGACTCGCGTCCATCGACGGCCGCCCCATCGCCTACGGCGCGTTCTTTTTTTCGTTCATGGGCGGCTCCATGGGGTCGGTTGTTGGCGAGAAAATTGCCAGGCTTTTCGAGGGCGCGAAAGAGCGGCGTCTGCCCGTCGTGCTCCTTCAGGCATCCGGCGGCGCCCGCATGCAAGAGGGCATTCTATCGCTCATGCAAATGGCGAAAGCGGTGGCCGCGCAAGAGCGGCATCGCGGCGCGGGCTTGCCCTTTTTGAGCGTGCTGCTCCACCCCACCACGGGCGGAGTGGCCGCGTCGTTTGCGTTCCTCGGCGACGTCAACATCGCCGAACCGCGCGCGCTCATCGGCTTTGCGGGAGCGCGCGTGATCGAAACAACGATCCGCCAAAAACTCCCCGAGGGATTTCAGCGGGCCGAATTTCTCCTTGAGCACGGCCTCGTCGACCGCATTCTTGCGCGAAGCCAAATGCGCAATGAATTCAGTGTGTTGCTGTCGCATCTGCAAGCCCACACCGCCCGCGAAGTGGGATGAGCGCAGACGAGCAGCGCCTCGCTTTGGCTCTTCGTCGGCTCTACGCATTGGCGCCCGGCGGCATGAAACCTGGCCTCGCAGCCATGGAAGAAGCGTGCAGTCTGCATGGGCATGTGGAGAGCGCCTTTCCCGTGATTCACGTTGCGGGCACCAACGGCAAGGGCTCAACCTGCGCGATGGTCGAGGCGATGGCCCTCGCGGCAGGCCTGCGCGTGGGCATGACGACCTCGCCCCATCTATCGCGTTTTTCTGAGCGAATTCGCCTCAACGGCGCGCCTCTCGCCGACGGTTCCCTGGCCGACGTTCTGGAACGGGCCATCGATACGCGTGTATTCCTCACGTTTTTTGAGGCCGCGATGCTCGCCGCTTTTTTGGCGTTTCGCGATGCCCACGTTGACTTGGCCATCGTCGAAGTGGGGCTTGGCGGGCGCCTCGACGCGACCAATGTCGTGCCCGAGCCCGTCGCGAGCGCGCTTGTATCGGTGGGTCTCGATCACTGCGAATACCTAGGAAATACCCTGGCAAAAATCGCAAGCGATAAGGCGCATGTGGCGAAAAGGGGGCGACCCTTTGTGCTCGGACCGGCCCTCGCATTGGAGGCGCGCGAGGCCGCTTACCGCGTGGCAAACGAGCGAGGTGCGCGGATTTTGGAGGCCTGTGACGCGCCGGTTTCGGACACGCTTTCGCTGAGTCTGCGCGGCGCGCATCAGGTGCAGAATGCACAGGTTGCGCTGCGTTTGGGAGAGCTGGCGGGGCTGTCTCCGCGGGCGTGCGCCGAGGGTTTACGCACGGCAAAGTGGCCCGGGCGCTTCGAGCTGTTGGCAACGCCCGAGGGCCCCGTGCTCCTCGACGGCGCGCACAACGAGGCGGGGATGCGGGCGCTCCTCGCAACCCTCGCCTCGGAGGGTCTTCACCCACGGGCTGCGGTCTTCGGGGCCATGGGTGACAAAGATTGGCGCACCACGCTGACGGCCCTCGCGGGCGTCGTGGCGTCGCGGATTTACCTTGCCCCGGCCGGGCGACGGGCCGCTTCGTGCGAAGAGCTTTCCCTGGTTTTTCCAGGGTTTCATGCGCATTCGATGGCCGAAGCCTTGGCCGAGGCTCGGACGCTGGCGGGCCCCGCCGGCCTTGTGCTCGTGACCGGAAGTTTGCACGTCGTCGGCGAAGCGCGATCGGTCCTTCTCGGTCTCCCGCGCGACCCGCCGGTTGCGCTATAGGATGGCCCCTGCGACTTCACCTCGCAGCGTTTCAACACTTTCCCCGAGCAGCAAAATGCCAAGCTTTGACGTCGTGTCCAAGGTTCCCTGGAGTGAGGTCGACAACGCGCTTAATCAAGCCTCCAAAGAGCTTGAACAGAGGTTCGACTTCAAAGGAACCGAGGCGACCGCCGAGAAAAACAAAGACGGCCTGCTCATTCGCGCCAACTCCGAAGAGCGCGCGAAGGCCGCCTGGGTCGTTGTTCAAGAAAAACTCGCCAAGCGCAAGGTAAGCCTGAAGTACCTCGATCCGCAAAAACCCGAGACCACCGGCAAGACCACACGTATCTTGGTGAAAGTCAAGGAAGGAATTGAGGGCGAAAAGGGCAAGATCATCGTCGGCAAGATCAAAGACGCGAAGCTCAAAGTCCAGGCGTCGATCCAAGACGGCCAGGTGCGCATTACGGGCAAGGCCCGCGACGATTTGCAGGCAACGATGGCACTTTTGCGCGAGGCCGATCTCGACGTAGAACTTCAGTTTCAAAACTTTCGCGACTGAGAGATTTCCCCATGCCCGCGCGCAAGACCGCATTAAAAGAAGCCCCAGCCCGAGCCGCCGAGCGTCATCTCTTTGGTACCGATGGCATTCGCGGCTTGGCCAACGAAGGTGCCATGACCCCCGAAAGCGCCCTCGCCCTGGGCCGCGCGGTCACCTTTCTGGTCGGTCAAGGCAAGAGCCACCCCATTCGAATTGTGATCGGAAAAGACACGCGGCTGTCGGGATATATGCTCGAAACAGCCATTGCGGCCGGCATTTGCTCGATGGGTGGTCGCGTCATTCTGTGTGGGCCACTTCCGACGCCCGCCATTGCTCACTTAACGGTCTCCATGCGTGCCGACGCGGGCATTGTGATTAGTGCGAGTCACAATCCCTTTGGCGACAATGGCGTCAAGATTTTCGGTTCCGACGGCTTCAAGCTTGCGGACGAAACCGAATTGGCGATTGAGGCTTTAATGCAGCATCCCGCCGGTCTCGGAGCGCGGCGCACGGGGCCAAGCATCGGTCGCGCAGAGAAACTTGAAGATTCGCGAGGCCGGTACATTGTTTTCGCAAAGAATACATTTCCTCGCGAACTGACCCTCGATGGAATTCGCGTGGTTGTTGACGCCGCCCACGGTGCCGCTTACAAAGTTGCGCCCCTTGTCTTTAGCGAACTGGGCGCCCAGGTCACCGCCATTGGTGTTAAACCGAATGGCACCAATATCAATGCCGGCGTCGGCGCGCTGCACCCAGACCACGTCCGCGCCGAGGTGGTCAAACGGGGTGCCCACCTGGGAATAGCCCTCGATGGCGACGCCGACCGCCTCATTCTTGTCGACGAAACCGGCCAGATCATCGACGGCGACGTGGTCATGGCCATGTGCGCCGAAAAGATGCGTTTGGCCGGCGAATTGCGAAATAACATCGTCGTCGCAACGGTTATGAGCAATTTGGGCCTTGAGCGCGCCCTTAACGCCAAGGGCATTGAACTCGTACGCACCGCGGTCGGAGATCGCTACGTCGTCGAGGCCATGCGGCAACGCGGTGCCAATCTGGGCGGCGAACAATCCGGACACATCGTGTTTTTGGACCATGCCTCCACCGGAGACGGCATCGTGGGCGCGCTGCAGGTTCTCGCACTGCTCGTACGCACGGGCAAGCCGGTCAGCGAACTGGCCCGCAGCGCCATGGTGCGCCTGCCCCAACTGCTGGAAAATATCACACTTCGTGAGCGCCGCCCGTTGGAGGCCATGCCACTGCTGGGCCGCGAGGCCGATCGGGTCCGAAAGCGCCTCGGCAGCGAGGGCCGCGTGCTTATTCGCTGGTCCGGCACCGAGCCCAAGCTGCGGATCATGGTGGAGGGCCCCGACGACGAGCTCCTCAAAGACTTGGTGGGCCGATTGGCCGAAGCCGCCCGCAAAGATATTCCGGGCTAATCCCCGTGTGTTGGCAATGAATCACCCGCGGCGGGCGGGCTTACTTCGCTCGTGTTTGGCGCAAAGTGGACTGCCACGCGTCGACGTAGCCTCGCGCCATCACCTCCGCCGTTGACCGCGCGGCCACCGCTACCCCAAGTTCGCGAAGTTGCTCGCGTTTCGTCGGACTATTTAACAGCGAAATCACCGCGTCCGCCGCCGCCTTCGGGTCGTCTGGGCCGACGCGCAGAACCGCATCTCCACCCGCTTCGTCCGCGCCACTGCCCTCGGCGACAACCACCGGACACCGCGCCGCCAAAGCCTCCAAAACCGTGAGGCCAAAGCCCTCGAGGCGGCTTAGAAACAGGTGTGCCGCCGCCCGCTGAAACAGCGTTGGCATGTCGGAATCTGCGACAAATCCCAGGAGCCGCACGCGGTCCGCGACGCCCGCTTCGCGCGCCGCCCGGAGGACCTGCTGCCTCGCAACGCGCTCAAGACCGCCGGCCCACGCCAAGTCCGTGGGCGTTCCGCGCTCCGCCAGCTCCCGTACGGTTCGCATCATACCGGCCACGTTCTTGCGGGCATCCGCGGCGCCCGCATAAACAAGAAATGGCCGGCCCTGGAGTCCCCAATTTTTTAACAATACTTCCTGTTCGGGGACGGGCAACGGACGCGCCCAGCGCCGGGACTCAATGCCACACGGCACAACACATACACTTTCCCGAGAAACCCCCACAATGGATAACAGGTCGTCGCGCGTTCGATTCGAGATACACACGACGCCGGTGGGCGTGCGAAATCGGCGGCGGGCCGCCATACGCGCCATCGCTGCCTGACCCGGAATAGGAAGATAATCCCCCTGCATTCGGAGCGGTATCATGTCGTAACAGGTCACCACCCGGGGAACCGCGTCCCAAAGAGGCGTGCCCAGGGCTTCCGGCTGGTACACGAGGTCAAATCCCGCCGCCGCGCGGCTCAGGTGAAGCCTTCGGGCGAACGCCAACGAGGGTTCACTGGCCCGCGGAGAACGCCGCGCGGCCTCCACGCATTGGGTCAAATCGCTGGATACAACCGAATTACCAAACGGTGACAGCGCGCATAAAACGGTAATATCGAGCTGCCCCTCCCACTCGGCCCGTGTGGCCTCCATGCCCAAAAGTAGGGCGGACACCATCTGACCAATTCCTCTGGTTCCGCTGTAACCAACGAGGGCGGTTGCATCAAATAGCACGCGGGCTGGCCTGGACATTGGGCGCTTTCTTACTCTTTGCTCATAAACGAATGCATCGCCTGCGCTCGCCCGTCACTTCTACAGGGTTTCAACCCCCTCGTGATGCCCTTGCCTCCCAGAAAGCAGGAGAAACGAAGGATCCACGAGGACGACGAAACCGAGCTGCCGCAAGCGGCGGTGCAGAGACACGTGTTCGCAATCATCCCCCGACGTCTCGTAGCGAAGTCCTCGCGCGGCATTCGCGTCGTAAACCGCACAGCCGCCAAACGCGCTGTCAACGGCAATCGGGCTGTCGCCTCTTCGGACGTCGAAAAACCGAGACCGCACATCCCAATCGCCTCTCCGCTCCTGATGTTCCACACGAAAAGCGAACGTATCGTAGTAAGCAAACCCCACAAATGGAACGGGCCGATCCAGGCCCACGTAGTTGTTAACCCCGTACGCACTGACACACGCCGTGCGGTCGGCCTGGCCGAGGCGCGCGACGGCCCGAACGAGGCCATCGCGGCTCACCGGGCCTGCCAAGTCGCCATCCAGCATCACCACAGCGTCAACGTCCGCGAGCATTTCCGCCGAATCGAGAAGGCAGTTACGGAGCATTGCAATACGCGCAATACCCGTGGCTTCCAACGTCACGGTCGCCGGAAGGATAACGCGTGGTTCCTGCTCCGCCCACGACTTCAGCGCTTCCGCGGTGCCGTCCGTGGAATCCAGGCCGTAAACAACAATCGACCAGTCGGCGAAGGATTCGCCCAAATGCTCAATGCGTCGGCGAAGCACGGGAATAAGATCAATACGATTGTGCACCAAAACAGCGAAGACAATCCTTCGCTCCCGTCCAATCAACTTAGCCTGGGCAAGTTCAGCTTCATACGCCGACACGCGTTCCGGCCTCGGGCGAAAGGCCTCTTCGGGAAACGCTACGCCGTAACGCTCGGGCCGCAGCACCTCGTCGATGGTAATACGCCCGCGCAGCGCCATCACCCACTCCGTCATTCGCCCCAATAAGCGGTTCTTTTGCTCCCTAAAGCCCTGGGCCTTTATCCACGTATGAGACCAATGGTGGACGGCGACGGTTTGCTTGGGGTAAGTGCGGTGTTCAGCCATTGTGCGAAAATAGGTTCGCTCTTTCGCACTTAACTGCAACGACGGACTCTCTACATCCGGCAGCGGGTAGAAAACATCGGGGTTCGTTACAAATACGGCCTCGCCTCGCCATGTGCCGAGGGCGTCATCGAGAACCTTCGGCCCGGTGCTCTCGACCGGGTCGCCGCCGCGCGAGCTCGCAGCCCTTGCCACAAGCTCCTTCAAAAGGTGCGGCCAAAACGGGTGGCCAGGTGCCGCTGCCATCACCGCGTTGCACACCAACCGAGTGCGCCCGTGCAGACGATGCGCGTGAATGTGTGGCTCCGTACCAAGGACCAAACGATGGCCCTGAAGCACCGAATCGAGAGGTGCCAAGCACTCGAAATCGAGGTCCGCGTAAACGCCGCCCTCATGCAGCAGCAGCAAATAGCGAATCGCGTCGGCCCGCTCAATGCCACTTCGATAGCCACGAAATGTTCCTAAAAACTCGGGCGCGTGTTTCAAAACAAATGCGTCGTTGTCCGCGTCGGTCCACAGTTTGTACGTCCAGCCCGGATGATGCCGTTTCCAAGACTCGACGAACCCCAGAAAACGTGGCGGCACTTCAGCCGTTTTCCACGTTTGGTGAATCATGCGGGGAATGGCAGAGGCCGGGGTCAATGGGGCGCTCTTCATGGTCAAACCTTCGTCGCCCCGCCCTTCGCGGGCCCCAGCAAGTGGAGAAGCGAGGGAAGAAACAACATCGCCATGGTCACGCAAGCCAGTTCGCCGACGACCGCCAAGCTTCCAAAAGACGCCACGGCCTGTTGGTCCGAAATGGTGAGCGATCCATAACCGATGATTGTGGTGTAACTGCAAAGCATCACGGCTCCGCCGGATCGCCTCACAGCATCTGTGACATTTCCCAGGAGAATACGCGAGCGGTCGTAAATATTGAAGGGGTATTCACAACCAATTCCAAACGTAATCGGAAGGGCGATAAAGTTTAAAAAGTTTAGCCTTAGATCAATGACCGCCGCCCAGCCAACGGTGACAATGACGCCCAATACCAGAGCCGCAACCACCGAAAACGCGCCGCGAAGGCTGTGGGTTGCGACGAGGACCACCGCGACAACCGCCAGGAAAGACGTGCCCGTCGCGAGAAGGCCGTCGGTTCGAATCGAACGAATCATCGCCGCGTACACACTGGCGCGACTCGCGGTGCGCACAAGAGTGCCGTCGTCGAGCATGATGTTGTCCATGGACTTCGCGAGGCGAAGGGCCAGCCGCCCATTTCCCTGCGAAACATTCGGCCGGTATTGCGCATAAAATAGCGTGCCGATGCGCCCATCGTTTTCCTCGAATCTTCGGCGAATCAACGCCGGCAAGTCTTTGCCCCGGAGTTCGTGCAGGTTCGCGGGCGGAATCATCTCCTCCGCGCGCTTGCGCTCATCCGCTTTTAGGCTTGCCAAAACCCTCGGCGTCAGTCGGTCGCGCATCCGCTCCAACACCTCGAGTTTGGCGGCCTGCTCTTCTGTCGTGCCCGGTAGAAACTCGTCAATTGTGATAAGTTTCTTGATAAGCGGCCCCTCGGGGTCAGCATTATCGTTCGCGAAAATCTTGGCTTTTAGCAGCGGAACCTGCTCGGCGGTGTCGGCCAACATGCGCACGCCGGAGACATCTTGTTTGCCGCGAAACACCTCGTCGCACTTGGTGGACCACTCGCCCGCCCCGGACTGCCGCGTGGACTTGGACCCGAGATTGTGGAAGTTGTATTCCCACGGATCGTTTAGGTACGACGGGATACGTACAATGGCCGCGGCCGCCGTCAGGAGCGCTGCCCCGACAAAGAGCTTCGGAAACCTTTGGGTCGCCCGCGCCACGGCCTCGACGACACGGCCCTCGTGCTGAACCGCGGGCAAGCTTGGGTCACGATCCCTGAGAAAACGCGGCAGGAACGGCTGCAATCTCTCCAGCGCGACGATGAGCGCCGGAACCAAGGGGACGATTGAGGCCCATACGAGAAACATACCCACAAATCCGATGGCCCCGAATTGAGAGAAACCCCGGAAGCTCGTTACGGTCAATGAGCCATAGGCAATGCCCGCGACGGCAGCGCCAACGAGTTCGGCGCGAAATGCGTTCAGAACGGCCTCGCGTCGAGCCTGTTCGCCGCCCATACCCCGGGCGCGAAACTCCCGGTAGCGGGCCAAGAGAACAATGGGATAATTGATTCCATTTCCAATAATAATCGCGCCTAGGAATGCCCCCGCCGTATTGACGTAACCAAAAGTAGCCGTCGCAAACGCGTACGAAGCGCCCACCCCGAACAAAACGGGGACAAACACGATGACGAGCGAAGAGAGCGAGCGGAAATAGAAGACGATTCCGGCCAGAGAGAGGGCCGACGCCAGCAGCACGGTTCCCACAGCTTCGCTCGTGATTGAATCTTTTTCCTCCTTGGCATTGGGAATGTCGCCAGCGAAACCGACGCGCATTGCCTCGTGAAACGAGGGTGCATTCAACGATTTGACGACCGCATCCATTTGCGCAAGAAATACATCGCCGCTCGAACCGCCGGTGCCCGAGGCGCTCGTCACGACGCGCAGGGCCGCGCGCTTTCCGTCGTCGGTCTCAAAATAGCCCGTGGGAAAGTCGTCGTACTTTTTTGAGGCTTTTTCCCAGCGCGCGTGCTGTTCGTCGAGGCCCAACGCCGACTTTTTCTTCGGGACTTCAGCGCCCGTGCCAGGGCCCGAGGCAGGGGCCATGGCGCGCTGTTCGCCCCCCTTTTCGGCGGACTCGTCGTCGGCGCCGAAGTCCGCGACAAGGCCGCTTTGGAAGGCAATTTGCTCATCGAGCGAACGATCGCCCTCTTCGAGCTCTTCGATGGAAGCGTACAGCCACTTTGATTTCTTGAAAAACTCGTGAACCTCTTTCGAGCCGGCCTCGAGGTAGGTCACGTAGTTTGGGCCGCACGCCGCCTTGCAATCGTCGTCGGTACACCGCGCGACGCAGACCGCATTCGCCGTTTTCTGCGTTTCCAGCGCAACGGCCAGAGCGTCGATAAATTTGCGATTCGCAGCCGGGTCTGGCGATTCGACGACAAAGTTAAACGACGAGCCGCCGCCGACGCGGCCAAGCTGGTGTTCGTAGGCCAGGAAACCGGGGCTGTCTCGGGGCAAGAGTTCCAAAAAATCGGAGCGCAATTCGAGCTTTGACGCGTAAATCCAGCTCGCGACCATCAAGACAAAGGTCGCGGCGAGAACCGCAAACGGGTGGCGGCCGACTCCGTCGACCAGGCGTGATACCGCGCGGGAGAACATGCGATTCGCTTAGCGCGCCTTGCAGTCGGGGGGAACGGTTTATGCGGTCCATCTTCCGCCAGCAAATGGGCCGCGGCCATCGTCGCGCCGCCCGAGGTCACGTCACGCTGCTATTGTACTGGTTTTCCTGCCGCTTTTCGTACTAGATGGAGGCTGTGCAAGACGAGACGCTGCAAGGCCCGAGGCCCCTATACATAGGGCATACAGAGTGTAATGCGGGTGAGTAAGAGCGACCTGCGGAGCGTCCTCCTCGATGCGACCTGCCTGACCGGTTACAGCGGAACGCGCGGGATCGGCCAGGTGACGTCCACCCTGCTGGAGGGCCTCTTCGCGACCCGAGACCAGTGGCGAGAGCGCTTGAGTATCAGCGTTCTCCAGGGTATTTCCACATTTGGTGGTCCGGTCGTCACCCATGACCTCGCGGAGGCGATTGCGAAAAATGGGCCGGGCCCTATCGGTGGCAATGTGCCGCTGTTGATGGGCAGGCGCCTGCGAATTCCATTTGCTGTCAGCGGATTTCAGCTTCTTCATCAAATGGAGGCCTTTGGTACGCCTTTGTTCGATCGTATTCCGCGCTCAGTCACCTGTTACGACTTTATTCCCCTACGGTTTCCAGCGGACTACCTATCCGGGCCCATTGAGCTGGCGAAAACCAGGGCAGAGGCCCGATGGCGATTCGGGCGCGCTGCGCGTATTGTGTGTATATCTGAACGAACCAAGCGCGATTTAATGGAACTCGTGAGGCCTGAGGCTTCCCGCGTGGATGTGGTGTCGCTCGGTTTGAATGGTTCGCGCTGGTTTGAGACCGCCGATGCGGCCGTGGATCAGGCCCTTTTGGCGGCGTTGCCGCTTCCGTCCGGCCCATTTCTTCTCTATGTGGGTGGGGCCGACCGCCGAAAAAACGCCGAGGGAATGATGGCAACCCTCGCGGAACTTGGGCGTCGAGGTCGCGCAATGCCCCTCGTTTGGGCCGGTTTTTTGGAAGAAAAGCATCAGCTCGCGGTTCGGGCATTGGCGGAACAAGAGGGGGTGGCCGATCAATTGCACCTCTTAGGATTCGTCGATAAAGAGCAGCTTACGGCGCTATTCCGTCGAGCCACGGCGCATCTTTTTTTGAGTCGAATCGAGGGCTTTGGGCTTTCCGTCGCGGAAGCGATGGCTGTGGGCTGCCCGGTGGTAGTTGCGGCGGGGAGCGGCGCCGAAGAGGTGGCGGGAGATTCGGCGCTAACGGTGTCGCCGGATGATTCGCAAGAAAGTGCGTCCGCGGTCTTGCGCTTAATGGACGACGCTGATCTGCGGACCAAGCTTGTGGCGCGTGGGCGGGCGCGCATCCACGACTGCCGCGCGGAACGCATGGCCCTCGGGTACGTCGAGAGCTGGGAGAAAGCGCTCGGGGCCGACGTCCAACGTTCGCCGGGGATTCGCGAGACTTGAACCGAGAGCCTCGCGGCACTAGCGAAACATGATGGACCGTCGCTCCGTGCTGTTTGCGCTCGCCCTCACGGCTTCGGCGCTCGCCTTTGTGTCCACGTTTCATCTTGTTTTTTTTGCGGCCCCGGTCGAAAAAACCATGGGGATCGTTCAGAAGATTTTCTACATACACGTACCAAGCGCATACGCCATGTATCTTGGGGCTGCGGCCTGCTTTGGAGGCAGCGTGGCCTACCTGCTGAATCCCAGCGAAACCGCCGATGCCTTCGCGAAGGCCGGGGCCGAAATGGCCGTGCTCTTCGGCGCGGTAGTCCTCACCACGGGGCCGCTCTGGGCGGCAAAAGCGTGGGGCCATTATTGGACCTGGGACCCTCGCCTCACGACGTCTCTCCTCAGCGTGCTCGTCTACGTCGCGTACTTGGTGCTGAGGAATTTTGCAGGCGGCGGTGACGGCGAGAAACGTTTTGCCGCAGCCCTTGGCATCCTCGGTGCCGCCAATCTTCCGGTCATTCACTGGTCGGTGCAGCGCTGGAGCGGCCAACATCCGACGGTCATCACCGGCAAGGGCGGCGGCCTCGCGCACCCCGCGATGCGAATGGCGCTGTCCGTGAGCTTCGTCGCCTTCACTCTCTTCGCCTTCGCTCTCCTTTGGGTGCGCGTCCGCGGCGAGCTCCTTCAGCGCCGGGTGTCGGCCGCGGAAGACGAAGCGTGGGACCGAAACCTCCTCAACGAGAATGCATAATGCAAGAAACTCAAGAGAAACTTCCAGACGATCGCGCCACCTCATTTCAGGCCTCGGAGGGCGCGCAAGAAACGCGGAGCGGAGAAGTCTTGCTGGTCGAGGCCTACGCGGTTATGTGGCTCATTTTGTTTGGTTTTTTGGCTGCCCAATGGAGGTCTCATGGCCGCCTAGAGGCCAAGCTCGTTGACCTCGAAGCCCGCATTCGCAACGCGCCATGACCATCGAGGCCCCGGGCCCTGCTCACTTCCTTTTCATCCCCGGCATGCTCCTCGTCGGGATGGTTCTCGGCTACGTGATGGGGTCTCGTGCGGCTCGCGAAGAGGCCGAGAAGCGTGCAGCGCGCCGCCGACGCTAATCAGCGTTCGGCACCACGTTACATGCACTCTACACGACGTTACTTGCATTATACGCATAATTACTTGCAGTTTACACCCAGATAGCAGCGGAGCGTTCGATGTTCGATTTCACGGTAACCGAAGAGCAACAGGCCCTCATCGACGTATCTCGGCGCTTCGCCAAAGAGAGAATTGCGCCCATCGCCGCCGAGTGCGATCGCTTGTCGCGCTTCCCGCGCGAGGTTTTCGAAGAAGCGTGGAAGATTGGCCTGGTCAATCCCACGGTTTCGCCTGATTACGGTGGTGCCGGCTTGGGAGATGTGGAGTCGTGCATGATCACCGAAGAACTGGCGTACGCGTGCGCGGGCATACAGACCTCGCTGACAGCAAATACGCTGGCGCTCACGCCGATCAAGCTCGGCGGTACGGAAGCGCAGAAGAAGAAATACCTCGGGTGGCTGACGAGCGAACCCGTGTTGGCGTCCTACGCCACGACGGAACCTGCCGCGGGCAGCGACGTCGCGGGCATGCAGTGCAAGGCGATCAAGCAGACCGACGGCAGCTACGTGCTGAACGGCACCAAGGCTTGGATCACCAATGCCAACCACGCGTCGTTCTACGTCATCTTCGCCACGATTGACGCGGATCTGCGGCACAAGGGCATCGGCGCGTTCATCGTTCACCGCGACCAGTCCGGCGTCACGCCGGGCAAGCACGAAGACAAGCTCGGGCAACGCGCCAGCGACACGGCGCAAGTCACCCTCGAAGACGTGCACGTTCCCGCCGATCGCGTGCTCGCGGAACCGGGCCATGGCTTCAAACTCGCCATGGAAACGTTCAATCAAACGCGGCCCGAAATTGGCGCCCTCGCGGTGGGTATCATGCGCCGCTGCCTCGACGAATCCGTGGCCTACGCCAAAGAGCGCAAGACCTTCGGCGTGCCCATCGCGCAGCACCAGTTGGTCCAACACATGATCGCCGAAATGGGCATTCGCCTCGAGGCAACCACCCTCTTGGTTCGCAAGGCGGCGTGGGCCCTCGACAACGGAATTCGGAACCCCATTCATTCAAGCTACGCAAAGGCTTTCGGCGCCGATGCCGCCGTGCAGTCTTCCCTCGACGCCATTCAGATCTTTGGCGGCAACGGTTACGTGAAAGAGTACCCCGTCGAGAAACTTCTGCGCGACGCCAAACTCCTGCAAATTTACGAGGGAACGGCTCAAGTCCAGCGCCTCGTTATCGCCAAAAATCTCCTCGCGGGCTGACAACTTTTCGCCGTCACCGGGGACCAGCGCCGGGTGCCAGGCGGTGCGATCGGCGCGGATTGTTACACCGCATTTGCGAAATCCAACACCACTGGACGGATGCCCGTTGGCTTTCGGGCCCGGGCGCATCAGAACACGCGGCAACGAGGATTCTATGCGCTCAACTTTCTCGACTGCTCTCGCTTTTTGCTCGCTCTCATTTCTTCTAGGCTGCGGCGGAACGTCCCCCGACGAGGGCGCTCCCGCGGAGGGTGCCACTCCCGAACCAACGCCCGAGCCGGCCCTCGAGGAGCCCGTCGACGCTGGAGCGGCCCCAGTCGACGCGGGAACACCTCGCCCAGACGCGGGAACACCTCGCCCAGACGCGGGAACACCACGCCCAGACGCGGGAACACCACGCCCAGACGCGGGAACACCGACCGTTGATGCGGGCACCATCACGCCCGTCACGCCTCCGGGAACGAATGTCACGCCGTCCACGGGAAGCGTGGCCGCGGCCGTCACCATTACGGAGATTGCAGCGTTTCAGGGTATCAAGGTAAGCTTGGCAATTTCCGGGGTTGCTACCACATCGCGCCTGGCCCCGGTGGTCGTCGGGCGCCCATTGCTGCTTCGCGTTTACGTCGCGCCCACGGGCGGTTCTCGCGCGCTGCGTGCGGAGCTCACAGTGACCTCGGGCGGGGTCACGTACACGCGCGCGGACACCAAAAGCGTGAGCGCGACGTCGAGCGATGCGTTGTTCGCTTCCACATTCAATTTCGATCTCGCAGGAACCGAAGTCACCGCCGATCTGCGCTGGTCCGTGAAGCTCTACGACGCCGCTGCAACCCCCGCGACCGGCGATCGTTCTCGCAGTCTTTTTCCAAGCTCCGGCGACGTCGCACTCGGTGCGCTAACCGGCGGCCAGCGCCTTCGCGTCGTCATTGTTCCCGTCAAGTACACGGGCGATGGATCAGGCCGCGTTCCAGATACAAGCGCCGCGGCGCTCGAGAAGTACCGATCGCTGTTCATGAAGCACTACCCCGTGGCGAGCGTCGAGGTCACGGCGCGTGCGCCTTACACGTGGGCGTCCACCATCGGGTCATCGGGAACGGGCTTCTCACAAATTCTCCAAGCGGGCATTCAGCTCCGGGCCCAAGACCGCCCGACGAGCGACGTGTACTATTATCTCGCGTTCAATCCGACGGCCACCGACGTGGCTTTTTGCTCACAAGGATGCGTCGCCGGGTTGAGTGGCCTCATTTCCAACCCCGCCGACTTCAGCCAACGGGTCAGCGTGGGCCTCGGCTATATGGGCCTCGCGGAAGGCACAGCCCTTCACGAAGTCGGTCACGCCCATGGTCGACCGCACTCCCAAGGCTGCGGCGCCGACGGCCCAGACCCCGCCTATCCGTCGTCTTACGTTGTCAATCACGCGGAACACGGAAACGTCGCAACCATCGGTCTTTGGGGCTGGGACATCCTCAGTCGCTTCCTTATCGACCCGGCGCGCAATTTCGATTTCATGGGTTACTGCGACCCCGCATTTGTCAGCGATTTTACCTTCGGAAAGCTCTTTTCGCGCATTCGGTCGGTGAACACCGCGGCGCCTCGTGAGCACAACATGAGCCACGCGCTCACCCGTTACCGATTCGTCGACGTGAAGCCTGACGGCACCCTCGCGTGGGGGAGCAGCGTCGACCTCGAGAGCGAGCCCGAGAGCGGGCTAACAAGCGTGAGCTTCGATCACACCGACGGCTCCATCGAGACCGTGCGCGGCCACTACTACCCCTACGGCGAGCTCAGTGGTGGGTACCTGCTGGTGCCGGAACCGAGGGCTTCCGTCGCGCGATTCCGCCTCAACGAACACATCGGTTCCATCGAACGCGTGTTGCCGCGCTTGTAGGCTATTTCCAGCAAATTTACTCGGGGCTGACCGTCGTCACGACGCCCGCGGTCAGCATCACAGAGGTTTTTTTTCCGCTTGCCGTATCGACGAGGTGCACCGTCGTGCGGCTGCCGCTCATCGGCACCTCGGTGTCGTCGCTCAGTCGGAGTTGCACCCCGGGCAATTCCAACAACTGGAAGTGCCGATCGGGCGCTGCCAAGATGCGCAACCGCGCCGCCCGAATGCGCAAGGCTATCCGCAAACGGGTTCCGGTCTCGGGCCCGCGCAGCATCTCTTCGTGCGGAATACATGCATCTGATTTGCATGCAAAGTGCAGCTTGTGCTTGCCAGCCCCGAGGACGAGCGTGGCACCTTCGGAGACAGGAACGGTGTCGCCGTCGTCGATGCGAACCGATACCCCGAAAGGCGGTTGCAGGCTCTCAATGAAAACGCGTCGTTCCTTGCCAATTTCCTGGTGATTCTTGTCCACGGGGGGGAGGAGTCGCTGCCCTTTGAGGCCCTCACGAACGGTGAGTTTGGGCACTTCTGGCACGGGGCTCGCTGCCGCTGGGATTGGTGCGTTCGGGGCGGACGTTCCCTCGGCTGCGGCCACTGGCGCGGGCGAATCCGGTGCATCGGTGGGCACGTCGGGCAGCGGGGCGGAGGCCACGCGAACGGATGTCGCGGCACCCTCGGCCGCGGTGTGAGCAGGCTCCCACGTCACGAGGAAAACCGACGCCAGAACGAGGGCCACCCCGGCGGCCACGATTCGCACCGCGTGCCGCCATTGGTCACGACGCCGGCGGTGCATCAGCAACGACAAGACTTCCGGATCGGCGGGCGAGATCGCGAGCAGGCGATTGAGGTCTGCGGCCCGCGCGACGGGATCTTCCGCGGAAGTCGCGCGCCGCGCCAAGACCAGCAGTGCGCCCCGTGCAGCGTCTGAAGCCAGTGTATTTGCTGCATTTGCGTCGCGGAGCCACGCCTCCAAATACGATATTCCGTCGTTCGTGGTGCGCCTTCGTTCCTCGCGCAGCGCATCGCCCATGGCGCTCGCGGAAGAAAATCTGTCGGAGGGATCGTGCGTGAGCGCCTTCGCGATGACCTGGCTCCATCGCGAACCCACTGCGGGAAGAGTCTCCTCGGCGGGCGCAAATTGACCGGAGATGATTTGGCGAATCACCTGAGCGGCGCCTTCGCCTTCAAAAGGACGTCGACCCGTGACGCATTCATAAAACAAGACGCCCACAGCGAACACATCGGCGCGCGCATCGATCGCGGCGCCTTCCAGCTGCTCCGGCGCCATGTACGCGGGACTGCCCACGAGGTCGCCCGTGCTCGTGACGGTCTGTTGGCCAACGAACTTCGCGATGCCAAAGTCTGCGAGCTTCACGCGAACCCCAGCCTCGCCGCGCTGACCCCATTCGAGAAGAACGTTTTCCGGTTTGACGTCGCGGTGCACCATGCCCGCGGCGTGCGCGTGGTCGAGCGCCGACAGCACGTCGAGGACGATTTCCGCGGCGATTTCCGGGACCATCGCCCGCCCACTTCGCAGGGCCTCCCGCAGGGAATTTCCTCGAACCAGTTCAACAACGAGGTACGGTTCTACCGCTTCTTCGGCCGACACATCGAAGATCGCCACAATCCCCTCGTGACGAAGTTTTGCGACCGCCCGAGCCTCTTGGACGAACCGCTTCATGGCGGTGCGATCCCGTCGCAAATGCGGCAACAACAACTTCAGCGCCACCTCGCGCCCAAGGCGCAAATCGAGGGCCCGGTAGACCGTCGCCATGCCTCCCCGACCAAGCACCGACAGCAACCGATAGGGGCCCAGCTCCGGCCCCCGATCGAGGGCCTCCTCGACACGCATGCGCGAACTCGAGGGCGATCCGCTCAGCGGTTCGACCGCCGTGTCAACCTGCAACACGCGCGCACCCAGGCCTGAAGTTACGGAAACTATCGCCCATCAATCTGCACCAGAAGTTCGCGATGAAATGTGCAGAATACACTGTTTTCTGGCCACGCGGGGGCGCTGGCGAGGAGCGTCCGAGCGAGGTCCAAATTTCCTCCGTCCACGGCGACAATCGCCTCGGCGTAGCGGAGAGGCCATATCAAGATCGGCACGGGAATTCGCACGTCAATCAACGCTCGTGCGTCTTCGGCGGTCGCCTGGTGAACGAAAGCCCGCGTGATGGCCAGCAGACCTCGGCGCACGGCCAAGACCCGTGCCGAAGCCGCTCGCCCGCCGCTTTCCACGGGCATCTTGGCGAGCGACTCCGCACGATGACGGGCGGCGTCTCGGTCGCCCTCGTAGACCTCCAAAAGGACGTCGATGAATTCAAGCTGTTCGCGCGAGACCTCGTGGGCCAGACCCGGGATGATGTGAGCCCGGGCGCGGCGCGCCTCGTCGACCCAACCAAATGCCGCGTACGCCGTTGCGATCATCAGAGGGATGGCTGTCTCGGCATGGGTCATCGTCGGCACGGAGCCACGCCAAGCGCGCAAGAGTGCGCGGACGTCACCGCGATCGATGATCTCGTGGAGGCGTTCGCGGGCTTTCCATCGCGGGTACACGATCGCCGCAATCCCCAATAAAATCGGGATGATCAAGAGCCACGCATTGACCAGCGCCATCCATGCGAGGGCAAGAATGGCAGCTGTCGCCGGAAGAATATGGCGAACGATTCGCACTCACGCCTCCTCGTGATCGAACATGGTCTTACGGGTCTCCGTCGTCGCGACCCCGAGACGGATCGATGAGCCCGTGGCGCCGAAGGTAGCTGCGCACGTGAGCCCTCTCCATCGCGGAGCGCCGGCCCATCTCACTCACGTTCCCATTCGTTTCTGCGAAGAGCGCCGTGAAGTAATCGCGCTCGAAACGATTGAGCACTTCTTTCTTGGCATCTTGGAACGTGCGCGACGCGATGGCATGCGTGTCGGCGGGCACCGACAGCAGGTGCAGGTGCTGCGAGAGATCGATCGGCCCCTCCGGACTGAACGCGACGGCGACGGCCACCACGTTGCGAAGTTCCCGCACATTTCCCGGCCAATCGTGGCGCATTAGCCGCTCAAGAGACTCGTGCGTCATGCGCTCGAAGTCGCCGGGCTTGCCCACGTCGAGGAGCATCTTGCGCACGATCGCCGGAATGTCTTCAACGCGTTGACGAAGCGGCGGCACCTCGACGCGGACTTGCGCCAGTCGAAAATAGAGGTCGGAGCGAAAGCCTCCCGCGTTGACCTCGCGCACGAGGTCTCGGCGGGTGGCCGCAATCACGCGGACGTTCACGGCGCGGTAGGTGTTGGACCCCACGGGCTTGATGCGCTGCTCGGCCAGCGCGCGGAGAAGTTTCGGCTGCACATCGAGCGGAAGCTCGCCGAGTTCATCCAAAAAGATGGTGCCGCCGTCGGCCTCGACGAAGGGCGAAACGCGTTTGTCGACCGCCCCGGTGAACGAGCCGCGCTCATGACCAAACAAGACGCTTTCCGCCAAACTCGCGGGAATTGAGCCGCAATCGACGATCACGAACGGTTTTTTAGACCGGTTGCTTGCCTGGTGAATCGCCTGCGCAACGAGTTCTTTTCCCGTGCCGGTTTCGCCGAGAATGAGCACCGTCAAATCGGTTGGAGAGGCCTTGCGAAGTTTTTCGAAGGTGGGGCGCATGGCGGCGCTGGCACCGACGATGGGACCGAATCCGTCGCACTCGGGAATGTCCACGGCCTCGGGCGTGGCGGGCACAAACGTGAGTTCTCGTTCACCGCAGCGAATCGTGGCGCGGCCCGTGAGGTACACGTCGACGATGCGCACGTCGCCCAAAAATGTTCCGTTGCGTGAACCCAAATCGCGAACAAGAACGCCGCGCTCAGTGGCGACAACTTCGCAATGAAGCGCGCTCACTTTCTTGTCTTCGAGGACCAAGTCGCATTGTTCGTTGCGCCCAATGACCCTCTTTTCTGCGCCGACCACGAGCTCGTGTGCCCCCGCTTTGCTGCCAACGACAGAAAGCGTTCCGCCCCGTACTTCTAGCCTGTTGCGGCCTACGACCGTGACGTCCAATGGGTTCTGCCTCTCGCCGTCAACTGTACACGAAAGCCCCTCGCGGTGGCCCGCGAACGTGTTTCCTGCGCGTCTCCCCTCGCGGGGCTACGGCCCATCTACCTCGGTGCGATCGAGCTCTTCTTCCGGCCAGCTTTCAAACGCGAGGTGGGCAGGTCCGCGCACGAGGATGGAGTGGTGCGACTCCGCCAACTCCTCGCGCACATCTTGCCAGGCCGACAGCGCCTCGCTGGCAGACTGCGGGCGCCGGTCCGCCTCCTGCTCCAATAGTCGCCCCAAAACGCGCTCAATGGGCGCTGGCCAGGG
Source organism: Polyangium aurulentum (assembly GCA_945875545.1). GTDB lineage: Bacteria > Myxococcota_A > Polyangia > Polyangiales > Polyangiaceae > CAIQDA01. Next base: position 24,551 of record CAMCKZ010000007.1, on the reverse strand, counting down.
TTCACCGGTCGCTTCTGCGAGGGTCGGCGCACGCCGATGCAGTTTGAGCGCCGCCAGACCCGCAACATTGGGCGCCTGAAAAGGCGGACGGCCCGCGAGCATTCGGAACGCGAGGGCACCCACCGCATAAAGGTCTGCGCGGCCATCGGCGAGGTAGCTCGAACGAAGCTGCTCCGGAGACATGTACACGTAACTGCCAACAGTGATTCCGGCGGCGGTGAGTGTGGACTCGCGACCCATGTCGTCGCGCAGTTTACCGACGCCAAAATCAAGGAGGCGAGCCCGAGAAAAAGCCCCACCGACGGGCTCTTCGAGGAACACATTGGCGGGCCGCACGTCGCGATGAACCACGCCCACGTCGTCCGCCGCCATGAGCCCATGAAGCACGTCTTCGACGATGGCCGAAACTTCATCAAATCCTAGGAAATTATCCCGTCGAAGTCGCGTCTCGACGCTCTCCCCATAGAGCCGTTCGAAGGCTATCCACAGGCGTCCCGTTCGCTCCCGCCCGGCCTCAATCACGCGGGCGACAAACGGGCTCTCAATGCGCATGGCAATCGTCGCTTCGCGCTCAAATCGCGTCACGAGTGCGGGGTCTTCGAGGGCGTGTTCGTGCAGCACCTTTATGGCAAGCGCGCGCCCCTGCTCATCGGCCGCGGCGTAAACTTCGCCCATCGCCCCAGCACCGATACGTTCCGCAAGCCGGTAGCGGCCCCCAAAAATTCGGCCCGCGAGCCCGTGCGAAGTCGAGATGGACATACGCCGATCAATTAGCCCAATTTTCACGCGATTTTCACGCCGTTAGAGTGCCCACTCGAAAAGCGCTAGCCTCCGCACGATGGCGCGCTCCCGTGAACTCATTCCCCTGTTCTTGCTCGCGGTCGCCTCGGGCCTTGCGTCGTGCGCCGCTGCCTCGCGAACCAAGGCGCACGCGCCGTCCCATGGCTCCGCGTCGTCCGCATCCATTGGCGAAGCGGTGCTTGCAGACCGTGCAAAGCGTCGCGATGGCGCGCCCGAAACGGGCTCCACAAGTTTGATCGCCGTTCGAACGAAACCGCGCGAAGCAAAGCTCGACGGACGCTTGGACCCGAACCTGCGCCTTGAACAGCTCGGCCCCGGCGTGCGGGCCGCGTTTAGCTACGACGACGAAGCGCTGAATATTTTCCTGCACTGGACGGACGCGGGCACGCATCGACTCAACGTCGCCTTCCCGGACGAACGCGGAGTCCCCATTGTAAGAAGCGTGTATTTTGCACATTCTTCAAAAGACGGCAATGCGACCCGCGCCGTGGACGACGAGGGAAAGCTGCTCGAGGGGATCACCACGGTTGATACGGAGGAGGGCGACGGCGTCGAATCGCGGATTCCGTGGGTCCTGTTTCCGGAAGGCGAGCGCACCCGGGTGGGGCTTTCGGTCAGCCTAGAAACCGTTGCATTACAAGGTGTTACACCCAAGGGTGCCGGTACCAAAAAGGCCTCGCGCTCCGCATCCACCGCGCCGAGAACGCCGGTGCTCATGGCGTCCGAGCGGGCCCTTCGCGACGACCTTCTTCGCGCACGCCTGCTCCCGGAAGACCCGCTCTACATGCGCGTGGCGGACCTCTGCGGCGACGACGCCAAAGAACTCGTCCTCGTGTACCCAGGCCTTCTCGCGATTGTCGGGAGTTCTTACGGCGGGGGCGAGCGTTTTTTTTACCGCGAGCTCGGAGAAGGCACCGAGGTGCGCAGTATCGACGTCCGGCCGATCACAGGTCGCGCGAAGTCCGACGTGATTTTGACGCTGGCGCAAGGTGCCCGTGAGTGGGTCGAGATTGAGAGCTTTCTCGCGGGTGAAAACCCGACGATGGTCTTCGCCCAAACCGTCGCCCTGGGTCCGTCACCGGAGCGCATTTTGAATCGCCTCCGCATCGGCCACGAGCGCGAAATCGAAATATCAACCGACTCGGGCACCCCGTTTTCCGTCGACGGCGACGACTACCAAGTTCCCTCCGATGTGCGTCCCCCAATCCTCCCTTGGGGCGGCATCGAGCGCGTCCTATTTCGCTTCGATGGCCAGAGTTTTCGCATGGAAAAGGAGTTTCCTCGCAAGACCAAACCGGAAGTAAAACGCGAGGCCACAGCCGCGCCCACGCGTGCCGAAACCATTGAGCATCCGGCGGAACCACGTTCAGGTCTGGAACAATACTTGGCGGAAAGACGGCTGCCCTCGTCGACGAAGGCGGAACGAAGCCTGCCCCTAAAACTGTCGCGGGGCGCGAGCGCGATGGTGACGCAGATCGGCACAGACCTCGTGCTCCATGGGGGCGCCGTAGGAGCTGGGCGGCAATACGTCCGCATCACGCTGCCTATACCTAACGCAGACGACGTACTTGCTATCGACGCGCGCGACGTGACCGGCGACGGCGACGACGATCTCCTTGTGCGCATGGCAAAAGACTTGCGCACCGACGGGAAAGATTCGCTCGTGCGCTCCGAGCAGCTGCTCGTTTTCGCCTACGGAACGGGAACACTCGCCAGGGTTTTTGCAGCCGAACTCGCACGCCAGTCCGGTGACCGGCGCGTCGAGGGAAACGTGCATTTTGCAAGTAAATCCATCGAGCTTTCGCCGGGCACCGCGGCCGGGTGGACCGAATCGAGCTACGCGTGGGCCCAAGAAAAACAGGGCGGGCCGCTCGCGCCACTGCTGCTCCCCTGGAGCGGTATCGAAAAGTTTCGCTACGAGTGGCGCACCGACGCCTTCGTCGCCGTGCCCTCAAAACCCAAGCGCTAACGTGACAGCAGTTTGCCGGGCAGGGCCGTGCTACGCGCCACGGAACGATGAGCTACGTGCGCCAATTTGCCCTGCGCTACCTGGGGTCTCGCAAACGTTCGTTCGTGTCGATGGGCACCACATTTGCGACCGCTGGGGTGGCTCTAGGCGTCGCGGCGCTGTGCGTGGCGGTGTCGGTCAGCGGCGGTTTTCAGAGTCAATTTCGCGATAAAATCCTCGGCGTAAACGCTCACGTCCTGGTCTTAAAATACTCTATCGATTTTAGGGAATACCGCGATGTCATGCAGCGCGTGGAAACCATTCCAGGTGTGGTGGCGGCCGCGCCGTTTGTCATCAACCCGACGATGGTCTCTCACAATGGGCACACGGCAACGGGCGTCCTGCTGAAGGGAATTGACCCCGCGCGCTCGAACAAAGTTCTGGATCTTCCGCGCACCGTCGTCGCGGGATCGCTGGCTGATTTGCGGCATGCAGACGCCACACCGCCCCGCGCCACTCCGCGTCTCGAGCTTGGCGGAACGGACCAGGACCTCTTCGGCAGTCGAGCGAAGGCCCCGTCTCTCATCGACGGAATGACCGCCGCCGTCGCGCGCGATTCGCTTCGCCGCAAAGAAGGGACTGGGGTCGAGAGCCCTTCGCCGCCCCCGAATGCGAAGGCCATCGATGCGACGCCACCCGGCGGCTTTGTCAGTGTTCTTCCTGATGAAGACGCGCTTCCCGCGGATCTCGCAGCCGATCCGTGCAACGGCAACGGCGTACTCAAACTGCCTTCGATCGCCATCGGCGTGGCCCTCGCCCATCAGCTGGATGCCCACGTGGATTCGTGCCTGCTCGTCACTTCGCCCACCATCGGCCTAAGTATCGGCGGCGTTGCGAAACCCGCGGTGGCCAAGCGCTTTCGGGTCATCGCGATCTTCGAAGCCGGCTTCGATCAATACGATTCCAAGCTCGCGTATGCGGACCTCTACGAAGCCCAGGCTTTTTACGAGTACGGAGATAGCGTGACGGGCATCGAGACACGCATCGAAGACATCGACCAATCGAAGGCCGTGGTTCACGCGGTGCAGGCCGCCCTTCACGACGGCATTTACCATGTGCTCGACTGGATGGACCTAAACCGCGGGCTCTTCACGGCGCTCATCGTCCAGCGGATCGGCGTGACGATTGTGCTCGGCCTCATTCTTGTGGTGGCAGCTTTTACAGTGGTTGCGACCCTCGTGATGATTGTACTTGACAAACAGCGCGAAATCGCACTGCTGAAGGCCATCGGGGCACCCGAGCGCGATATTGTGCGCATTTTCCTGTGGCAGGGCTTGGCCATCGGCACCATGGGAACGGCGGCAGGCATGTTGTTCGGCGCGCTGGGCTGCGCCCTTCTCATGCGGGTGCCGATCGATCTCGACGCCAAGGTCTATTTCATATCGCACCTGCCGGTTCGCGTTCGTGCGAGCGAATGGGCTGCCATCGGCGGTTTTTCAATATTCTTGTCGCTGGCTGCCGCCATAATTCCCGCCCGCCACGCCGCCCGCACGGTTCCCGCCGAGGGCCTGCGTCCGCATTCCTAAGCCGACCAACGGAGCTTGAAGGCAGGGTCGGTCTTGACCGGCTCCCGCGTTAACGAGTACGCGCGATGCATGTCTTGGCGCGTAACCGTTGAATCGCTTCCCGGCGCTCCTCCCATCGAGGCAACGACGGTGTCCGTTGATGCAACGAGTTGGGTGGTGGCCCTGCGCACCGCTCGCGAGCTCCTGGCGCTCCCAGCGCCGGACCCACGCGAGTTGTCCGTCGAGGTCCGCGACCAGCTGTGGCGCGTCGCCGATCGTGCGGTGGGCCGCATCTTTGTGATCGAGGCCATCAAGCCCATTTCCATGACCATGTTGGCCGTCTCGATCGCTCCCGCAGCCCCGCCCGACATCGTCTGCGAACTCACGGCAAACGTTCCGGCCAGCAAGGTACAGCCGTTTCAGTACCTTGAAGAATCCCTGGTGACCCAGCGCTTTGAGAGCCTGGAGGTCGCGCGGCCTTGGGTCAAACTTCGCCTCGCCGCGTGGCGCAATCTCAAAGGCCCCGGGGCCGACGACTGGATGGTGCGACTCTTCGCCTTTGCGCACCCGCCCGCCGACCTGGACGCGGAGCCGGTCGCCTACGTCGAGTACCGTTCGTGGTCCGGTAAGATTGAGATTTTGCCCCCAGAAGAATTGCCATCGAGCGCGATTTCGGGTGCCCACGTCGTGGCCTCACCCGCGGCCATCGCCGCTGCGCTCGCGGTGCCTACCCACGGCCACGCAAGCTCGTTGGGTGCGGCAAACTCCGTTCAACCCCCCCTCGACGTGGGCGTTGCGACCGCGACGCCACGCCCCCTGAAGTCCAGTGTTTCATCAAGTGAAGACATCATCGGATCTATTTTTGATTCGGTTCATGACGTGCACTTTGCACCTACCGTTTTGGACGGGGCAGACCTCCTCTGCGACATCGCCTTTCTCCACATTCCATGCGCGCGCGCGTTCGTGGTCTTCCACGACCTAAACACCGCAGGCTGGATCGTGGCGAGCGGCGCGGGTGACGGCGCGACGGCCCATCTCGGTGAGCGCTACGGGGCCGCCGACGAACTCTTTTCTCGTTTCACGAAGACCCGCTCAACCCTTCGTCTTAACCGTGCAGAATACACGCACTCGCCTCCCCTCGCCCCCCCGCCTACCCACGTGCTCATGGGTGTGGCGGCCCTCAGTGGGCGCACGTACGGGGTCATTGAGGTGCTGAGGGGCGCCGATGGCATGGACTTCACCGAGGCCCAGGAAAACGCCCTCGCGTACTTGGCCGATCAATTCGCCACCTTTGCTGCATCGCGAGGGTTCGTGGTGCGCGAGGCCGAGTTGCGGGCGCGTCGTTCCTGAGGGAATTCGCGCCTTCCCAGGGCGATTTGAGCCGTTTCCAATTGGGTGAATTCCGGGTGCCGCTGCACGGCGACGCGGACGCTATTGGTTTGCCGAATCGCGGCCCCGATGCACAAGCCTCGATACGACGGAAAACCGCGCTAGGGCACCGGCGATGGGGCTCGTGACCAAGAGGAGACGTCAAGCGATGGTGCTCATCGCCCTCGCCGTCATCGTCTCCATCATCGTGGTGGCTTCGTACCTCCTGCGCTCGCTCGCCCAGAGCGACGGACTTCGCGAGCAGTCGGTACTCGCCGCGACATTTGATCTCGCGCAGGACAAAGCCATGCGTGTAGACCGCATGCTCTTCGAGCAAGACGATGCGGCCTTCGCGCTGGCCGAGCTTGGCGAAGGGGCGACCGTGGCCGAACGGTGGCTTCCATCTGCCTCGCGCACGACCCCAACGATTCGGGCGGTGCTGGTCGTCGACGCAGACGGCCGTGTCGCGGATTTTGCAAGCCGTTCGCTCGGCCCCATCGAGGAGGACGAGGACTTTCGTCGCCTGCTTGTGGCGCGGTTTCGGCCACGATTTGAGCACAGCTCCGGAGGGTCGGCCGTCTTGCGGCACCTGCACCAAACCGAGGGCGAACGCAGCTATTTGCTCTCGTACCGCCAAGCCTCGCCGCCCCAAGACAAGCAAATTTTGGTTGCATGGCACGACCTGGGACGGGTCGTGAAGGAGGTATTTCCAAAAGCATACGGTGATCCTACACAGGGCAGCCATCGTCTTGACGTGCTGGATGAACAAGGGCGCATCATTTTTGGGCCTCCTCTCCGCAGCTCGCGATTCACAGTGAGCGTTCGTTTCGCGACCACGATTTATGGTTGGCGCCTGCAGCTTGCGCCCGCCGTCGATGCGGAACTCACGTCGGACTTCGACCGCAAACGAACGTTCGATATGATCTTGGTCTTAGGCGCGTGTTTCATGATCGTTGCGGGCGTGGTGACGTCGGGCATTGCCGCGGATCGTGCCCTCCGCGCTTCCGCTCTCAAGAGTTCCTTCGTTGCGAACGTCAGTCACGAGTTGAAAACCCCCCTCGCGCTCGTGCGAATGTTCTCCGAAATGCTGTTTGATGGCCGCGTGTCGTCACCGGAGAAAACGCGCGAATACCTTGGAATTATCCACACAGAATCGCGCCGCCTTGAGGGCCTACTGGACCGCCTTCTGGATTTCGCGCGCCTCGAGCGCGATGCAAAAGCCTTCACGTTTGTGGTCGCCGATCCATCGGATGCCATCGCGGAGGGGGCAGAGGCCCACCGCTCGCAGGTCTTATCGACGGGAATTTCTCTCGACGTAAAAATTATGGGCCCGCTGCGGCCGGTTCGTCACGATGAAGCCGCCCTGGCCCTCGCGGTCTCGAACCTCGTCGACAACGCGTTTAGGTACGGCCGCACAGCGTCAGCCATCGGCGTCGACGTCCACAACGAAGACGACGCCGTGGTCATCACCATTAGCGATGATGGTCAGGGAATTCCCCAAGCTGATCGCATGCGCGTCTTTGAACAGTTCGTCCGCGGCAGCACCAGCTCGGGCCGCGGCACCGGCCTTGGCCTCGCGATCGTGATGCATGTCGTACGGGGCCATCGGGCCACGATCGTGCTCGACGAAGGGCCGCAAAAGGGAGCGCGGTTCCGAATACGACTCCCCGCTGTCATTTAAACCTTGCCGCCCCTTGACCGCGGGCCGCATGTCGATAAAGAGGAGCGGGAGGTATGCCGTTTGTCGCTCTCGTGGCGAGGGTGAAATGAGCGGCGATCATGATTCCAGGGTTCAAGTAATGTCGAGCGATGACGCGAAGCTGTTTGTGGCCGGTTTGCCTGACAGCGTTTCTGAAGATGTGCTGAAGCAGCTTTTTGAGGCCACTGGCGGCCAGGTCGTCAGCGTGAGCATCCCAAAGGATCGCACCACGGGGCGGCCCCGAGGCTTCGGCTTCGTAACCATGGGCACGGGCGACGAAGCCAAAGCGGCACGCGGCGCGCTCGATGGGTCGCTGCAAGCGGGCCGAAGCATAAGCGTGCGCCCATTTCAAGCGGAATCGGCGCGCAGCGAGGCCCCTCGCGACGGGGGTTTTCGGCCTGCGCCGCGAGGCGACGGTCCTCCGCGAGGCGCACCAATGCCTCAGGATCGCACGCTTTACGTGGGCAACCTCCCGTACGATGCGGCCCAAGACGAGATCGAAACCCTCGTCAATAGCGTCACTGACAACGCGGTCGTTCGCGTCAACCTCCCCATGGACCCAGACGGCCGCAAACGCGGCTTCGGGTTCGTAACGCTCGCATCAAGCGAAGCGGCCAAAATAGCCGCCGACGCCCTCGCAAATGCTGACCTTCGTGGTCGTCGTCTCATCGTGAACATTGCGCACCCCAAGGGCGATCGTCCCGCCCGCGAAGGCGGCGACTTCGGCGCGGCACCACCTCGCGATTTTGCCGCTCGGCCCCGGGAGTTCGGTGCGCCGGCCCCAGCCCCTGTCACGCGCGAATTTGGTGCGTCGGCGCCACCCCGCGGCACAGCGAAACCTGGCCGCCGGGGCGGGCCGTCCGGTCCCAGCGACGACGGCTTCGGTCGCAAAGCCCCTCCCAAGGGCGCTCGCGGCGGCGGCAGCGGTGCCGGCGGCGCAGGCGGCGCAGGCGGCGGCCGGCAAGGCAGCTACGACGACTGGGACGACGACTAGGAGGCAGGCGCAAGCCCCTGCCACCCAGGCAATATCAGCAACACTGGCAACATTTTATCCGTAAGAACGCCTCTCCTTTCAGCTCAGCGGGGCGTTTTTTACTTTCCCTTGACACTCGGGCGGAACTCACTAGTAGTTGCGGCCCCTTTCTACGAGAAACTCCATGCGCGATATCTTTAAGCTCAGCTGCGTTCAGTGTGGCCGCCCGAATTACGTCACCACGAAGAACAAGCGAACGATGTCTGAAAAGTTTGAGATCAAGAAGCATTGCCCGGCGTGCAACGCGCACCACATTCACAAAGAGGGTAAGATCTCGAAGGGCTGACGTTGTCCGCAGCTTCGCCCTGAGAGAATCGCCTTCTTGCGGCGAGCTGGCCGCACAGGGCAGCAGCGCGGCGAACGGGCGACGTGCTTTCTTGGGGCGGTTTTTTGGCACCAAATTTGGGAGCATCCAAAACGGCAGAGCGGGCCAAACCCGCACTGAGTTCCCCGGGAGTTTCGGATGTTCGATTGGCTGCAAGGGCTTTTTTCTAACGACCTGGCCATCGATCTCGGCACGGCGAACACGCTCATCTACGTAAGAGGCAAGGGCATTGTCTCGTGCGAGCCGAGCGTGGTGGCGGTGCAACAAGACGCCCGCGGTGTGACAAAGATTGTGGCGGTGGGCCGCGAGGCCAAAGACATGATCGGCCGCACACCCGGAAATATTCGGGCAGTGCGGCCTCTGCGCGACGGCGTGATCGCCGACTTCGAGATAACCGAGGCGATGTTGCGGCACTTCATTGCGCGCGTCACTTCGCGGCGTTCGCTCGTGAAGCCGCGCATCATCATTTGCGTTCCCTTCGGCATCACCGAGGTCGAAAAACGCGCGGTAAAAGAGAGCGCCGAATCCGCGGGTGCCCGCGAGGTTTACCTCATCGAAGAACCGATGGCCGCGGCGATTGGCGCAGGCCTCCCCATCACCGAGCCCTCGGGAAACATGATCGTCGATATCGGCGGGGGCACGACGGAGGTCGCGGTTATCGCGCTCACAGGCATCGTTTATTCTCAGAGCATCCGTGTCGGCGGCGACAAGATGGATGACGCGATTCAAGACTATTTGAAACGCAAATACAACTTGGCGATCGGCGAACAAACCGCCGAGCGCATCAAGATCGAAATCGGAAACGCGTACCCACCCGAGCGGCAATTGACCGCCGAAGTAAAGGGCCGTGACTTGGTCGCGGGCGTGCCCAAAACGGTCATTTTGAACTCCGACGAAGTACGCGAAGCCCTCAGCGCGCCCCTCAAAGCGATCGTCGATGCCGTGCTTATAGCCCTGGAAAAAACCCCACCGGAGCTCGCCGCAGACATCGTCGACAAGGGCATTATTTTGACCGGTGGCGGCGCACTCCTCACGAACCTCGACGTGCTCCTCCGCGAAGAGACGGGGCTCCCGGTGATGGTCGCCGACGACCCCATCAGCGCCGTTGTGCTCGGCAGCGGTAAGGCCCTCGACAGCATCGAACTTCTTCGCGAAGTCGCGATTAGGTAATGGCCACGCCGCGAAGCCTCCGCGATCTCGTCATCGTGGCCTCCCTCGTGGTCGCGCCTTTTTTTTTCCTCCGCGCAAGCCTTCGCCACTTGGACCAACTCACAGCGCTGGACCGGGGCGTTCTTCGGCTCGCGGGCACCTTTGAGCTTGGCCTCACGCGCGTGACGCGAGGGGCTGTGTCCCTGTGGTGCGACTACATTTGGCTCGTCGATACGCAGAAAGAAAACGCCGAGCTGCAAGCTGAAAATGGGCAGCTCCGCGCCAGACTCCACGACGCCGATCGCGCGGCTGTCGAGAACGTCGACCTGCGGCGCCTGGTGCAACTCAAAAGAAACGTCGACACCGAATCCGTCTCCGCGCAAGTCGTCGCGAAAGATTTCAGCCCCTTCTTTCGCGTTATTCGGGTCGTGATTGATCGGGGTTTCCCGGACGTTCGTGCGCACATGCCTGTCATCGGCACAGACGGCGTTGTGGGCTCCATTTTACGGGTTTCCGGCGACACCGCCGACGTCCAATTGGCGGTCGATGCCGCATTTGGTGTCGACGTCGAAGACGAGAGAACCCACGCGCGGGGCTTCGTTCGCGGCACCGGAGACGTGGCCCACTACTCGTCGAAAGTCGAAATGGTTGATGCGCGCGACGACGTCGCCGTCGGCGATCTTTTGGTCACGAGCGGCAAGGGTCGATGGTTTCCGCGAGGCCTTCCGGTGGCCCGGGTCACGAAGGTGCTGCGCCGCGAAATCGGACGCGATCAGGAGATCGAAGCCACGCCGACCGTCGATTTTCCTCGCTTGGAGCACGTGCTCGTTCTCCTCGACTCGACGCCAAACGAGGGTCCGGCCAAGGGCACGCGCCGCACCGGAGACCGATGATCCGCAACTCCACGCTCGTCGCCCTGGGGGTCGGCTTGGTTTTCGCCCAGGCGATGTTGCACCGGGTAATTCCCTTCGCGACCATGTACGGCGCGATTCCATCGCTGCTCGTCCCCGCCGTGATTTACGCGGGCGTTCATGAAGTTTCTACGTTGCGCGGAAGCGCGTTCGCCTTCGCCACGGGCTACCTCGCCGACATCGTCGGGAGCGCTCCCATCGGTTTTCACACGTTCGCCTATGTGGCGCTGTTCCTTCTCGCGCGTGGCATCGGCGTGCGATTGTCCGCGCAAACGCTGCTCACACAGCTGGCGCTCGCGTTTCTCTTTTCGGTCCTTGAGAGCACGTTCGGTCTCGTGGTTTTGTCCATTTTTGGTCGCGATGCGTGGGTTCCGCGCGCGCTCTACCCCTTTGTTTTGCCGCGCGCCTTGGCCACGGCCGCCGCAGCACCGCTCGTGTTTCGCCTCGTCGAATCGCTCGCCTCGGGTTCGCGGACGCACGCCCGAGAGTCGCCGTGAGACTCGCGTCGTCGTCGGACGTGGGCGAATTTCGCGGCCGCTTCAAGTGGTACGCACTCACGGTGGTCCTCACGTTTTTTGTGATCATCGGCCGCCTCTTTGACCTGCAAATTCTTGAAGCAGACCGCTATCGTGGCGAGGCTCGCGAAAATATTATTCGCCGCATCACGATGCCCGCCGCCCGCGGCATGGTCGAAGATTCGGGGGGTAATGTCCTCGCGTCCAACCGGGCCTCCTGGAATATCGCCGTAGTGCCGGGTCGCGTTCTCCCCTCAGGAAGGCCCCCACACCGCGTCGGTCGCTACGAGACCGATACGTGGGCCACAATCGCTGGAACCCTTCGCCTTACCCCCGTCGAACGCGACAGCTGGGCGATTCGCCTCCGTGAGGCCTGCCAGACCGACGAAGATCACTCCGCTTGCTGGCGGTCCACGATTGTACGGGAAGACACCCCGCGCGACATCGTCGTCGAGCTTCGCCAGCACGCAGCCGAACACCAAGGCGCCGACGTCATCGAGACCTCCGTCCGCACGTATCCCTTTGGCTCGTTGACCGCGCATTTGCTGGGCTACGTCGGCGAAATCGACGCAGAAACCCTGGTGCGATACAGGCCCGAGGGCTACGGCGACCTCGCCTCCGACGAGCAACGAAAGATCAATCCCCTGGGCTACGAACCCGGCGACACGGTCGGGGTCGTGGGCTTGGAACGCGCATGGGAGGCCATGCTCCGTGGTCAACGCGGCTGGGTAAAACGCATCGTCGACGCGCGCGGCCGTTACCGCACGGAGCCGGCCTACCAGAGCCTCCTCGAGGAGCCGTCTCGGCAAGATCCCATCGCCGGCCGCAACCTCCGACTCGCGTTCGACGTCGAGCTCCAAAAGGCCGCCAAACACGCCATGGCCAAGCAGTTGGGCGGCGCGGTGGTTGCGATGGAGGTGCGCACGGGCCGCGTTCTTGCTCTGTATTCCAAGCCCGAATACGATCCGAATGAAGTCTCGGGCGCCCAAGGTCGCGCGCGCCTCCGGGAGGCCTTCGCGCGTTTGCGGCCCGATCCTCTGGCACCTCTTTTGGACAAGACGACGACCGGAGCTTTTCCCCCGGGCTCAACGTTCAAGCCCTTTGCTGCGCTTGCGGGCCTCGAAGACGACGTACTGAAGCCCGAAAAGAATGAGGTCTGCAACCAGTTCGTTTTTTACGGCCGTCGCCGCTTCAAGTGCACCCACGCTCACGGAGTCGTGAATCTGCGCGCCGCCATCGCGCAGTCGTGCAACATCTACTTCTTCAAACTCGCCGAATCCGTGGGAATCGACCGCATCGCGCGCATCGGGCAGCTCTTCGGGTTTGGCGAACGAACGGGACTGGCGATCAACCCCGAGTCCCCGGGCCGCATGCCAACCCGTGCATTCTACACCAATATTTTTCGTGGCGCGTACAAGCTGGGGTTCACCCTGAACACGGCGATCGGGCAGGGTGCCATGACGACCACTCCTCTGCAGCTTGCGTCCGCCTACGCGGCCCTTGGAAATGGCGGCACACTGTTCGTTCCTCAGGTTGTTCGATCGGTTGTCTCTTCGGAAGGGGAGCTCTTGCAAGATTTCCATCCGCGGGTACGTCGGACCATACCGATGAAGCCTCAGAATCTCGCGCGCATCACCGACGGCCTTAAGCAAGTGGTTGAGAGTCCTCGGGGGACGGCCCACGCCCTGCGAGACCCGGCCCTTCCGGTCTCTGGTAAGACAGGAACCGCCCAGGTCGGATACGCCAGCAAGCCCGGGGAATCCGCTAGCTCCGCATGGTATTACTCGCGCGACGACGCTTGGTTTGCTGCACTTTACCCCTCGATGGCACCCGAGGTAGCCGTCGTGGTGCTGGTGGAACACGGCATTTCGGGGCCCGCAGTGGCAGCCCCGATCGCATTCGAAATCCTTCACGCCTACGCGAAGCTGTCCGATAAACGAAAGGGCTCGGCACCGTAATGGCTCGTGGACTTCGCCCCCTTCGCCGCATCGTTCCTGCCCGCGACCACTTCGACTGGCCACTTTTTCTCGGCATTGCGGCGCTCTGCGTCGTGGGCGCCATAAACCTGTATTCTGCAACATCTGCCGCCAAGCTCGCCCTCCAAGAACTGTACGTTCAGCAGGTCTATTGGCTGGTAGTCGGCGGCATCGTCGCCGGCATTCTCGCGTCGGTCGATTACCGAATGTTCGAGAAATGGGCCTGGCCGTCGTACGGCGTGGGGCTCGTGCTCCTCGTCCTCGTCTTCATCCTCGGCCGCGATATTCGCGGGAGTTCACGATGGCTTTCCATCGGACCGCTGTCGATTCAGCCCAGCGAAACGATGAAAATTGCGCTCATTCTGGTGCTCGCAAAACACCTTCACACCGCCCACGGCTCGGAACACCGAGGTCTACGCGATTTGCTGGTCCCCGCGCTTATCGCGGCGGTTCCAGCGGCCTTGGTTATCAAGCAGCCGGATCTCGGAACGGGGCTCATTCTGTCGCTCATCTTCGCGTCGATGGTGATGTTGCTCGCGGTCCCCTTGAGCCTGGTTCTGCGTCTTTTGGGCTCGTTTATCGCCGTCGTCTGGGCCGTCTGGGAATTCGACCTTCTCAAAGATTACCAGCGGGCGCGCATCGAGGCGTTCCTGAACCCGGAACACAACATTCTCGGAACAAACTGGCACGCCCACCACGCGCGCGTCGCCATCGGCAACGGTGGGGCAACGGGCTGGGGTTTCATGCTCGGCACACAAAACCAATTTCACTTCTTGCCAGACCAATTCACCGACTTTCCGTTTCCTGTGTTGGCAGAAGACTGGGGCTTCGCGGGCTCGTGCCTCCTCGTCACGATCTATGCCTTCCTCGTGCTTCGCGCCCTGGAAATTGCCTATCAGTCGCGCGATCGCTTCGGTGCCGCCTTGGCCACCGGAGTCGGGGCATTGTTCTTTTGGCACGCGGTATTCAACCTCGGCATGGTCACGGGCCTTCTGCCTGTCGTGGGCGTGACACTCCCCCTCTTTTCTTACGGGGGCTCCAGCGTCGTCACCGACCTCGTGGGCGTAGGCTTTTTGATGAGCGTGTCGGCCCACCGCCAATCGTAGAAGTGCCAAAAAAAAGAGCCGCGAGCACTTCGCAGCAAAAAAAAAGACCCGACGAATATCGGGTCTTTTTCGAGCCTTTTTAGGACCCATCTGAAATTCGTATCAGCCGCCGGTGCCGGTGCCTTGCAACGCCATGAGATGGAGCTTGGCGAATTCGGACTGATTCAGCGTGTTGAAAACCTCGAGCAGCACGCGAAAGGGTGTTCCGCGGTCGGCAATGATGAGGGCCTCTGAGTAGCTTGCGTCTTTGCCTTTTTGTTGGCGAAGTTGCTTGTCTCGGTCGCGAAACGCGCGTGCTTGGTTGGCGAGGGGAACGATGAAAAGGTCGTTCACGCCGCTGCGCTTGTATTTGCCCTCGAGCCCCTGAACCGCGTTCGCAGGCACGTTGGCGACGAAGTTTCCGTCGAGCATGATCTGCGACTTCGAGATGACGACCGCGACGCCGCTCTGCGCCTCTTCGGTCATTTCTGTCGTCAAGACGGACTTCGGAATCTTCAGGTCGTCGGATTGGGGCATGGACGCCGCCGAGTTCGCCATGGATTTCAACAAGAAAACGAGAATGATCGTCATCATGTCGAGCATGGCGGTGATGTTGAGAAACATCGGCTCGTGGGCATGCGCATTTTTTTGAATGGCCGCGCGAAGTTTTCGCTTGAAATACCCCGTAGAGGCCTTCGGCGGACGGGGCGCGGGCGGCGTGCCCCCATTGTCGGATGTCTGTTCGTCGCTCATGGCCTCACCGAATGACGCTAAACATCACGTCAGGAAACAAAAGCTTAGGCTTGTCGTCGGCACCCTTGGGGCCCGTCGGCGGTTCGTGCCTAAGGGCATCGATGGTGTCGATGATCGTGGCGTAGGTAATCTCGGGGTTACCCGTGATCGACACGCTGGTTTCGTCGGCGAAGTCTTCGTTCGAGTGCTTAAGCATCGAAGCGCAGGCCGTGAGTTTCTCGTGATCGTAGGTGCCGTCGAACTTCTTGGGCACCGCAAGACCCGCACCCATGTCCGTGCAGCCGGGGCCCACGTTTCCGCCCTTGGCCTTGATCGAATACCCGCCGGGAACGACGATGACCGTCAGCGAAAGCGTGTTTTGCTGCGCATCTCGACCCCCGCCGCGGCCCGCCTTTGGAGAGGCGACGTCGAGGGTGGTCATGAAGGTCACGGCGATGGTCGCGAGCACGAACATCAGCACGTTCATGATGATGTCGAGGAACGGGACGATGTTGATTTCGCCCGCTTCTTCGTCGGGTGAGGGCTCATGAGGCGCCGACAGGCGTCGGATCTTGCCTCTTTGAGCGCCGGAGAGTTTTTCCTCAGCCATGGTGGTGCGCCCTGACCTTCTCTTAGCCCTGCTGGCGGTCGAGGGTCAGCAACGTAAACAGGCGGTCTTTCGAGGCCTCGAGCTCATGGCGAATCTTCTTCGCATTGAAGCTCAGGAGCATAAACGCCGTCATGCAGATAACAGCGATGCCGAGCCCGAAAGCTGTATTGTACATGGCTTCAGCGATGCCGTTCGCGAGAAGGTTTGACTTCTCAGCGGCGGAAAGCCCCGGCTTGCTGATGGCGCCGAAGGTGTGAATCAGGCCGAAAACGGTGCCCAAGAGGCCCGTGAGGGTTGCGATGTTCGCGAGGGCAAACATCTCAGGAACGTGCTTGTCGATCGCTGGCTTTAGCTCGTCGTAGACCGACGACATTTCTGCCTCGATTTTGTCTTCGCCCTTGTTCGCGTTTGTCAAGCCCGCGCGCACGATGCGGTACAACGGTAGGTCGAGCCCCTTCGTCTGGGCGATCGCGCGATCAATGTTACCCGCGCGAACCAGCGTACTGATTTGCGAAATCAGCTCGTGGCCGTTGATGGAGTAATTCATGAACTGTTGAATGGTTCGGTTGACGATCAGCGCAACGACGATGGCGCTCGTAACCAAGTTGATCGACAAGAACGTGGGGTTCTCTTTGAAGGCCTCCATGAGCCCCCCTCCGCCACTTGTCGCCGACTGCCCCGCTTCGAGAAGGACCAAGAACATGCCGCGCTCTCCTTACCTGCTAAAACTATAGAAACTTCGCTTGCGCACAAGCTGCGCAAATCGGTCGAGCGCGCAACTGCGCACGACGCAGGTGCCACGGTACATGAAGTTGCGCATCCACGTCAACCGCTGTGGCGCTTTCATCTTCCCAAAACCGTCACGCGCGCCGAATGGATTGACGGGACTACAATTATGCAGTCCCACGTGAACGGCGTTCGAATTCCGCCATCACCTGATAATCGGAGGCTTGACCAACGCGCACTTCCTGGGTCAGTGTCCGTCCCGTTTGCGATGGCCCCCATGGCCCGCGCACCCTCAGGAGGAATTCTCATGGCAATGATTTGGAAGCACTTTAAAGAGGGTGGTTGGGGCATGTGGCCGATCCTCTTCTGGTCGGTGTGCGTCTTCGCGATCATCATCGAGCGCGCGCTCTATCTGTCGTCGGCGCGCATCACGAAAGATGCATTCCTCTCCACGATGGAGAAGTGCATTCTCGCTGGCGATGTGCAGGCTGCAGTCAAAAAGTGCGCAGCCACGCCGGCACCCATGGCGAAAATCATTCAGGCTGGTCTGTTGCGCAGCAACCGCCCAGACGAAGAAGTGCAGTCGGCCATGGACGAATCGGCCCTTCGCGAACTTCCCAAACTCAGCGCACGCACTGGCTTTCTCGCCCTCCTCGCGAACCTCGCCATGCTCTCGGGTCTGCTCGGCACCGTCAGCGGTCTGATTAGCTCGTTCGGCGCTGTGTCCGGTGAGGCCGTCGACCCTTCTCAGAAGGCGCGCATTCTGGCTTTGGGCATCTCTGAGGCCATGAACTGCACGGCGTTCGGCCTCATTGTGGCCATCACCGCCCTCGTCGGATTCGCGATTCTCAACGGTCTCACCCAGCAGATCGAAGACGACATCAACGAAGCGACCGTGCGCATTCTGAACCTCGTTGTCGCCAATCGTCAGAAAGTCAACACGCAGAACCTCGCGGCGTGATCTGCGAAGGCGTGCAAACTAACTGTATACTGCATCTAAGAGGTTCCCATGGCGGGCGTTGACGTAGGTGGTGGCGGAAAGAGTGGCAAGAAGTCCCTCGACTCCGAAATCAACATGGTTCCGTTCATCGATTTGCTGATGGTGACGATTGCCTTTCTCCTCATCACGGCGGTCTGGAGCCACATGTCGCGCATCAACGCGAGTGCTATGGTTCCCGGCCCGCCGCGGCCCGATGAAGAGATAACGCAGGTCGAGCCGGAGCCTCAGCTGCACGTAGAAATGCGCGAGCAGGCGACCTTCCGTTTGGTCTGGAAGACGGGGAAAGATAACCTGACCGAAAAGGTTATCCCCCGTAAGCCCGAAGAGATCCGAGACGGCGCGGGGCGTGTCACCGGCGCGCGTTACCCCGATCTTGCCGCTGAAATCGAAGCCCAGTGGAAGATGACCGGCAAGCACCGCGATGCCTCCGACAAGAAGCTCGACCAGGCCGTGCTGCACACCGACAACGAGACGAAATTCTCTGACATTGTCGCGGTAATCGACGCCGTTTACCACACCCACCGCCCGTTCAACAGCGGGAAGCCCGGCGACCAAGTCTCCGCCTTCAACGTGACCTTTTCGGTCAACTGATTAAGAACCATCATGGCCATTCATCAGCCAGGACGCCGCCTCCTGCACGGTATATCGCTCAAGTTTGTCTCCAGTCACGTCACTGGCGGCGGCAAGAGAAATGTCAACGCGGGCCTCTCGCTCACGAGCATGATCGACTTTTTGATCGTGGTCGTCGTTTTCCTCCTGATGACGTTCAACACGTCGGGCGAAACCCCGCTGTCGAAGAACGTTCGCCTGCCAAAAGCGGAGAACTCCATCGACATGGTCGACGCTCCCCTCGTGGGCGTCGTCGGCGGCCAAATTCTGGTCGATGGCACGTCTACGGGCAACACGCGCGAGATCGAAGAATCGAAGCAAGTCAAGCGCCTTGAAGAGTTGTTCAACATCCTCAAGGCGAAACGCGAGCTGTGGAAGCAAAACCGCCCCAACAAAGAATTTCCAGGGGTTGTCGTGCTTCAGATTGATCGCGACGTGCCCGCAGTGGTTGTCAAGAGCGTCTTTCAGACCGCAGCCTTCGCTGGCTACCCCAACGTGAGTTTCATGGTTGATGGTGCCTCCAAGACCAAGGGTTAGGGTCTGACGGAGATGATGCCGACCAGCCCTCGTCGGCTCGGTACTCTCGAGAGGCTTCGAGAGCTCCGAGTAGAGCGGCCTCGCGAACGCCCCAGCGCCAAGGCCTGGGGCGTCGTGGTGTTTGGGCTGCTGTTGGCCACCGGTATCCACAGCGCGCTCAGCGCACGCAGTCTCGCCAAGCAGAAAAGCGCGTTGCTCGCGCGGCACTGGGCCCTCAAGTCCACGTTTGGGCCTCGGTGGGAGCTTGCGAGGACTGCCGTGACCGACTCGGCTGTTGCCGCCGCCTGCGAGCCTTGGGCCGGTGACTACGTGCATCCGTCGCTCCGCGGCCGCAAGTGGCGCAGTGAACCGGCAGTTTTTTTGCGGCTCGGGAGCCTCGAGGCCGGGTCACCGGAGGCCGCGCTTGAAGCGGCGAAGCTATCGCCACGCGACGCCTTTTTGTCATGCTTACGGGGCCCGCAGTTGCGCGTTGGCGAAGACGGACTCGCACGGTTCCACCGGCTGCAAGAAGCGTTTGCAGTCACTCGCTTATTGGACGACGCGTGGGTAAACAACGTGCAGAGTGCAGGCAATGATCTGCGCGTTCGCGTCTTCGAAAATCAGTTCGCGGGCGCCACGCAAGAAGCCCTCCAGGCGGCCGTCGTCTTGGTCGAATCTGCGAAGCTAGTCTTGGTGGTCGTGGATGAAATGGGGTCGCCGAACGACACCGACGGACGCGCGATCGAAGACATTCAGCGCGGGCCCCACGGCATGCGAATCATGCTCAGCGATCGCGCAACACGCGTGCAGCTTGCACGTATTCGCGTTGAGCCTTCGCCGAGGCGCATGCTGGCCGGTGAGGGCCACCAAGCGGACGATGACACGCTTGCGGCCGTTGAGCGTCAGTCGATGTCGTGTGCCGCAGCGCGCCTCTTTGACGCCGCCATCGATGCGGCCATTTCGCCACCATAGAATCTCATGCGTGTGCAAAAAAAGACCATGCGCGGAGGGCGGGCGTCGCGGGGTCGTTGACCGGAGCCCCCGAAATCGCTAACAACTAAGCGATGAGCGATCCGCCCGACCCGCGTCGACGCAGGCTCGAGGGAGTCATTCCCGAGCTGCTAAAACGCGCCGTAGAAAAGGGCGTAGAGAAGGCTTCAGAGGCGCCCGATTCGCTCAAACATTTTGTCGGCGATCTGAAACTGCCCAAAGAGGTGGTTGCGGTTCTTCTCTCGCAAGTCGACGACACCAAAAACGGCCTTTTTCGCGTTGTCGCCAAGGAGATGCGCGATTTTCTCGAGCAGACAAACCTCACCGGAGAGTTGCAAAATCTCCTCACCACGGTGCAGTTCGAGATCAACACCACGATTCGTTTTTCCCCGAACAACCAACAGACGAAAGATGGGGCCGCCGGCGCCCCGGAAGATGGCCGTCAGACGCCCCTTCCCTTCGGTAAACCGGAAGTCGAAACTGAAGTATTTGTCCACCGCGAAGAACGAACGCGTCCGCGCGAATAAACTGAATGGGAATCATGTCGAAGCAACACAAGGCCGGCGGCGAAATCGATGCATGGTGCACCAAGTGCCTGCTCATGCTGGGTCACCGAATCATCGCGGTAGATACCAAAAGCGTACCCGCGAGGGTCGAGTGCCAAACCTGCGACGGGGCGCACAATTATCGAGCCCATCCCCCGGGTCAAAAGCCCACCGCTACGCCGGCCCGTCGAGGCGCGAAGTCCGCATCGCCGTCGCCTCGCCGCGCTGACCGTGCGTCGCAAGAGGAGGCCCGCACCAAGGCCGCCGCCACAAGCCTTCGCCTTTGGGAATCGTCCGTGAGCGGGCATCACCCGAGCGCATTTCGCGCCTACGGTGTCCGCGAAAGCTTTCGCGAACAAGAGCTTATGAGCCACACGACCTTCGGCGACGGCGTCGTCGTTGAGGTTCTCGACCGTCACAAGATCCGCGTCCTCTTTCGCGACGAAGCCCGCGTTCTGGCGCACAGCATCGGTTCCTGACCGTTCATTGCTACGTGCTGACCCGTCGCTTCCATGGGCCAGCACGCGCAAAGGCTTGAGGGTCTCCCGCGGACATACGTTGTCTATTTCGAGGAATATGCGAGAGCGCCGGGCAGCCAATGTGCTCCCGATAATGGGTGCACTTTGCATCTTCTTTTTTGCGTCGCCGGTGCTGGGCGCGTGGTCGGTCGATCGGTCTGGCAGTCTGTACCGAATCGCCGCTGATGCTGTGGGCATGTTGCCCGTGTTCTCCGTCGTCACCGATGGGGCCGTGGCGCCCATGGCCACGCGCGATGGGGGCTTTCTGCGGTTCGCCAAACCGTGCCCTCGGGTGACCCTTCGCGCCCACGTCACGAGCATCGAGGGTGCGGCGATCGTGGTCGATGAGGGAAACGTGCATCATGCAAGCTTCAACGGGAGGTCCGTGCTGAAAAGTGCGGGGGTCCAGCGTTTTTCCTGGATATCCCTGCCCCAGACCGACGAGCCCCACGCGGTGGAACTTGACGTCGAGCCTCCCGCGTCGACTTGTGTGTTGCGCGTTCGCCTGCCGGGGACGGCGCAATACGTGGACCGGCCGCACCTCGACGCGATAGCGAAAACCGAGCTGTTTCCCTCGGACCTTCAGTTCGATTCCATGTCGATGCTTCCGGAGGTTCGCACCAAGAACGCGACTGACTTTCTGCTGCGGTCCAGCGATCGCCACGTCTTTCAGTGGCCCGGCGGGCCCGAATTTCTGTTCGACCAGCCGTCGCAAACCCTCGCCCTGATCGATGACTCGCGAAGAGTCAATCTCGCGCGTCTTCCCGAACGAAGTCGTGGGCTCGTGGCCGGAACCACCCTTCTCCTACGCGAGCGACTCACAGAACTCTTGCAAACGCCTTCCCATGACCCGGGACTTGTGCGCGTTTTCTCTGAAGATTTGCGGCGAATTCTGGCACCGATCGCTCGCGGCGAAGATCCCCTCGATACGATGGAAGGACCCGCGCGATTGGGTCTCACGTCGCCCGTAGACGGGCGTGCACAAGAACTTGCATTCTACATGCCTCCCTTGCCCCGCGCGTCGGTTCGCCGCTACCCACTGGTGGTCGCGCTCCACGGGCTCGATGGTCACGCGATGAACTATCTCCGCGCGGTGCTTGGCGAATATGCAACGGGACTCGATGGTGTTGCGCGCGACCGTCTGCCAGGAAAAAAGCAGGGGCTCAACGCATTTGTGGTCGCTCCCGCGGCCCACGGAAACGCCATGTACCGCGGCATCGGCGAGCAGGCCGTCCTCGACGCCATCGATGCGATCGTCGCTCGCTTTCCCATCGATCCCGATCGCATCACCATCACGGGCGCGTCGATGGGGGGAACGGGGGCTGCGGCCATCGCCCTTCGCCACCCGCACCGATTCGCCGGCGCGATGCCCCTCTGCGGCTACCACAGCTACTTTATTCGCCGCGATTTCAATGGGTTAACGCTGCTCCCGTGGGAAGAGCAGACCTCACAACTTCGCTCCCCCGCCCTCCAAGCCGCGAATGGAATCGCGCTTCCGATGCGCCTCGTTCACGGCACGCAAGACCTCCCTTTGGAGAACGGAAAAGTCCTCGTCGATGCCTATGCGCGCCTCGATCAGTCGATGGTTTTCGACCAGCCCAAGGCAGGGCACGACGTGTGGACCTGGGCGTTCAACGATGGCCACGGACTCGACTGGCTGCTGGCCCAAAGAAGAGCGCCAACGTCAACTTTTCGCTACGTTGGAAATGACGTAAAGACAGCGTTTTCCCACGGATTTCGCGTTACGTCGGCAACGGAACCCGGGGGATGGTTCGAGATGTCGGGGACGGAGGAACGAGGCCGCGTGCGCCTTCAAACGCGCGGCGTGGAGGCACTTTCCGTGTCGCCAACGCTACTGCCTCCAAAGACCAAAGAGGTGGTCGTCGATCGGCAGCGAATCCCCATCGAGAAGCCGCGCGCAGCCCTGCATCTTGAGAGTCGGAACGGGGCCTGGCACCGCGCCAAAGCTCCCGCGTCCGCGCCACAAGTTTTGCGATTTCGCGATATTTTTAGCGCTTCCCTGCGCGTCATGGTGACCGATAGCCCCACGGCGCGGATGGTGGCCGGGAGCTTTGTGCCCCATCGCCCGTTTGTTGACGTGGCGTTTCCTTCGGGGCCTTTGGCGGAACTGCCCGCTGGCCACATCATGACGCTCGTCGTCGGTGCTTCGACCGACCCGCTCGTTCGCCAGTTACTCGCCAGCGAACACATCATCTTTTCGCCCGCGGAGCTACGCCTGGGAGGCCGCGTGGTGCCCAGAGACGACCTATCGTTGGCAGTGGTAATCCCTGGAAAAAGACTGGCTTTTATCACGGGTGCCAGCGACTCGGCTTTGGCGCGCAACCTCGCGCTGCCCGACATTCTACCGACCCTCGTCGTGGGAGACGACGGCGTCGCGGCAGACGGTCACCCAATCGTTGCGGGCCGCCGAAAATACGTGCTCGCGGGTGATGCGGCAACGCTCTTGCGCGTCAAGAAATAGATCGAAACGCAGCTTCTGTCGCCCCGTCGCAACCACGTCATGTGGCGGTCCGCTTGGGTGTATTCTGCACCGATATTCGGTTCATGCAGTCTACACCCATAAGGAACTCGGCGAAGCCCGTTGCCCGAAACGCCACGGATCACCAATCCGCACGCCCTTGACCCGCGGTTTTCTCCAGGGAATTAGCGGTTTGGTTGACCGCTGCGCCCCTACTGGTCCAACGTCGCCCGCCCATTGGTCTTCCAGTTTGTATCGGGGTTGTGCCCAATCACGTACTTAGCCTTTTCCGCGTCTAGAAAGTCGACGCTGGCGACATTTTGGATCCAGTCGTTTGCCAGCCAAAGGCGATCACGTCGGTCTTGATTGTCGCTGTTCCAGATCTCGTCGCTGTACGTGCGGATGTCCGACAGCAGCGAGAAGGTATTGAACCAGATGCCGCGCATTCCAGCCGCGCTCGTGCGCGCGGTGGTCTGGCCTTGGAAGAGTCTCTTCATCCCTTCCTGTTTTTCGAGCACGTTGGTAAATTTGCTGAGCCCGCCCTCGGAGCTTCCGAGGAGCACGTAGACCGGCCGGCCCGCCTCACTCCCAGCGGCGCCGGCGCCACCTTCGACCTTGTCCCAGTCGCAGAACGTGAGGGCCCTGTGATTGCCGGTCAATGTCTTGCACACGTCTGTGAACGACGTCTTTCCACACACAAGAATGCGACCGCGCAGGTCCCGCAGTCGCAGCTGGTCAACGTATCCGGTGAGCGGCCCGGTTTGGCAGTCACCACCGTGGATTGCGCCCAGGGCCTTCGAAAGGATGCCCATGAGCGCGTCGGCGTCGCCCTTGGACTGTTTGTCCATTTTCAGCACGAGGATCTCACTTGGATTGTTTCGCCACCAACCGGCAATACCGTCGCAGATGCTCTCCCAGCTCTCACCGAACGCACGAAGGCCGGCCACGACCTGCGCGGCATCGCCGTGAAACGCGTGCCAAGCGCGCGTCGACGTGTTGTTTGTGATGCGAAGGTCCAGTTGACGGGCACCGTTCTCCAGCTGACCTGCGATGCCCAAGCTTTGCGTCACAAAGTTGTCTTGGTGCAACGTGTGTTTGCCCGAGTTGGTCGCGTTCACAAAAAAGCCCGCGATGGCCGCCAGCGGCTTCACCACGTAAGCCAGCGGATTGATCGCGTTGTAGGAGCTCTGCCAAGACTGAAAGCTCATGCCGCTGTCGTGTGTAGCCGGAAAGACTAGTAACCGTTCACACCCTAAGCGGCGGCGCGGACGTCACATGACACGGGTGCTGGTTCGGCGGGAAGCAGCGACGGTGGGACGGATCCGCTGAGCATCGCGGTGCAGGCTGTGTGTACAAACTGTAGGATGTTTCGCTTCTGGAGTCGGAGGGAGGCGTGGACCGTGAGGATGCGCTCGATGAAGCGACTGCCCTCTTCCGAATGGGTTCCGAAG
>CAMCKZ010000006.1 GCA_945875545.1 Polyangium aurulentum | reverse complement strand
CCCCGCGATCGGCGGGAAGATTCACGGTGTTGAGGTGGGTCGCCAGCTCGTAAAGACCGTCTTCATCGGCGGTTGTCGCCGCGCGAATTTCAAAGGCGCTCATGGGGCCGGTCGCTAGCAGAGTCGCCATGGCGAGGGCCCCTCAACTTGCATCGATCAAGTAGGCCAGATCGCAGCAGTTGACCCACGTCGCAACGGCCAAGCGTCCTGTTCGACGCGGAGATCGAGCGAAGAATGCCTGGCCGGGGTAGGGGGGAGGGCATGGGGCGACGGACGTTTTCCAACTGGAGACAGTACGCCCTCGTCGCGGTGAGTCTTGGCGTTAGCGCGTGCCGAAAGCCCCACGAGGTCGCGCTCGTGATCGTCACCGAAGCGCCCGTCGCGGACCTCGTGCGGCGCGTGGCGGGCGCGGATGCGGAGGTCCGAGCCATCCCGCGGCCCGGCGGCGAAGAGACGCATCTTGGTGCCCCCGAGGCCGCGCACGTGAACGTAGTACGGCCCGCCCGCCTCGCCGTGCGCGTAGGCCTTGGGCTCGACGACTGGCTCGACGAAGTTGCCAAGGGGCAGAAGCCGCCGGCGCGTTCTCTGGCGATCGGTGATCGTGTTCCGACGCGAATCCTGACGCTGCCCGCGAAGGCCATGGGCAGCGAAAGTTCGGACCCGCATGACAATCCTTCGAAGCTTGATCCGTACGTTTGGCTCGATCCGCAGCGCATGCGCCTCGCGGCCAAAGCGATTGGTGAAGAACTTGTCCGCGCCGACGGCAGCCATGCGGTTGCTTACCGATTTCGTGCGGGCCAAGTCGACGACGAGCTCGGTCGCTTCGACGACGCGATCGAGGCAAAATTGAAGGCCTGCGCGCCGCCCGCGATGATCGCCGACCTTCCGACGCTGGGGTATTTCAGCGAGCGCTACGGGGTTCCCGTTCTCACCGTCTTGCGCCCGTTTACCCAAGCACCATCGGCCTCCTGGATGACGGCGGTGCTCGCCGATATTGCCGACAACGCGCAAGCCATTGTAATCGTAACGGGTAGCGAAATACCTGAAGAAGCGAAGGCGCTCGGGCGTCCGATTTCACATGTGAGTCTTGCCGGGAAGACCATCGAAGCGGCGGTCGAGGCCCTGGCAAATGCGCTTTGCGCACCGCAAAACATGGCTCCTTTGCCGCAGACAGACAAGACTAAGTCGTAAGGCACCTCGAACGACCCGCATGCGCCGCCGCGACCAAACCACACCCATCGTTCTTTGGCTTGGAGCTGCCCTTTGGCTTCACGTCTTGGCGGGGCGTGGCGGCGACGAGATCGCCGACGTCCACGATGGGGCTACGTCGATTCGCGACATGGCCCGGCGGGTTCGGCGTGAGGTGCGGGATCGGGAACAAACGCTCGACCTTCAAGATCTTCTAGAGGCAAAGCCTGACGAGGAAAAAGCCAAGGTCGAAGAGGCGAAAGAGCTCGCGAAGAAAAAGGCCGAAGAGCCCAAGGTGCCCGAGAAGACAGCCGAGGAACGCAAGCGAGAAGAAGAGAAAAAGAAAGCCATCGCGGAGGCGAAATTGGCCACGCCGGTGCCGGTCATTCCGGTGCCGATCGATCCGCGCAAACGAGACAAACGCATCGCCGTCGACCAGCATGTCAAGCCCTCCGCGGAGGACAACCCGGACGCCAAATTCATCGCGGACGAGGCGGCGAAGGTCGATGAAGAAACGGTTGCAAAGCTCACGCATCAAGGTGAAGACGAGCCCAATCCGACGCCGGGCGGAATGCACGTGGATCCGAGTGCGAGCCCAGGAAATGCAGCTCGCGAGCTCGTGGCGCAAGATGAAAATGTGTCCGGTGCGAAAGACCGTTCGTCCGGCGAGCGCGGCGCTTCGCCGAGCGTGCAAGCCCCGCCCATGGCGCCTCTCGCGGGCAAGGGTGCCGATGATGCGCGAGGCAAATCCGGCACCGTGGACGAGGCGCGCGGCGACCTGTCGAAGGTCCCGCCGCAGGCCGCGGTGGCGGAGCGAAGCCGGTCCGACGGCGATGGCTGGCACTTTGATCCGATGGCAAAAGGCTCGCAGGCTTCGCGCGGCGTGGGCGCAGTCCGCGATGGCAAAGTGGGCGACGCAGGCAAGCCCCAAGCTCACTGGCTTGGCCTCGGTGCGGACCCGGGCGACGGGCGTCCCAATCTCAATCTCACCCACGCGGGGGTCATGGCGACCATCGGCGAAGAGGCCCTACGCCGCGATCGCATGAACGACGGCGAAAGGCGGCGCAGCGAACACCGCGGCACGTGGCAGCCCTCCACGCTCGAACGTTGGCGGAGCGCGACGGAGAATTACGCATCGAGCGTCAAGGTGGGAAATCAGACCGCGCTCAATGCGGCGCGCGTCCCCTTCGCGAGCTACCTCCACGCGATTCACAACCGCATTCATCCGATATTCGCAGAGTCTTTTTTGGGCTCCCTTTCGGGCCTTCCGCGCACGCACGCCCTCAACGATCTGCGCATGGCGACCCATCTTGAAATCATTCTTTCCGCGCGCGGCGAGATCATCAAAATGGGCATCGTCAAGACGAGCGGCGTTACCGCATTCGATATCGCGGCCCTTGATTCCGTGCAGCGCGCACAGCCCTTTGGCCCCGCACCACCCGCCATTTTTTCCGGCGACGGGAACGTTTACCTTCATTGGGAATTTCATCGCGACGAGGTTTTTGCCTGCTCGACGATGAATGCGCAGCCGTTCATCTTGGCCAACCCGCCGCCCATCGCTCCCGCGAAACCGTTGCCGACGCAGGAGCGCGGTGATCCGGACCCGGTGCCGCCCTACGCGCCGGGAGGTGAGCGCTTTGGCATGCTGGGCGACGGAAACCAGCGCACGTTGGCCTTCTTCAGCCAAGTGCGCTGACGCCGAGCAAACACCCGCGTCGCCCGCAAAATCATTTCCGCCAAGTGCGCCTCCGGGAGGGCTCCGTCGATGTGAGCCCCGATCTCCGCGAACCCGACGGATTGCAGGGCTCGGGAGGCCCCAAAACCGGCAGCGCGGAGGCATTGAACCTCGTGAACCCAGCCCCCTTCGAGCCAGTTTTCAATGCGCGCCAACAGCAACCCGGTGTACTCGGGTTCCGGGATCTCAATACCTGCATAATGCACGGAATAGCGCTTCTCGCGAAACCCATGTTGTGCGTGGTACGCGCTCAGCGTCATGCCGGTGAGCGCGTGAACCTCGAGGGCGCGGCTCACCCGAATAAAGTCGTTGGGCGCGAGCTTTGCGGCGGACACGGCATCGATGGCAGCGAGGCTGTCGTGCAGAGCTTGGCGCCCATCGCGCTCGGCGATCAGCGTGTATTCTGCGCGCAATTCACGGTTTGCGAGGGGCATGACCGCAAGGCCATCGACGAGCGCTTTCATCCAAAGAAAGGTTCCGCCGCAAAGAATCGGCGTGAGTCCGCGACTCTGAATCGAGGCGATGGCCAAGTCCGCAAGCCCAGCAAAACGCCCGGCATCCATCGGCTCCAGCAGGTCAACGGAGGACACCATGTGGTGCGGTGCCCGCCGCTCCTCATCGGGGCTCGGCTTGCCCGAACCTAGCTGGACGCCCCGGTAGATTTGCACGCTATCGACGGAGACAATCTCGCCGTGAACTCGTTCGGCGACGGCGCAGGCGAGGGCCGTTTTGCCTGTTCCTGTGGGGCCGACGATGGCGAGCAAGTCGCTGCGGTCTGTGTAAGATGCAACGAGTTCATCGGCGATGGCGCTGAGATCAGGGGCGCCCGACACGGCGCTCCAGCTCGGAGAACGACAAGCGCGAAACGACAGGGCGGCCGTGGGGGCAGTGGCCTCCGAAATCGACGCCATCGAGGGATTCGAGCAGGGCGCGGGCCTCATTTTCGCTCACCGCATCGCCGCCACGAAGAGACCCGTGGCAGGCCATCGTAGCGAAAACCATATCGATGCGGTCGGCGAAGGGGCGCTGCGCTTCGAGCATCCATTCGGCCATGAGATCGCGCGCGAGCACCTCGGGGTTTACGCGGCGAAGCATTGCTGGCACCGCTCGCACCACAATGGCGCTCGGGCCGTGCGGACCAAGCTCAAGCCCGATCCGGGTGCCTTCACTCTCGAGAACCTCGGCCGCGCTCACCTCGCCGGGGGTTGCAGACAGGACGACGGGAATCAAGAGTGGCTGCATCGCGACACTTCCTGATCCATAGGATTTTCGCAGGCGATCAAACGTCACGCGTTCGGCTGCCGCGTGCTGATCAAGAATGTAAAGGCCGTCGGCACCTTCACATAAAAGGAACATGCGGCGCACTTGACCCACGTACCGAAGCGACGCGTAGAACCCTTTTGATTCGGCGAAGAGGTCGCCGTGCGTGGCCGGGAGGACCCGCGGCGTATCGACGGCGTTCTCGGCGTAGGGCAAGTCGTCGGTGGCGCGAAGGGCCAGCATTGGAGGGCCGAACGGGGCCGCTCGTCCACCAGGTTCATCGGCCAACGGAGCGACGTGCGTGCCCATCAAAATCGTTGGAAGTCCTGCAAAATCAGCCAGGTGAGAGGCATTGAGCGTCAGTGCGTGCGGCGGCTGCGGCGTGCCCGAAAGGCCCCACGGACCGTCGTCGGACTCGGCCAATTTCGTTGCCCGCGAGGGCTCGAAACTCCAGCGACCATCGGGCGCAGGCAACGTTGGCGGAGAGGCGTCCGTCGATGCTTGGCCGTGCATTGGCCGCCGAAACAGCGGCCCGCCCACGGGCAGATTGAACGCGCCGGCAAGTGGCAAGTGAAGTGCGCGCGTGACCGCTTCGTAGACCGCGCGCCCATCGGCGAAGCGCACTTCGGCCTTCTGTGGGTGCACGTTGACGTCTACGTGATCCCTGGGGATTTCCAGGAAAAAAGCGCCGGTGGGGTAGCGCCCGGGTTCCAGCACAGACCCGTACGCTTGCTGAATCGCGCGGGTGAGATGCCGGTCTCGCACGGGTCTCCCATTGACAAAACAGAAGAGACCCGTGGCACCCGAGCGAGCGCGTTCAGGCACGCTGAGCCACCCTTGAAATCGCATCGAGCCGCTCGAACCGCGAACGGGTGCCAGCGTATCGTCGGCGAGGACATCGCGCACGCGCTCCTCAAGTGTGTTCACGGGCACGTGTTTTCGGACGGTCTTTCCGTCGCGCAAAAAATGGAAAGCCACTTCGGGCCGGGACATGGCGGCGATCAACACAACCTCGCCGACGGCGGCGGATTCCGCGGAAATACTCTTAAGAAACTTGCGGCGCGCGGGCACATTCCAGAACAGAGCATGCACCGAAACGGTTGTTCCCACAGCCCGCGACGAAGCCTCCACGAGAGGCGCTTCTCCGCCGTCGAGGGTGACCGACGTCGCCGCATCGAGGGCGGCGGACCGCGTGATGAGTGTGAGTTTTGACACCGACGCGATCGACGGAAGGGCCTCGCCGCGGAATCCAAAAGTTTCAATCCGCGAGAGGTCGTCGACGTGGCGAATCTTGCTTGTTGCGTGACGCTGGGTCGCGAGGACGGCGTCGTCGGGTTCCATGCCGCAGCCGTCGTCAGACACTTCGACGAGCGCCAATCCGCCGAGTTCTATCGCGATATCAATGCGCTTGGCACCGGCGTCGACGGCGTTTTCGATGAGCTCTTTTGCAATGCTTGCGGGCCGTTCCACCACCTCGCCAGCCGCAATCTGATTGGCCAGGTTGGCGTCGAGCAGAGCAATGATGCCCACTATTCGTCGTCTCCGCTGCCGCTGCCGTCGGCTTCGTCCGCGGCGGACGCGAGGCAGAATTCTTTCACGTCTTGGCGAAGGAGCGGCACCGCCGTGAGCAGGTGACTCACGAGGCCCACACCGAGGCCCACCGCCGGGGCGCGCAACACGATTTGCCGCAATACCTCCAGGACTTCGGGGCTCAGGGCGTCGCTCGCCGCGTGGGCCTGCGCATCGAGGTACGACGACGCGAGAGCCAAAACGCGCCCTCGAAGTTCGGGGGTGAGCGCGTACTCGATGACGTCGAGGACGACTTGCAGACCGAGGAGCTGCACGGTCATTACGCGGGCGCGTTCACGCCGCGAAAGCAGGCCCCAAGAAAAAATCAGGATGGCGCACCCGACGACAAGATTGGCGGCGGCGATAGGAAAAATCGACTGTTTATGCGCGCGACGCGTGCTCTCAACTTCGGCCAAGCGCTCGGCCACGAGGCTGCGATCCGCGGCGTAGGGAATGGACGCCAGGAAACCCGAGGCGTCGTCCGACACACGGCGAAAACTCTCCATGGTCGACAACGCACCGGAGGCGCCACAGCCTCCAAACGTGCCAGCGGAAAGGACCGCCACGAGGAAGAATGCGGGACGAATACGACGCGGGGGTGCCACAGTCTCCAGGTAGGAGAGTAAGCGGAGGGCCGCAAGGGCCCATCGATCGGCTCACGAGGCAGGCCGCCAATTTGGCGCGCGACTAGCCGATAATGCCGGATGTTGCCTTGCGCGATGCTCCATGCTTGCTCCGGCGACGAACAAAATGTCCATGCACTCTGCACCCTACTCGTCAGTCGCCCCGCCTCCTGCTGGTGTGGCCCTGGTCACCGGCGTGACCTCTGGAATTGGTGAGGCGTGCGCGCGTCTCTTCTGCGCGGAAGGTTGGCGCGTGGTGGGTTGGGGCAGGCGCCGTGATCGCCTCGAGGCTCTTGGTGCATCATTGGGCGATCTTTTTTTTGCGCAATCCGTCGATGTGCGTGACCGTGCGTGCGTCAATAATTCCCTGCAAATGCTGCCAGAAGAGTTCGCTCCGATTGCGGTGCTCGTGAGCAACGCGGGGCTCGCCTTGGGCGTCGATAAGGCCCCCGAGGCTAATCTCGACGACTGGGAAACGATGATCGATACGAATTGCCGGGCCATGGTTTCGCTGACGCGGGCCGTTCTCCCGGGCATGATCCAAAGAAGGCGCGGACACGTGATCAGCATTGGTTCCGTGGCCGGAAGTTATCCGTATCCGGGCGGAAACGTGTACGGTGCAACAAAGGCTTTTGTCAGGCAATTCGCTCTTAATTTGAGAGCCGATCTCCTCGGTACGCCCGTGCGTTCAACGAACATCGAGCCCGGAATGGTGCACACGGAGTTCTCGGCGGTGCGCTTTGGTGGCGATGCGGAACGGGCGAAGACTGTCTACGAAGGGCTCGAGCCTTTGAGTGCGGCCGATATCGCCAATGCCGTTCTGTGGTGCGCATCGCTGCCCCAGCACGTGAACGTGAACACGCTCGAATTGATGCCCACGGGCCAGGCGTTTTCACCCTTCGCCATTGACCGCACCGGAGGGTCCAGGCCGTGATGACGGGCGCGGGAATCTCGGACGATTTCCTGCGGAAGATCCGCGGCGAATTTCCAGCATTTCGCCTGCGTTACAAGCGGGATTCGCTGGTGCAGCGCGCCATCGGAACCGCGCTTCGCATCGTCACATTTGGCGGTATGACAACGTATGTGTCAGGGTATCATACGGTCATGGCTGGAACCCTATGGGTGTCGGAAGGTTGGACGTCGATGACGGACTGCGATCGCTACGTACTTCTTCGCCACGAGCGCGTTCATTTGCAGCAGGCGCGTCGCTACGGCGTCCTTCCCATGGCCCTCGTCTACCTGTTTTTTCCGCTGCCCTTCGGCCTCGCTTATGGCCGCGCGCGCATCGAGTGGGAGGCCTACGAAGAGACGCTTCGGGCGCTCGTTGAGGTTCGCGGACTGGACGCTGCCCGTAAGCAAAAAAGCTGGCTGCGCGCGCGATTTGTTGGTCCCGACTACGCGTGGATGTGGCCGTTTCCGAGCGCCATCGACCGCTGGTTCGACGAAGCGATGGCGAAGCTTGAAGAGGCCGAAAAGTCCGGCACGCTTGTTCTCGAGGAGACTCTGCGGGCCCATGGATGGACACGGGAAGATAAAGGCCCGAGCTCCGCGTAGGAAGTCCTGCGAATTCGCTGCCGCGCGCGTTTTACCTTGACTTCTGCCCCATCTGCAGTAGCCGGGAGCGCTCTCGCATTAGGCGTATTAGGCGCGTAGCTCAGCGGTAGAGCACTACCTTGACACGGTAGGGGTCGTTGGTTCGAACCCAATCGCGCCTACAAAATAAGACAGCCGGTGGGTCCCAAGCCCGCCGGCTTTTTTACGGGCCAGGAACCGCCGTGCTAACCGCCTGCGGCATGTCGACCACGACCGCCCTCGCGCTCCTCAAGCAAGCAGGAAAACTTCACGCCGATGTCATCGGGGTCAAAGTTGGCACCAAGCTTGTCGACCTGCACACGCACCTCGACGAGGCGACGCCGTTTGAAGTGGTCTTGGCAACGGATCGCCATGGTCTGGAGATGATTCGTCACTCCACCGCGCACATCATGGCCGATGCCGTGCAGCGTCTTTTTGCGGGCACAAAAGTCACCATCGGGCCGTCGACCGACGACGGCTTTTATTACGACTTCGACCGCCGAGACGGCGCCTTCACCGACGACGACCTGGCCAAAATCGAAGTCGAAATGCGCGCGATCATCGCGAAAGATTCGGTGTTTCGCCGCGACGAAGTAAGCCGCGACGAGGCCCGTGAAATCTTCGAGAACATGGGCGAGACCTACAAACTCGAAATCCTTGAGCGTATTCCCGCAGGCGAGCGCATCAGCCTCTATCGCCACGGGGAGTCGGGCAAAGAATGGCTCGACCTTTGCGCGGGGCCGCACGTGCCCTCCACGA
The DNA here is from genome assembly GCA_945875545.1 of Polyangium aurulentum. Taxonomy (GTDB): domain Bacteria; phylum Myxococcota_A; class Polyangia; order Polyangiales; family Polyangiaceae; genus CAIQDA01. Next base: position 52,905 of record CAMCKZ010000006.1, on the reverse strand, counting down.
GGTTTCTTGCGGCGGTGAAGCTCACGTCCGTAGCGGGCGCCTACTGGCGCGGCGACGAGCGCAACCCGATGCTTCAGCGCATTTACGGCACGGCGTTTCAGACCCAATTGGCCCTCGACGAACACCTCAAGGCCATCGAGGAGGCGAAGGCCCGCGACCACCGGAAGCTAGGAAAAGAGCTCGATCTTTTTCTCTTCGATGCGGTCGCTCCAGCGATGCCGTTCTTTCTTCCCAAGGGCGCGCGCGTCTACAACGGCCTCGTGGAATTTGTGCGCAAACTCTACGACCGCGACGGTTACGAAGAGGTCATCACGCCGCAACTTTTTTCGCCAAAGCTGTTCGAAACCAGCGGGCACTTGGCGAACTACGGCGACAACTTGTACCGCGTGTGGACGACCGACCATCTCGCACCTTCGGCCCCCGGCGAGGCACAAATCGACGCGACCCTGCGCGCGGAACTTGAGGCAAATTCCTTTGCTTTGAAGCCGATGAACTGCCCGAGCCATTGCATCATTTTTGGTTCGCGCCGCCGAAGCTACCGAGAGCTGCCGTGGCGAGTGGCGGACTTCGGGCGCCTGCATCGCTACGAGCGCGGTGGGGTCGTGCACGGCCTCTCGCGCGTGCGAACTTTCTGCCAAGATGACGCCCACATTTTCTGCACGGCGGCGCAAGTGGCCGGCGAAATTGAGCAGTTTATTTTGATGCTGCGCGAGGTCTACGACGCCTTCCAATTTTCCGAGGTCGCCATCAAGCTCGCGACGAGGCCAGACAAGCGCCTCGGCACCGACGAAGACTGGGATACCAGCGAAAATGCGCTAAAAGAAGGCCTTGAGCGGGCGGGGTTGCCCTTCGAGATCACCCCGGGCGAGGGCGCTTTTTACGGACCGAAAATCGAGTTCCACGTGAAAGACGCGCTGAAGCGCTCGTGGCAACTCGGCACGATTCAACACGACGGAAACCTGCCGCAGCGCTTCGACCTTTCGTACATCGGCGACGACGGAAAAGAGCATCGGCCGGTGATGCTCCATCGCGCGATTCTTGGGTCGCTGGAGCGGTTCTTCAGCGTGCTCCTCGAACATTGCGCGGGCGCCTTCCCGGCCTGGCTAGCCCCCGTTCACGTGCGAATTCTCACGGTAAGCGAGAAGTCGAATGCGTACGCATGCAAGGTTCTCGCGGAGCTTCGTGCTCACGGCGTTCGTGCCGAGGCCGACCTCGGTGCAGAAAAATTGGGGGCCAAAGTTCGCGAAGGGCGCATGGCGCGCGTGCCCTATTTGATCGTCGTGGGTCCGAAAGACGCGGAGGCTGGGTCAGTCTCGGTGCGATCGCGCGACGCGGGGGAGCTCGGGGCTATGAGTTTGGAGGCGTTTTTGGGTCGACTTCTCCCGGAGACGCTCCCGCCGATTCAAAAAAAGTGACACGCCGCCTTCGCGGAAGTTGACGACCGGGTACGATTCGCACGAAGGTCGGTTTTGCGGATTTCATTCCGCTGTGGAATTTCTCCAAAGAAAGCGCACACGACTCGATGGCCCTCGGCCGCCCACGCTTTGACCCCCGCAATCAGCAGCGCGGTCCTCAGATCCGCATCAACCACCGCATCCGCGTCCCGGAAGTGCGAGTCATCGGCGCCGACGGCGAGATGCTCGGAGTCTTGGCGACGCATGAGGCGCTTAAACTCGCGCAAGAGTCTGGGCTTGACCTTGTGGAGGTCAATCCAAAGGCCGAGCCGCCGGTCTGCAAAGTCCTCGACTTCGGCAAGTTCAAGTACGAAGAGAAGAAGAAAGCCGCCGAACAGCGGCGCAAACAGACGGTTGTCGAAATCAAGGAGCTTAAGCTTCGCCCGAAGACCGACGACCACGACATCGAAACGAAGCTTCGCCACGGTCGCCGATTTATTGAGGCTGGCTTCAAGGTCAAGATCACGGTTCGTTTCCGAGGCCGTGAAATTGCGCACCCCGAAGAGGCGCAGAAGCACCTCGATTATTTGGTGCACCACCTCGAAGACATCGCGAACGTTGAAGTTCGCCCATCGATGGAGGGTAAATCCATGACCCTGATCATCGCGCCTAAGCCCACGGTGCTTCAGAAGGTTGCGCAAGCGCGCGCGGCGGCCGAAAAGGCCCGCCAACAGGCAGAAAAAGAAGGGCGCGCCGTACCCGCAGCGCCGTCGTCTGCCAGCTTGCCCGATGACGACTCAGACGAAGACGACGACGACGACGACGCGAACTGAGCACTTCTGGTCGCGGAAAGCGGCGATGCGTGTCCACGTCCCTGGCTCCGAACGCGATCCGAACGGGCCACGAAGCCGCCACGAAAAGAAAGAAAGCCCTCGGCCCACCCGGCCCGGGGCTTTTTTTCGTTGGAGAGACGTGGGGAATGGCACACGGAGACCGCTCGCGGTCGGCCACGGTCGGCCACGGTCGGCCATGGACGGCGTCGGCGGGCTCGCCGCGTGAGGATCTCCTGAGGTTAGCGGCCAGTCTCCTCGGAATCCCGTTGGCACGAACGTTGCGCACTGCGCCGCAGGAGGTGCCACTATGGTTCCAGTCATCGGGCGTTTTTTTTCGTCGTGCAAATTGTGGGCGGTTTCACTGATCGGCGGGGTTTTCGCGGTGGCATGCGGGTCTCCCCTCGGGGCACCACTGGATGAGTCGTATATTGATGTACAAGCAAGCGAAGTTGTGCATGGTGCGGTCAGTCGTGGTCACGATTCGGCCGTCGTTGCCGTCGTGGTTGGTGAAAACGACGCGTGCTCCGGTGTGCTCATTGCTCCCGATTTGGTGCTGACGGCGCGCCATTGCATTTCACGCACGACGGGGCGTGCGGAGTGCCCCCATGACGGCCCCGCGATTCAGGCGGAACGAGACCCGGGGGACCTGAAAATTCTTGTCGGCGAGTCATTGCGCGACGGCGTCATCTCCGCGCATGGGGCGGCGATTGTAACCGAGCTTTCCACCGATCTCTGTGACGACGACATCGCGGTCATCGTCCTCGATCGCGCGCTTGCCAGTCCCAAGGCGTCCAGTCTTTCGACGGGGGCCGTGCTTTCGGCGCAGCGGGTGCGGACCGTGAGATTTGAGCCAGTAGACGCTGTTTCTGCCGCTGGATTGAAACGCGTTCGGGAGCACGTCTCGGTGTCGGGCGCGCAGCGGAAACACTTCACGGTTGCCGAGGAGAGAGGCGGTAACGGCCACGGGGGAGGCGCTGCTCTGGACGAGGACACGGGCGCCGTTTTGGGCGTCTTGAGCCGCGGAGCACCGTCGGCCGGCGGGGTCGCGGGCACCAATATTTACAGCCGGGTCGACGCACATCCGGGCCTGTTTACGAGGGCGTTGAACCATCCCGCGCGCGCGTCCCGGGTCGGAATTCCGAAGCCCGGTTCGATCGCGCCGGCGAGCGACGTGGGCGTCGCGTGTGCCCGCGCTTCGGACTGCGCCACGTCCATTTGCGTGCATGATGCATCTGGTTCCTATTGCACCCGCACCTGTGCGCAGGGCGACGGCTGCCCGCGTGGCTACCGATGCCGCGCGGGCGCGTCAGGCGGGCCAACGAACGTCTGCCAGCACGTCCCCGGCGGCTAACGCGCGATTTGAAAAGAACCCTGTAAAAATTGGGCGTTAGTGAGCGGGCGCGGGCCTCAAGCTGCTAATCTGTGCAGGTAGGATGCCGTGCGCTTCCAGGCCTTACATCGCTCGACATCCGGCCAGATTACCCCTCATCCGCGTGAAGAAATGCGCAAATTAGCCTCCGTTCTGTTGACGAAACAGGACTTCGAAACGTAGCGTCGCCCCGTTGGTGGGAAGAAGTGCCAAGAAGTGCCGTTTAGCGGCGCGAAGAGCCAGAAAGGCTCCAGGCTCCCACCCTGAACAGGGTTGACTCACGATGTTTCGAGGCCGGTACGAGCACACGATGGACGCAAAGGGGCGCACGAGCCTCCCTGCGCGTTACCGCGATGTTCTCGTGGCCGCCGGTGAGGCCCGCATCGTCATCACGAGCTCCCTCGAGCCTTGCCTCGTCGCGTACCCGATGCGCGAGTGGTTGGCGTTCGAAGAGCGTCTCGCGAAGCTCCCGAGTTTCGACCGGGCGGTGCAAAAACTCCGTCGCATTTATGTGAGCGGCGCCATCGAGTGCGACGTCGACGAGTCGGGTCGTATTCTCATTCCGCAGACGCTTCGGGAGCACGCGAAGCTTGCGAAAGAGGTCGTGTGGGCGGGCAACGGCCGGTACGCGGAACTCTGGGACAAGGGCTCTTGGCAGACCGCCTTCGAGACGACCGACGACGAGCGTGTCGAAATTGCGACGCGCCTAGCGGAGCTCGGCCTGTGAGCATGGAGCTTCAATTTGTTTACGACGACGTGAGCTCCGATGAGGAGTTTGACTGGGAGAGCAGCGCCATGGACGATTTTGAGCACGTCACCGTCATGCGCGAAGAAGTGGTCACCGCCCTTGTCGCTTCGGCACCGGCGGGAGGCCTGATCATTGATGCAACCCTCGGCGGCGGCGGCCACTCGGAGGCGATACTCGAGCGCCGTAGCGACCTCCGGGTCATCGGTTTCGATCGCGATCCCCGGGCCATCGCGGCGTCGAGCGAGAGACTCGCGCGCTTCGGCACGCGATTTCAATCCGTGCATAGTGCATTCTCTTGCGGGGTCGAGATTCTCGAGCAACTGACGCGCGAGCCCATCGCGGGCGTCTGCGCCGACCTTGGCGTGAGCTCTCCGCAGATCGACGATCCGACGCGAGGCATGAGTTTTCGCCACTCGGGGCCTCTCGACATGCGCATGGACACGCTCTCGGGAGAGACGGCTCTCGAGCTCATTGGGCGACTCGATGCCGATGAACTTGCGGACATTATCTTTCGCTACGGCGAAGAGCGTCGGTCGCGGCGCATCGCGCGCAACATCAAACGCGCTTTCGACGAAGACGATCTCGCGACCACCGCGGACTTGCGGCGTGCCATCGTGCGGGCGATTGGCCCCGCGCGAATTGGCGGCGTCGATCCGGGAACACGGACGTTCCAAGCCCTTCGAATTGCCGTGAACAGCGAAATCGACGAGCTCGAAAAGCTGCTTCTTTGGGTCACGCAGCGGATCGCACCGGGGGCCGCTTTCGCGGTCTTGAGTTTCCATTCGCTCGAAGACAGGCTCGTCAAACAGCTCTTTCGGCAGGGCGACGTTTGGAAGGCGCTCACGAAAAAACCGCGCATGGCGAGCGACGAAGAAGCCTCAACGAATCCAAGGTCTCGGAGCGCGAAATTGCGGGTCGCCCGGCGTTTACCGTTCTTGGAGCCTTCGGAATGAAGAGTCTCCCGTTTCCCGCTCTGTGGCTCTTGGCGCTGGCCGCCACCGTATCGGGGCTTCTTGTGCATCTTGCCATTCGCGGACGGGTGATGGCCGCTGGCTACGACCTTGGTCGCGCGTATGCGGACCAAGAGCAACTCAAAGAGGTTCGCCGGGTGCTCGATCTTGAGCGCGCCGCGGAGCGTTCCCCAGACCGCATTCGCGCGGTCGCGAAGGCCTTGCGCCGCATGGAACCGCCCACTCCCGAACAGGTGATCAGCGTGACCTCAGGACGCCTGCACGCGGTGGGCAGAGCGCCAACCGGTGACGGCGACCATCGATGAAAAACCTCGACCCCGCGCGGGCCAAATGGATGCGGGCGCGAGGAATTATCCTCGGTGTCCTGCTGGGCGGCCTCGTGCTGAACGTGGTCGGGCGCGCGTGGGAGATGCAGATTCAGCAAGGCAAGGCCTGGCTCGAGGTTGCGGAAAAACAGCGGCAGCGAAAGCTCCACGTGGAGCCGCGGCGCGGGCGCATCGTCGATAGAAACGATCGTTCCCTTGCGCTCACGGTCGATGTGCCGAGCGTGAGCCTGGACCTGCATGACCTTGTGGCCGGGGCCAGCACACCCGAGGCCCAAACAATACGCGTGCATGATGCAGCTACCCGTCTGGCCGCGGCATTGGCCCTCGACCCCGTCGAGCTTGAGCGGCGGATGTCGCAGAAGGGGCGCTTTCTTTGGGTCAAACATCGGGTGTCCGGCGAAGAGGCCGAAGCGGTGCGTCACCTGGGAAATGCCAGGGAAGAGGCCAATCCGATACGTGGCTTGGGCGTCGATGGTGAGGGCCGTCGGTATTATCCGAACCGCGAACTCGCTTCGACCATTCTTGGATTCGTGTCGCCGGACGGCCAGGGCCGCGAGGGGATCGAACTCTTTTTTGACCAAGACCTGCGGGGGCGTGTGGAAGAACTTTCGAGTCTCCGCGATCGCGCCGGGCGTTTGGTGTTCACCGACGGAACGGCGGATCGCGCTCGCATCGAAACCGAGGGCGAGACCATCGAACTTGCGATCGACCAGTCGATTCAGTTCATGGCCGAACAAGAAATCAAGGCCGCCGTTCGCAACCACGAGGCGAAAAGTGGCACGGTGGTCGTGGTCGATCCGGCGAACGGAGACGTTCTCGCCATGGCGTCGTACCCAAACTTTAATCCCAATGATTACGGGAGCTTCGAGCCAGAGGCGCGGCGAAACAGGGCCATTGCGGACCGCTTTGAGCCGGGCTCGGTGATGAAGGTTTTCACGTTTGCTGGCGCGTTTGCCGCGGGGGTTGTTCAGCCCGGCGAGCTGGTGAATTGCGAGCACGGGAGGTTCCGAATTGGCGGTGCCACCATCCACGATACGCATCTCAACGATGCGATGACCCCGAAGGAAATTCTGACCAAGAGTTCGAACATCGGCTCGCTCAAAGTGGGCTTGAGACTTGGCGCCGAACGACTCCACGACGTGCTTCGGGGTTTCGGCTTCGGCGAACCGACGGGCATTCCGCTTGGCGGTGAGACCGCTGGCGTCCTCCATCCGAGGGGCCGCACGTGGGTCGATCTCGAAACCGCCAACGCGTCGTTTGGTCAGGGAATTAGCGTCACCTCGCTTCAATTGGCCATGGGTTTTGCAGCGCTCGCGAACGGCGGAAAACTCTTGGAGCCCATTCTCGTGCGCCGCATCGTCGATGGGCATGGGCAAACGATTCGCGAGTGGAACAGGCACGTGCGCCGCGATGCCACGCCGCCGCACGTAGCCCGTATGCTTAGTGAGATGCTCGTGTCTGTGACGGAGCCCGGCGGCACAGCGGTGGAAGCCGCCATCGATGGTTACAGAGTGGCGGGGAAGACAGCGACCGCGCAGAAAGTCGATCCGCACACGGGGCACTATTCCGCCGACCGTTTCTCCGCTTCGTTCGCTGGGTACGTGCCTGCGGAAAACCCGCGCATCGTCATCGCGGTCACCCTCGATGAGCCCCTCCTCGGGCACTTCGGCGGGGAGCTCGCGGCCCCGGTTTTTCGCCGTGTCGCCGAGCAGTCCCTGCGGTACCTCGGGGTCGTGCCCGCGCGCGGACCAGCCCGTCTCGATGCCCAACTCACTCCGCCAGCGCCGCCGCCCGCGACGGGAGCGCCCGGGATCGACGCGAAACCGCCCGTGCCGCCCGCAATGCCCAATTCCGGCGCTCCAGGTGCCCCAACGCGGGCCGACGGGGCCAATATCGGCCTAGTGGGCGCTGACGACGGGCCGGCCGTTCCAGGGGACTTGGCGGAGCTGCCTCAAGGCCGTCCCCTCGTCGTCAATGAGGTCGTTGTGCCCGAAACCACGGGCCTTCCCGCGCGGGATGCGATTCGCGTCGTGCTCGGCGCGGGCCTTCTTCCCCGGCTCTTTGGAAGCGGTCGACTCGTGAGGCAAGAGCCCGCGGCCGGCGTATCGATTCCGCGCGGTGGCACGGTCAAACTTGTGTTGGAACCGCCGTCGTGAGCGACTCAATGATTCCTCGTGTCCGTCGTCCGTCGTTTGGTCCTGGAACCGAAGGATTGACCATCGACCAGCTCGTGCGCGAGCTCGGAGAAGGTGCAGTATGCATCGGTTCCGGAACCGCGGTCGCCACGGGCGTGCAGCAAGATTCAAGACGGGTCGCTGCCGGCGACGTGTTTGTTGTCCGACGCGGAGAAACGAACGACGGCGCGCAGTTTGTGTCCGACGCCATCGCCAACGGGGCCACGGCAATTTTGGCCGAAGAGGGCGTCGTCGATCCCGCGACGGTGCCGGTGCCCGTCGTCATCGTCGCGAGTGTGCGATCGGCCCTCGGGCGCGCGGCCTCGGCGGTTTACGGGCATCCGTCTTTCAGTGTGCACGTCGTTGGCATCACGGGAACGAACGGCAAGACGACCACGAGCCACCTGCTTCGCGACATCTTGGACGACTGCGCGGGGCGCGCAGATTGCGGCATCGTCGGAACCGTCGGGAATCTGTTTGGCCCGCTGTCTTGGCCTGCGTCGCACACGACGCCCGAGGGCGACGAAGCGGCACGGCTCTTGGCCGCAATGCGCGATGCGGGCGCAGCCCATGCCGCGATGGAGGTGTCGTCGATTGCCCTCAGTCTTGAGCGCGTGCGCGGACTGCACTTTCATGTTGCCGCGTTCACAAACCTCTCCCAGGACCACCTTGATTTTCACGGAACGATGGAGAGTTATGGGGCGGCGAAAGCGTCCCTCTTTCACGCCTACGCGCCCGGGTCGGCCGTCGTGTGTGTGGACGACGAGTTTGGCCGTAACCTAGCGAATTCATTGACAATTCCAACCATTCGCGTTGCAAGTCTTGAGGGGCCGAGCGCGCACAACGCAGACCTCGCGCCCGAGGGCGTTCACTTTGAACGAGACCGGGTGGTTGGGCGATTGCGCACCCCGGATGGAACGCGCGAATTCGAGATGCCGCTCTGCGGGCGACACAATCTGCAGAATGCACTGGTCGCCCTTGGCTGCGCCCTTCAATGCGGAAAAAATACCGACGAAGCTCTGCGGGCACTCCGGCGCGTTCGCGGCGCTCCAGGCCGGCTAGAACGTGTAAGCCGCATCACCGATGATGTATCGGTTATGGTAGACTACGCACATACGCCAGATGCGGTGGCGAGAGTGCTCGAAAGCCTTCGTCTGAGTGCCCCGTCCCACATCGTCTGCGTCCTCGGATGTGGCGGCGACCGGGACGCCAGCAAACGGCAACCCATGGGCTACGCCGCGGCAAAAGGCGCGAATACCGTGGTGGTGACCAGCGATAATCCGCGAACCGAAGACCCCGCGACCATTGCCCGGGCCATCGAAGAAGGCGTGCTCGCCGGCGGCAAGCAGAAGGTCGCGAGTCTTCGTTCGGTGCAAGACGGCTACGTGCTCCAGCTCGATCGCGGCGAAGCGATTCGGCGCGCAATAGCCGACGCGCCGCGCGGGGCCGTCGTGCTCATTGCGGGCAAGGGGCACGAAGATTACCAAATCGTGGGCACGCAAAAGCACCCTTTTGACGATCGGGTCGTGGCACGCGCTGCGCTGGAGGCCAGGCGATTACCTGGCGGAGCGGCCCCGTGAGCACCTCGATACCCGAAAGCGACGCGGCCTTTTCCGTGTGGGAAGTCGCGGCCATCACCGGAGGGGCGGTCGAAGGCGTTGGCGATCCGAGCCTCCGCGGCGTCGGGGTCAGCACGAATTCGCGGAATGTTGCGGCAGGAAATCTATTTGTGGCGCTACGCGGCGACGTCCACGACGGCCACAAATACGTGCAAAATGCATGGAGTGCCGGGGCTGCCTTCGCGGTCGTCTCGGATGCTTGCGGAGAGGGACCGCGCGTCGTTGTGCCTGACACCCTTGAGGCTCTTGGGGCCATCGCGAGGGAGCATCTTGCGGCGTGGAGAAGGTGTACTCCGCACGCAGTTACCGTGGCCGTCACGGGCAGCGCGGGCAAGACCACGACGAAAGAGATGCTCGCGGCGCTGCTTCAAGTTCGCTGCGAAACGTGGAAAACACCTGGAAATCTGAATAATCGTGTGGGTGTTCCCCTTGCGGCTCTTGCCTTGCGCAAGACCCATCGCGCGATCGTGCTGGAAGTGGGCATGAGTGTGACCGGCGAAATCGCGACCCTCGCGCGGATTGTCCAGGCCGACGTCGCGATCATTTCGTCCATCGGCCTCGCGCACGCGGAGGGTGTCGGCGGACGCCTTTCCGATGTGGCCCGCGAGAAGGGCGATTTAATTCGCGCGCTAGGAGCCACCGGCGTTGCCGTTCTCTGCGCCGACGACCCCGTTGCGATGGCGCAGCGTTCGGGTGCCGCGTGCCGCACGCTCAAGACCTTCGGACGGAGCGCGGGGGCGGATGTGCGCCTCGTCGCAAGGCGCCTTCTTGGGCTCCAGAGGGCGGTGCTCACCATTGAGCGGCGAGCGTTTCCGGGTGCCGTGTTGGAGCTCGAGACGCCCTTTCCTGGCGAGGCTCAAGCCCTGGATTTATGCGCGGCGATTGCGGGTGCCGATGCCGCTCTTCAGACTCCGCTCACCCCGATCGAACTCGCTCTCGGGCTGCAAGCTCTTGTTCCCCTCGACGGCCGCGGCCGGCTGCTTCGAGCCGCTTCTGGCGCGACCCTCGTCGACGACTCTTACAACGCCAACCCCGACAGCGTGATTCGCGCACTGGAGCTCACGATCGAGATGGCCTTGCAGCAAGGCATGCGTCCGCGCGCCGTTCTTGGGTCGATGAAAGAACTTGGCGTCGCCAGCCACCAGGAGCATCGGCGCGTGATCGCCCGCGCCGTCGACCTCGGCTTCGCGTCGGTGGTGGGCTGCGGCGGAGAAATCGACGAAGCCATGATGACGTTCTCGAACGAAGGTCGCCTCGTGCCATGCGGGAGTGTGGAGGCCGCCATCGGTCTTCTCTGCAACTCGATTTCAGCTGAAGATTTGCTGCTTGTAAAGGGGTCTCGTACGGTGGGTCTTGAGCGCGTTCTCGAGGCCCTAGGCGGCGCTGCCCTGACGACGGAAGACAACTGAATCATGCTCTACGAGCTTCTCTACCCCCTGCGCGGTCACGCCCCCTGGCTCAGCTTTTTGAACGTTCTTCGCTACGTGCCCTTTCGCGCGATTGCCGCGACGGCGACCGCCATGCTGCTCTCTTTTGCGTTGAGTCCTTGGTTCATTCGCGAGCTTCAGAAAAAGCAAATTGGTCAAGTCATTCGCGGCGACGGGCCCGAGTCGCACTTCGCCAAGGGAGGCACGCCAACGATGGGCGGGTCCCTCATCCTCCTCTGTTTGCTCTTTTCAACGGTGCTGTGGTGCGACATGCACAACCCGTTTGTCTGGGCCGTCACGACGGTCACAGTGGGTTACGGCGTCATCGGTTACCTTGATGATTTCCTCAAAATTCGTGACAAGACATCACGCGGGCTCCCGGGTCGCTACAAGCTCATTGGGCAGTTCACGATTGGCGGCGCGGTCCTCGCGTACATGTTCTTGGCGCGGGGTCAGGTGCCGTCCGACTGGTTCGATCTGCGCGACCACCTGAGCGTGCCGTTTGTTGCATTCCACAAGCATCCCGTGCTCGTGCCCGTGTGGTTCGCCTACCTGCTCGCCGTGCTGACGGTGGTCGCCATGAGCAACGCCGTCAACCTCACCGATGGCCTCGATGGCCTCGCGATTGGTCCCGTGGTGATCAACGCGGCGACCTACCTCATCTGGGTTTACCTCGCGGGCGCGACCTTCGGTATCACGCATGTGGCGCAGCGTTTTGTGGTCGCCCGCTACTTGGATATTCCGTTCATCGGGAGCGCGAGTGAGCTGGCCGTCTACTGCGGGGCCATGGTGGGCGCAGGAATTGGATTTCTTTGGTACAATACGTACCCGGCCTCGGTCTTCATGGGAGACGTTGGCTCGCTTTCACTAGGTGGCGGTCTAGGAATGTGCGCGGTAGTCTCGAAGAATGAATTGCTATCTATCGTTCTTGGTGGCGTATTTTTTGTCGAAGCTGTGAGCGTGATCATCCAGGTCGTCTCCTTCAAAACGAGGGGCAAACGCGTCTTCTTGATGGCGCCGATCCACCATCACTTCGAGAAGCAGGGGTGGCCCGAGCCAAAGATTATCGTGCGCTTTTGGATCGTCTCCGTGCTCCTCGCGCTCGTGGCCCTCAGCAGCATGAAGCTCCGCTGATGCCTGGCCCGTCACCGATCATGCGCCCATCACCTCTACGCGAAGAGCGTTGGCACGTCGTGGGTGCAGGCAAGAGCGGCGTCGCTGCGGCGGACCTTCTCGTCCGCGCGGGCGCGGCGCAGGTTGTCCTTTTGGACGAACAGCCGGTCTCGTCGTGGGGCGTGAGGCCCCAGAACGCATCGGTGCAGTGTGCACAGATTGATCTGCGGAGTTGGATCGGCGATGAGGTGGCGCATTGCGTCGTATCCCCAGGAATTCCTGGGGGTTTGTGGTCCCGAGCTCTCGACGGGCGCGGGGTCGAAATCATCAGCGAGATCGAGCTGGCGTGGCGTCTTCGCGCGGGAGCCGAACCCGTGGTGGCCGTGGGCGGAACGAACGGCAAGAGCACCACGACCTCGCTCATTGCCCATGTGTTGGCGTCCGCGGGGTTGAGGGTTTTCGCCGGAGGCAATCTCGGCGAACCTTGGTCGAACCACGTGACCGACGTGCTCGACGCGTCGATTATTGAGGTTTCATCTTTTCAGCTCGAACGCGTTTCGATGTTCAAGCCCACGGTCTCGGTGCTCCTCAACGTGACCCCGGATCACCTCGACAGGTACGCCTCGTTCGCGGACTACGCGGCCGCAAAGGGTCGGGCCTTCCAGTGCCAAGATGCGCACGATCTGGCAGTAATTCCAGTGAATAATACACTTTGCCACCGCGAGGCTGCGCGCGGCGGGGCAGCCGTCGTCACCTTCGGAGCGGGCGGAGACGTGGACGTCGATGGCGCGCGGATTCGTGATCAGCGGGCAGGCGTACTTGTGGATCTCAACGCGACGCGCCTGCGTGGCGGGCACAACGCCCTCAACATTGCCGCGGCGCTCGCAGCCCTTCGTCCGTTTGCCCTCGACGCGAAATGTGTCGTCGAAGCGATCGCGAGTTTCGAGGGCCTTGCCCACCGAACATTCCTCGTACGTACGGTAGATGGCGTCACGTATTACGATGATTCCAAGGGCACAAATGTCGGGGCTTCGGTGACCGCTCTCCTTGGTCTCTCGGAGGCTAAAGCCGTGCTAATTGCTGGAGGAAAAGACAAGGGAGGCGGTTACGAGGCTCTCGTAGAGGCCCTCCAAGCGAAGGGTCGTGCGGTCGTCACGATCGGTGAAGCGGCGTCCCTCATCGAGGGGGCACTGCGCGGTCGCGGCGAAGTGCTTCCGGTGAAGCGCGCGGGGTCCATGGGAGAGGCGGTGCACCTGGCACGCGCGTTTGCCTGCGCGGGAGATGCGGTTCTTCTGTCGCCGGCGTGCGCGAGCTTCGACATGTTTCGCGACTACAAACACCGCGGTGACATGTTCGTCGATGCCGTGCACGCCCTTCAAGAGACGCCAGGATGAACGCCAAGCAGCTCCCATTGCCCCTCGCAAAAACGGGTCTTTTTCGTCCTCTGGACGCCCGTTCGGTGCCGGAAGGTCAGGGCCTCAAGCCCATGGATTCCGTTCTTTTCGCCGTCATAACAGCGCTATTGGGGCTCGGCCTCGTCATGGTCTACAGCGCGTCGGCGGTGGAGGGCTCGCTCCGCCACCACGACCCGCAGTTCTTCTTGGTGCGGCAGGCGATCTACGTCCTCGTGGGCTTGGGCGTCGTTGGGGCCGCAAGCGCCGTGGACTACCATCGGCTCAATCGCCTGACGTACCCGTTCTTGGGCGTGTCGGTCTTGATGCTCGTCGTCGTGCTCACGCGAATGGGTCATGCGGCGGGCGGCGCGGCGCGGTGGATCTCCGTCGGTCCGATTCACATTCAGCCCGCCGAGGTGACGAAACTCGCGCTCGTTCTGTGGCTCGCCTATTCGCTGGCCAAGAAGGGCGAGCAGGTTCGAGGCTTCAGTGTTGGCTTCGTTCCCCACCTCATTGTGGCCGCAGTACTCGTTGCATTGTGCATGAAACAGCCCGACTTTGGCAGCGCGATTGTTGTGGGATTTCTCACGTTTGCGCTGCTTTTTGTCGCCGGCGCGCGCCTAGGGTACATCATTGCGGCGGTGGTTGTGGGCGTCGGACTCGGCGTGGCGGCCATCGCGATGAAGGCTTACCGGTGGAACCGTTTCATGGCGTGGTGGGACCTCGAACACCATCGCAGCGACACGGGCTATCAGGCGTACCAGTCGCTCATTGCGATCGGCAGCGGCGAGAAGACCGGGCTCGGCCTCGGGCATGGCTACCAAACACTTTATCTTCCCGAGGCGCACACGGATTTTATCGGCGCGGTCATCGGCGAAGAACTCGGTTTCGCGGGCCTGCTGCTGCTCGTTTCGCTCTACGTGACGCTCTTTGTTCGGGGCGTTCGTGCGGCCTACCGCGCGCCCGACGACTACGGCACGTTCGTCGCTTACGGCATCTCGGCCCTCTTCGCTTTTCAGGCGATTTTCAACCTTTCCGTCATTTTGGCCATTGCGCCCACGAAGGGTCTCACGCTGCCTTTCATCAGTTTTGGCGGTTCGTCTTTGCTCATTTGCTGCGCCGCTGCGGGCATCTTGTTGAACATTTCTCGGCAGGGCTCGGACGTCGTCACCGAGCCTACCGGCGTTGAACGCAGGGCGGCCGTAAAGGGTTCTGGGACGACGAAAGGTGCGCGTCATGGCGTCCGCCCGTAAGCCCACAAAGATTGTGATCGCGGCGGGTGGAACCGGCGGGCACGTCTTTCCTGGCCTCGCGCTGGCGGAGGAATTGAGTCGCGGGTGGGATGTAGAGGTCGTCTTTGTGGGGACTCCGCGCGGCATTGAAAGTAGGGTATTTCCAGCACTTGGTTACCGCCTCGAGCTTTTGAACGTGGAGCCCATGAAGGGCGGCGGGTTTGCGCGAGCACTTCGCGGTGGAGGCATTGCGGCGTGGCAAAGCGTTCGAGCCATGGGCGTCGTGGCCCACGAGCGCCCGGCGGCCGTCGTGAGCATTGGCGGGTATGCCGCTGGGCCCATTGGGGTCGCCGCGGCGGCGAGCTTCGTCCCCCTGGTGCTCGTGGAGCCCAATGGTCACCCGGGCCTCACCAATCGGCTCCTGGCCCCCTTGGCGGACCATGTTTTCGTGGCTTGGCCAACCCTCGCGGGCCTCGGTCGCAGCGGCCGCACTTCGGTGGCGGGCGTCCCCGTTCGCTCCGGGTTCAAGCCCCAGCGCGCGGAAAGCTCCCGCGACGGCCGCTTTCACATTCTCGTTCTCGGCGGAAGTCAGGGAGCAAAATCGCTGAACGAGCGGGTTCCAGAGGCCGTGGGACGCCTTGTTTCCATTCAAAAGAAATTGAGTGTCGTGCACCAGTGCGGCAAGAACGTGCCCGCCGTCGAGGAGGCCTACCGGCAGGCTGGATTGGCCGATGTCCAAGTGACCTCGTTTATTGACGACGTGGCCGCCGCGATCGCGAGGGCCGACGTGGTGATCGGGCGTGCGGGAGCTGTCTCGCTTGCGGAAATCTGCGCGGTCGGTCGCCCTTCGATCTTGATCCCATTTCCTCACGCCGCCGACGACCATCAGGCCGCGAACGCGATGGCCTTGCAGAATGCAGGTGCTTCGATTTGCATTCGCGAAGAGGCCGCCGACCCCCAGCGACTTGCCTTGGAGCTCGAGCGACTTCTTGGCGACACCGCGCGTCTTCGTGCCATGAGTGACGCGGCGCTCGCAGCGGGGCGCCCGGATGCAGCCAGGGTTATTGCATCAAAAATCGCCGTGCTGGCCAAGCTTGGCGAGAAGAAAGGTTAGAAATTGTGTTTCGAGGACACGTCAGAAGGGTTCACTTCATCGGCATAGGCGGCATAGGCATGAGCGGCCTGGCGGAGATCCTGCGCACCCTTGAATTTGATGTGAGCGGGTCCGATCGAAAGGCGAGCGACACCACCCGCCGCCTCGAGGGCCTCGGGGCAAAGTTCTTCGAAGGGCACGATGCGCACAACGTCGATGGTGCCGATGTCATCGTGTATTCAAGCGCGATTCAGTCCTCGAACCCGGAACTCGAACGGGCGCGGCAGCTGTCTATACCAGCGATTCAACGAGCAGAAATGCTCGCAGAATTGATGAGACTGAAATACGCTGCACTTATTGCAGGCAGCCACGGTAAGACGACGACTACTTCTCTTGTGGCGACGATTCTCCGCGAGGCCGGGCTTGACCCCACGGTGGTTGTCGGCGGCAAGGTCAATGCCCTTGGGTCCAATGCGCGCCTCGGGGCCGGTGATCTTTTTGTGGCCGAGGCCGATGAAAGTGACGGCTCGTTCTTGCGCCTCACGCCCACGATTGCCGTCGTGACGAACATCGACCCGGAGCACCTTGATCACTACGGAACGCTCGAGAAGGTGATGGATGCCTTCGTGGACTTCGTAAACAAGGTTCCGTTTTATGGGCTTGGCGTCTTGTGCGTCGACCACCCGAACGTGCAGGCTATTTTACCAAGAATTACAAGGCGTTACGTTACCTACGGGTTGTCAAGGCAGGCCGATTATCGCGCGAGAAATATCCGGCACGAGGGACTCGTTACGCGTTTTGAAGCGGTGCATGGGGGCAACGTCATCGGCGAATTCTCCGTGCGCATGCCCGGTGTGCACAACGTTCTCAACGCTCTGGCGGCCCTTGTTCTTGCGGACGAACTTGCCGTTCCCATGAATGTGGTGCGTGAGGCCATCGGGCACTTTCACGGTGTGCAGAGGCGCTTCACGGTCGTCGCGCAGCCCTCGCTCACCCGCGATGGCGAAACGGGCGATGCCATTTTGGTCGACGACTATGGGCATCATCCCGCCGAAGTGGAGGCAACGCTGGCCGCGGCGCAGAGCGGTTTCGATCGGCGTATTATCGTGGCATTTCAGCCACATCGGTACACGAGAACCCGAGACCTTTTCGACGAATTCACCCGCGCGTTCAACAAGGCCGACGTCGTTTTCATGACTGAAGTTTACGCGGCGGGCGAAGCGCCCATTGCCGGTGCGACGGGTGAAGCCCTCGCCAAAGCGGTGCGTGCCCACGGTCATCATGCGTGCGAGTACGTGGCCGACAAGAGAGAGCTGGCGGCGCGGATCCACGCCATCGTGCGACCAAACGATCTCGTGATTTCACTCGGTGCCGGTGACGTAAACCAGTCGGTGAAGAGTCTCGCACTGCTGCTCGCCGCAGAGGCAAAGTCATGAGCGAGAACGATACCGAGTGCCGCCCACTTGACGGCGACGGCGACGGCGAGAGCGACGGCGACGGACCTGTGAGCGCCGGCCCTGTATTCGACACGGCGTCTCCGCTGCCGATCAGTTCTGTTCAAGAAAAACCTGGGATTGCGACGAGTGCGGCATCCATCGGGTGGCTCGTAGCGCTGGCGATGGTGATCGTTTTGGGCGCTCGTCAGTGGCTCGTGACGACTCCCTATTTCGCGTTGCGAAGCCTGCGTGTGGAGGGTGCTTCGCATCGATCGCGCGACCACTATGCGGCCCACGGAGACCTCGTGCTCGGGCGGAATGTCTTGGCCATCGATCTCGCCGACGTGCGGCGCAAGCTGCTCGCAGAGCCCTGGGTTGAAGAGGCTCTCGTGGTGCGGCGCCTGCCGGGCTCCATCGACGTGACCGTGAGGGAGCGCGAGCCCGCCGCGGTGATCGCCCTCGACGAGCCTTATCTTGTGACGGCATCGGGCAATATTTTCAAGGCTGTCGAGGCGGAAGAACTTGTCGATCGCCCTGTGATTACGGGGCTAACTGCTGAAGATTTGGCGGACGCCGTCGGTCACGGACGCGAGCTTTTGCGGCGCGCATTGGACCTCGCCGCGGAGTTTGAGCGAGGCCCCCTCGGGGACGCGATGCCGCTTCAAGAAGTGCACGTGGAGCGCAGTGGCGAGATGCTGTTGCGCGTGGGCACGCAAGGCGTCGCGTTGGAGCTGGGGCAGGGGCCGTATCGTCACAAGCTCGATGTTGCGGCCAAGGTCATTGCCGAAGTTGAACGTCGCGGCGGCAAGCCCACAGCGCTTCTTTTGGACGGCGCGGGCACGAGCGAACGCGTCGTGGTTCGCGCCCGTTAGGTGGACGCTGCGAAACGGCGCGCGGGCAAAAAATTGTTTTCTTGAGACCGCAAATCCGGCGCCGTGCGAGACGCCCGAGCGGGCTGGCGACGTACGAAAAAAGTGTATCGAATCAAGCGCTTACATCCCCGCGTGCGGACTGCGTTTAGGCCGTCGAGGGCGCAAATTTATGAGCGGCGATTTCTTGGCCACGATGGACTTGACGTGCGACGAACGGTCATCATGAGCGCACAGGCACAGGTGATTGTTGGGCTCGACATTGGCACCACGAAAGTGTGTGCCGTCGTCGGTGAAGTGGACGCAGACGGCATCACGATCCTCGGGGTCGGAAATGTTCCGTGCAAGGGTTTGAAACGGGGGATCGTTTCAAACATCGACCTCACCGTGAGATCCATTCGCGACGCGGTGGAAGCCGCCCAGCAGATGGCAGGCGTGAAGATCGAGACGGTCTACGTCGGCATCGCGGGCAGCCACATTCGGGCTCACATGAGCGACGGCGTGGCGGCAATCGCTGATCGCGAGGTCACCCGCGCCGACGTCGAGCGCGTGCTCGAAGGGGCACGGGCCATTCCCATCGATGCGGATCGGCAAATTCTCCATGCTCTGCCTCGCGAGTTTGTCGTCGATAGCCAAGATGGAATTTTGGATCCCATCGGCATGAGCGGCGTGCGGCTTGGCGTGAACGTCAACCTCGTTACGGCGGCCACGACGTGCGTGCAGAATGTTGTTCGCTGTGCCGAGCGCGCGGGCTTGAAAGTCGCCGACGTCGTGCTGCAACCCCTTGCGAGCGCGCATGCGGTGCTCTCCGAAGACGAAAAAGAAATCGGCGCTGCGGTCATTGATATCGGCGGCGGCACGACGGACATCTTGCTCTACGCAAATGGCGGAATTGCCCACACTTCCAGCATTCCTATTGGCGGAAACAGCATCACGAGCGACATCGCCACGGGCCTTCATACGCCCATGGGTGAAGCGGATCGCATCAAGCGATTTTACGGGTGCGCTCTCGGGCGACTCGTCGAAGAGTCTGAAGAGATCGAAGTGCCCGGCGTCGGCACGCATCCGCCTCGCCGCGTGGCGCGCCACGTTCTGACCGACATCATCGAGCCGCGCGTCGAGGAGATGTTTGCCGTGGTGCGACGTCGCATCGAAGAGACTGGCCTTCTCGAACAACTTTCTTCCGGCGCAGTGCTCACGGGTGGCTCGGTCGTTCTCGATGGTATGACGGATTTTGCCGAGGAAATTCTCGGGATGCCCGTGCGCATTGGGTACCCGATCGGCGTTCGCGGAATGGTCGCTCTCGTGAACGCTCCGCAGTACGCGACGGCCATTGGCCTCGTGAAGTACGGTGCCGAGCAGCTCGCCGACGCCAACGAGCGTCAGGCAAATTCGTCGCCCGTTCCGTCGGGTTCGCGCCGACGCGCGGCACCTGAGGAGCCCAAGGCATCGAGCAGCATTTGGGACTGGCTTAAGCAAGCTTGGTAAAAAAAAAGACGGAGCAAAGTTGGCCCATCAAAGGCCCGCGTGGTTCCTTCTCACTTACTTGATGAAGCTCTTCGGTAAGAGGCGACCGCTGAGTTTCAAAACAACAAAACGCTCGTGCCGTTGCACGAAAGCCGGCGGGTGCTCCGGGAGGATCGAAAGATGTTTTCCATCGAATTTGCAGATGATACACAGGAATATCAAGCTCGTATTAAAGTGATTGGCGTGGGCGGTTCCGGCGGTAATGCCGTGAACACCATGATCAACTTCGGCCTTGAGGGCGTGGAGTTTATCGCCATTAATACCGACGCCCAGGCGCTCAACGTCAACGCCGCGCCGACGAAACTCAACATCGGTTCGTCGCTCACGCGCGGACTCGGTGCGGGTGCCGATCCCGAGCGCGGTCGCAAGGCAGCCTTGGAAGATGTGCAGCGCATCAAAGAACTGATCGCCGGCGCGGACATGGTCTTCGTCACCGCAGGCATGGGCGGCGGTACGGGCACCGGTGCAGCCCCGGTCGTCGCGCAGATCGCGCGTGAAGAAGGCGCTCTCACCGTCGGCGTTGTCACCAAGCCGTTTGGTTTTGAAGGTCGTCAGCGCTCACGCCGCGCCGAACAAGGTCTCCTCGCGCTCTCGGAGCACGTCGACACCCTCATCACGATTCCGAATGAGAAGCTGCTCATGCTCGGGGACGAAGACCTGAGCTTCATCGATTCGTTCCGCAAGGCCGACGAAGTTCTCTACCAAGCCGTCAAAGGCATCAGCGATCTCATTCAGGTGCAAGGCATCGTCAACGTCGACTTCGCCGATGTCAAAACGGTCATGTCGAACATGGGCCGCGCTCTCATGGGAACGGGCATCGCGAAAGGCCAGCACCGCGCGCGTTTGGCAGCAGAAATGGCTGTTAGCTCGCCTCTCCTCGACAACATTTCGGTCCACGGCGCCATGGGCGTTTTGATCAATGTCGTCGGCGGCCCAGACCTCAAAATGAAAGAAATCGACGAGGCCGCGAAGCTCATTCAAGAGCAGGCCCACGAAGACGCCAACATCATTTTCGGTGCGAGCATCGACGAGACTCTCGGTGACAGCATCAAGGTCACCGTCATCGCGACGGGCTTCGATTTTGAAGAAGCGCGCGTCGTTGAAGACACGCGTCATCAGGGGCAAGGTCACGCCCGTCAGCACACATCTCTTGAGCCCTCGACCTTCGCTCGCGCACAAGAGTCGGCCTCGCAGCGCGCGATGCATGCGCCGCCCGTGCCGTCGTCGCACTCGTACCGCCCGAACCCGACGATGGAAGCCGCCCGCGCCCTCCACCAGCCCGAGCCTACGGCCGCTGTGGCCCCTGCCTCGCGTCGACCATCGCCCTACGATCACCGCGCGCCAATGAGCGCATCGGTCCCCGTTTCCACCACGCAGTTTCGCGTTCAGCCTCCGGGATCGACCCGCGGCTTTGCCATGAACGTCGAAGAAGATTTCGACGTCCCCACGTACAAACGTCGCCAGAACACCTAAGTCGTACAGGTTGCAATTGAATCGCGTTAACAGCATGACTGTAATAAAATAGCTGTTTCCGCGCTAAGCTCGTCTCGTACAAAGCCAGTGAAATGCCTCGACCTCCAGCAAAGGTCGAGGTTATTGCCAAAAAAAAAGAGGCCCGGCGTGATGCCGAGCCTCTTTTCTTTGACGGAGTTATTTCAGCGGCAGACGCCGACGAACGTTCCGTAAATGGTTGCCTTCATGCAGGTCTGGCCGGCGGCGCACTCGGTGTCGGCGGTGCAGATTCGGTTTTGGCCGGCGGCGCACGCGGCTTTGCAAGCCGTGCCCTTGTGGCCCATGGAGGCCTGCTCGTAGGTGCACTGGGGCTTGGGCGCGGTTTCGCCGATGCCGCAACAGACGGTGCCGCCGGTGCAATCGGAAGCCTGGGTGCACGAGAACGAGCGAACCGCGCCGGCGTCGAAGTTGCACGCGGAAGCCGCGCCGCAGCTGTTCTTGTTGGCGCCGCCGACGAGGTTCACGCAGCACGTTTCGCCGGGCTGGCAGTAGGGGCCTGCATCGACGCCGCCGTAGCTGCAATAGAGGCCGCCGCCGTCGCGAACCTTGATCGCAACCCGCGTGTCGCAGCCTGCATCGGGGGCCGGTGGGGTGCCGGAATCGACCGGGGGCGGCGTGGCGGAATCGGCGACGGGCGTCGTGCCTGCGTCGCCACCGAGGACGGTGCCCGAGTCTTGCGCGACGCTCGCGTCTTTGGCCGGCGCGGGGAGAGCCGCAGGAGCGGTGCCGTCGCTCGCGCAAGCACCGAGGAAAGATGCAGCGGCGAGGGCCGCAACGGACACGAGGGATAGAATCGATAGGGACGTCTTCATGCGCAGTCCTTAGACGCTAAGTGCCCGATCTTGGGGAAAATATTGCGCGTGTGGCGGGGGCACCAAAAAGTTTGGGGAACGGATTTCGAAAGAGCGGTTCGAACACCGGCGCGAGGCCCACGCTGGCACGCCACGCGGCCTCTCTCGAAGGCAAATGCGCGCTCGCAACGACGGAAGCCGCCGCCAGGGTGAGGCCCGCGATGATGTCGATGACGTAGTGCCAGCGCAGGAACAGGGTCGCGCCGATGATGTTCGCCGCGATGATCGCGAGGGGGATCCACGTCCAGCAAAAGGGCCGGTGCTTGCGATGAACGAACGCAAACATGGCAACGAAACTCGGCCCCGCAGTGTGCAGCGACGGAAAGATATCTTTGCCCGCACCGCCCGCCGCCACTGCGGTTTGCACGAGGTTCCAAAAGTACCCGCCGGGCAATGGCTCGTGGAGAAACTGGCCGCGAAAAAACCAGAACGGGCCGTAGCCGGGCACCACGAGATAGAGAAGATGACCGAGGGAAAATACGACCAAAATGCCAAACACGAATCGAGCCAGAATAGGGCCACGGCCGCCGAAGAGCATCAGTGGAAACACATGGGCGGCCAGCACGAAGAAGTGCAGGTAGTAAAAAAAAGCGAACCACTCGACGCGCTCGTGGGTCACGAAGCGGTCCCATGAGAGCGCGGGCTCGAAGCCAAAAAGGGCGAGGTCCACGGCGTAGACTTGCGCGTCGGCCACCCGGTCGGTGACGGCGGGAAGAAGCGTGCGCAAACGCAGGTAACTTCCGAGGAATGCGCCGAAGAGCACGAGCCTGTAAATGGCCCCGGCGACGCGCGGAAATCCGGACATGCACGGGCTGCGAACGAAAAAAAGTGTGGCTACAAATACCGCGAGAATGGCGCCCATCGCCACGGCCTCCGCGCGCGCGTTTATGCCGGAACCCAAGGCGGCCGACAGCACCAAAACGCCGAAGTAGAACGCCAAGATAAAGTCTTGCGCCGCCCACCGCCGGAGCGACCACCAAGGGAACGGGTGAAGCATGCAGTCTGCGCCTACTCGTTACTCGTCTTCACGCACAGCCCTGAGGACGACGAGCCCGTCGCCGGGCTTTACGGAAGCGCAACACGCGAGGCGATGGGAGGGCGGAGCGCGAAAAATTTCGAGCAAGTCGAGTTCTTCGTCGTCTTGGGATTGCAGTTCGTTGCCGCCCTCAAGGATCACCACGCGGCACGTGCCGCAGTTCGCGCTGCGGCACGAAAACGGGACCACGGCCTGAGGCGCCGCATCGCAAATGTCAGCCAATTTGCCTCCGTCTGCGCACGAGGCTTCAAAAGTTTTGTCGTCGTCGAGCAGAAATCGAACGCGGGCCATGCGTGCACGCTACTCGTTTCTCCACGCGAAGGCACGGGTCACGTGGGGTGCGGCAGGGGAGCGTAACGGACGCGTAACGAGAGCGCGGTTCAGCGGACGCGACGGAGTAAAAAAAGGTGCTCGCGCCGGGGCCTTCGCGCAAAGACGTTGTTCGTGGGCCCGTGAAAATGAGGGCGGTCTTGCGACGCCTCCGCCTCCCAACTGAAGGGCGATCGCGCCATTGCCGCGCGGAGTTCTTCATCGGCCCACAGCGCGTGCCCGCCCACCGCGGAGTCCGCGAGTTGGAAACAAACGTAGGCGTCTTCCGCGGTAACGCGCGCGAGGGCGCCGAGCAAGTTGACGAGCTCCAGCTGCCATCGGATGCGAGCGTCGTCGATCGAGAGCTTTTCGAAATGGCGCCGTGCCCCGAGTTCGCCCTTCGCGAATGCCTCGGCATCAAGACCGAGCCAGCGGAGGCGCAGATCGTGGTGGGCGAAGTAGTCGTAAGTCGCGGCGTATGGGGGCGAGCAGACCACGAGACCCACCGAGCCGTCGCGCACGGACGTGAGGCGCGTGGCGTCGTCAAGCTCAACGCGCCACCTCGCTTTGCCCTCGCGGCGCTCGCGGTATTGTGTGAGGCGACCCGCGAGCTCTTCGGTCTTGCGGCGAAACAATTTTGCCGTGTAGCCCGCCGCGAGTCGCTTGGCCTCGAAGCGAAGCGATGTGTCGCTTTTGCGTCGACTCACCTTGATCAATATTGCGCTCAAAACCAGGGAAAGCGCTCGACGAATGGCTGGCGGTGCCTCGGTGCGGTGGATGCCCGCATGGAGGCTGTCGAGTTCCAAAAGCACGTGTGGTTCGAAGACCTCTACGTCGCTCTCGCCATAGCGATGTGTGGCACCGGCGCGGGTCTTTCGGCGTTCGTCCGCAACGGCAGAAATGCGGTGGGCCTCCGCGACAAGCAGCGTCAGATCTTCGGCGGTGTACCGCTGAAGCTTCGTGCGAGACAGCTGCACGGCGAGGGGATTCAGGTCCGAGCCATGCGCCGCCAGGCCGAGCGCGCTGGCCTCCAGAACCACCGTGCCACTGCCGCAAAACGGGTCAAGAACGATGCCTCGTTTGGGCGTAAGCCCCCGCACGATCGACCGCGCCGTGTGAGGATGCATGCGTGCAGGATACACGTGAAATCCGTGGACATCTTCCCGGTCCGCGTCGTCGCCGTCGGGCGGCGCCGTTACGGTGCCCGGGGCTGTTGGGACGGATGGAGCCTCGGCAACCGGCGCCCCGGCGGGAACAGGGGCCGCGCTGACGTCTAGAGCACGCACCAGCAGCTCCGTGAGGCGACTACCGCTCGGCACCCGCACCGGGCCCCCAACGTTCGTCAGGGAGCGTTTACGCCGAACAATGGCCGTGGCGCGCGGCTCCTTCGGCTTAACGGGATCTTTGGGCATAGGCGCTCGCCTCGTAGCATCACGACGCCCGCCGAGGCTCGCGTCATTCTTTTTGAGTAGGTGCAAAATACACGGGGGTCGCTTGGTCGGGGAATTTCCCCTTTTTTCCGGCGTAAAATGAGCGCAGACGCGACTCGTCTTCGACGATGTTTCCCGTGGGCCAAAACACCTCGCCGAAGCCGCCGCACTTTTTTTCGTAGTCGAGGTAGCCGAGGATAATGGGGACTTTCGCCGACAGGGCGATGTAATAAAAGCCTGTCTTCCACCGCTCCGCGCGGCCGCGCGTGCCCTCGGGCGGAACCATCAACAGCAGCCGTTCTGTCTCTTCGAAGAGCGCCGACGCGGCCTGCACTTGATTGAGGCTCTTCGTGCGATCCACCGCGATGCCTCCGAGGGCGCGCATGAGGGGGCCGGCCGGGCCCGAAAAAAGATCATTTTTGCCAATCCACGCGAGCTCAATGCGGAGCGCCCAACAGATGGCCAAACAAAATGGAAGGTCCCAATTGGTTGTGTGGGGCGCGGAGCACACGACGGCCTTGGGAATGCCCGGCGCTACGCCGTCGATCGTCCAGCCGTAAGTTTTGAGCCACGCGCGACCAAAGCGTTCACGGGCGTCAAGGAGCCAAGGAGAGGTAGACATATTTTCAACCTTCTTCGAGTCGCCGCGCGCCCGGTGTCATCACTCTGTCAGGCGTCGTTCTGTCAGGCGTCGTTCTGTCAGGCGTCGTCAGGTGGGTCGCCAGGGGGCCCAGATGCTCGCGCGTAAGGCGCGGCCGTTGCGTGGAAAAGAACGCGGCGCGTGGGTGTGGCCGAGGTCTCGATGGCCTCGATGCGCGCCACCATGGCCTCGACGTTGAGGGTCGACGACACCTCTCCGCTGGCGAGCTCGGCGCATGCGGCGCTGGCCTCGCGCAGGGTGGTGCCGACGCTGCCATCAATGACGAGCGCGCACGAAAGCCCCTGGGAAATCACGAGTTCCATCGCATTTGACAGGCGATGCAAATCGTGCATCTCGACGGCACCGGCGAGCCCCTTCATGGTGTGGGCCGCGCGGTATAGGTGATCGAGGATCGCTGGATCTTCGACGGGCATGGCCGACTCAGTGAGCTCCGTCTGGAGGATCGCGATTTGCTCCGCCAGCTCCGTCAGTACGGCCGTCATGACCTCAGCACTCAGCGCCATCGATGTCTCCTCCGCTCCACAACGGCCTGAACCCTACGCCCCCGTTTGCGGCAGGTCTACGTCTTGAAAGAGCTCGGTGGAAAAGTAGCGTTCCATACGGTCGCAGAGGACGGTCGCGATGTCGTGGCCGGGTCCAAGAATGGCGGCCAGGCGTTTCGCCGCAACGAAGTTAAGACCGCTCGACGGCCCCACCGGGAAGCCCATGCCGCACAGTTCACGCGCCGCGAGATAGGCCTCGCCCTGACTCACGCGAATGTCGGCCTCGAGGCCCACCGCCGCGGGATTGAGAATCGTGCTCAGTCCTTCGATGACGCCGGGAACGCCGCCGCAAATCTCTGGTTCGTTTGGAAAACACAGACTGGAATCTGGGAGGGCGCGCGCGATGTGCGTGCGATGGCCGGCTTCGCGAAGGGCCCGCGCGATGCCCATCAGCGTGCCGCCGGTTCCAACGCCGGCAACAAATCCGTGAATAGTTTGGCCAACTTGCGCGATCAGCTCCGGCCCTGTGGTGCGCTGATGGGCGAGGGCGTTGAGCTCGTTTTCAAATTGCCGTGGCAGAAATATGCGCGGATCGTTCGCCGCCATTCGCTTCGTTTCATCGATGGCCCCGCGCACGCCACCGGCCTTGGGCGTCAGGATGATTTCGCCGCCGAAGCGACGAATCATGAGCACGCGTTCGCGGCTCACGCCGTCGGGCATGACGGCGAGGAACCGAACGCCGGTCATCGCGCAGGCCATCGCGAAAGAAATCGAAGTGGACCCGCTCGATGCTTCGACGACGATGGCATCGGTCGTCACGAGCCCGGCCTCGATCGCGTGGTTCATGATGAAACTAGCGACGCGATCTTTCGTGGAACCGCTCGGCAACATGGACTCAAGTTTGAGCCAGAGGACGCACTGCGTTTCTTCGTCGAAGAACCGTACGGTCGGCGTACCACTGGCCATACGCGAAAGGACTCCGCGCATTAGGAGAGAACTCATGGACGCGAAGCTACCGCGAATTGCGCGGACCGAAAGCCCGAAGCCCGGCTCTTTTTCGCGATTAGGCTAGCAGCAGAACCCGCTCCAGGTCCGATGGGCTTGTGGCGTTCTTGATAGCGTCTTCGCGGGAAATCAGGCCCGCTTGCAACAGCTCGAGCAGGTGCTGGTCGAAGCTCTGCGTGCCCCACTGGTCGCGCCCGCGCTCCATCAAATCGCGCACCCGCGTGAGACCTTGAGGGTCGCGGAGGGCCTCGCGAATGGCAGGCGTCGCGAAGAGAATCTCGAGGGCAGCCACCCGGCCCGCCTTGTCAACGCGCGGCACGAGTCTCTGCGACACAATCGCTTCAATGGCCTCGTTCACGCGCCGCCGAGCGGTCTCTTGCTCCTCGGCGGGAAACAGTGCCACGAGCCGGTGCAGCGATTTTATCGCATCGGGCGTGTGCAGTGTCGCCAAAACAGTGTGCCCCGTTTCGGCTGCTTTTAGCGCCGTATCCACGGAGTCGTAGTCGCGCAATTCGCCCACCAGGATGACGTCCGGGTCTTCGCGAAGAACCGCGCGCAGTGCAGTCTGGAGGCTCTCGGTGTCGCTGCCAACCTCGCGCTGAGAGATTGCACAATGCACGTTTCGATGGAGGAACTCGATGGGGTCTTCAATCGTGACGATGTGCATTCGCTGCGACCGATTCAGGTGATCGATCATCGCGGCGAGGGTGGTGGTCTTGCCGGAACCCGTCGCGCCGGTGACCAAAATGAGTCCCCGCGGCAACTCGGCTACGCGCCCAAGAATGGCGGGCAGGCCCAGGGCTTCAAACGTGGGAATCGTGGTAGGAACCACGCGAAGAACGAGGGCGATGCTTCCGCGTTGCCGGTAAATATGGGCACGAAAACGCGCGAGTCCGGGAACCCCGTAGCCCACATCGACCTCGCGAATCGCTGCGGGCTCAAACGCGCGACCGTGCGACGCCAGGATGATCCGCGCGACGTCGGCGGTGTCAGCGGGTGAAAGTTTTTCGAGCTTCAGCGTCGCCAAATCTTGGCTCACGCGCAACGCGGGAGCATCGCCCGCTCGAAGGTGAAGATCGCTCGCCCCGTAGTGCAGCGCGAATCGCAGAAGCTCGTGCAGCTGTTCGACGTCGAGAGCCATCGGTTACTCCTTGGGAACGCGAGGCTCCGGTGGTGCATCGCTAAGAAACTGCGACCGCGTTGCGAAGCCAAAGTAGGCGTGAGCCCCAAACGCGAGGAGGGCGATTCCGAACGAAAGTATGGCCAAGCGTTCAAGCAACTCGACGCGTACCCATGGCTGCATCACGACCCCAATGACGCCGAGGGAAAGTGCGCCCGAAGCCGCGCGAAAGAGCGGTGCGCGCAGCCCCTGGGGAGGCGCGATGGTTTGGTATTCGCGCTCGCACTCGTCGCACCACGGCAACTCGCTCACCACGTGGGTTGCGCACACGGGGCCGCGGCAGCGAGGGCACGCCGCGCCGGAACTTGACTCGGAGCACACAACGCACCCGAGCGTGATGGCGTCGTGGCGCGAGGCCGAAAACGCGATGCTCACAGGGCTCGTGAGAAGCATGCGATCGCCCACCGACATGACCGGTTCGTCGCCCATCTGAACGACGCCAATCGTGCTCGCGGGAATGGCCTCGGGGTCTCGAAGAACGAGGCTCGATTCGAGCGCAAGTCTGGCGAGCTTTGGCCACGAAAACTCAAGTAAATTCGAGGAGATACCAAGGTACGACGCGGACTCCCCGCGGCCTAGTTCGTTGAGCAGTTCAGGCGTGCAGGGCTTGGCGGAAGCGAGTTCATAGGCCAACCGATCCGAGAGGCGAAGAAGGTGGATCATGGCACCGACGCGGCCTCCGACCTCGTACGCTTTCGTGGGCGCGTGGTGCCACGCCACAACCCGAGGCAGCGGCTCGGGAATGCGCCACTGGCGCAGCACGTAACCGCCAAGCACCGCATGATCAAATCCGTAGGCGGTCTGTTCTTGGGCGTGCATGGCATCAAATTGGCCGCCCCGTTCCGCGAGCAGATCGGCGTAACCGTCTTCTTCGCTTTGAAGCATCATCAGCTTGCCGATATCGTGCAAAAGACCAGCGATAAACATCTCTTCGGACGACAAGTTCACCGACGGTGCGAGGTGCCTCGCAATGGCCCCCACGGCGGCTCCGTGGCGCAAAACGATATCGCCCGCGGAGTCGAGGGGGTCGTCGAAAAGATCGACGACGGCACTTGCGGCGGCGAGTTCTCCGAGCTTCTTAAGCCCCAGCAGTGCCACCGCGTGGCCAATGCTCCGGCACGGTACCCGCAACCCGTAGGCAGATGAATTGACGAGGCGAAGAACGCGCGCGGCGAGGGCCGGGTCTGCTTCCACGATCTGCGACACCTCGTGCGGCGTGGCGGATTCGTCCGCCGTGACGTCGAGGAGTCTTTGCGCCGCAATCGAGAACGGGCGAACCCCATGTACCCGCGCGGAAAGGGCGGCCAGGCTTTCGGCGGCGTTGGCCGGCGCATTGCTGTCGCCGCGTCCGCCGAACCAAAGGTCTTCGTCTATCGTGAAGCTCATATGCTGCCGTTGAACGGCATCGGCGTGTCGCGCTTAGCGAACGGTTACGTTTTGTTGAGCGGTGAAGCCAACGTATGCGGCCCGAACGGTAGCGGTTCCACGCGAAATAGCCGTGACCTCGCCCTTGACTGTACCACTATCGTTCACGAAAAGGATCGACGGATTGGAGGAAGTCCATGTGGCCAGCATGGTGACATCTTGCGTCGTTCCGTTCGAGAAACTTGCCATCGCGTAAAACCGAGCGCTTTGCCCCACGGTGAGCGGCGGAATGAACGGAATCGGCGCGAGATTCGTGATGCGAATAACGATGCCGGTCATGCGCGCGATGGAGACTGTG
Organism: Polyangium aurulentum; assembly: GCA_945875545.1. Classification (GTDB taxonomy): domain Bacteria; phylum Myxococcota_A; class Polyangia; order Polyangiales; family Polyangiaceae; genus CAIQDA01. The sequence goes on along the minus strand of CAMCKZ010000006.1, from coordinate 23,191 downwards.
GCCGTTGCCGTGCGGCCCCCGAAGGTGACGGAAATGGTCGCGGTGCCCGTCCCGATGGCGGTCACGAGTCCCTTCGATCCAGCGGCGTCGGAGGCGGTCGCCACACCCCCGTTGCTGCTCGCCCAGGTCGCCTGCGTGGTCACGTCGATGGTGGTATTGTTGCTGTAAACAGCCTGCGCGGTGAACGCACGGGTGTCGCCAACGCCCATCGTCGCGGAGACGGGAAGAATGAGCAGATTGGTGAGCGTGAGCGGGCTCACTGTCAGGGTTGCGGAGCCCGCGACGCCGTTGAACGTTGCGGTGATGGAGGCCGTTCCCGGGGCAACCCCGCGGGCGGTGACCGTGGTTCCCGCCGTGACCGTGGCGACCGCTGTGGCAGATGAGGTCCACGTGGCGAGGCGCGTGATGTTTTGCGTCGCGCCATTGCTGTAACGCGCCGTGGCCGTCGCAGTGGCGGTGGCACCGATGCCGATCGTGGACGGCGTGAGCGTCACCGTGATTGACGTAATTGTCGGCGTTGGCGACGTGACGGTCCAGGTGCCGCTCGCCGTGAGACCCGTGTAAGATACACTTATCGTCGCGCTGCCGGGTGCGACACCGCGAACGGTCGGACCGGCGGTGACCGCGGCGACGTTCGGGGCGTTGGACGTAGCCGTGGCAAGCGCGCTCACGTCTTGCCTGGTGCCATCGGAGAAGACAGCGGTGACGACGATCGTTTGCGACGCACCGACGCTCAGCGTTCCGTTTGCGGGCGACAGCTCCAGGCGAAGCAGACCCGCCGGAATCGCGGACACCGTGACGCTGGCCGACGCGCTAAACCCGCTCGCGGTGGCCGTCACAAGGACCGTGCCCGGGGACTGGCCGACGACGGTTCCGGCGCTCACGGAAGCCGTCGCGCTGGCAGCAGAAACCCACGTGGCGCTGCTTGTGACGTCTTGGGCGGACCCGTCGCTGAACACAAGTGTTGCCACCAAATTGCTCGTCGCGCCGACGGCGATTGTGGTCGTGGGCGGCGACACGCGAAGCTCCGTTGGCGTCGGTGCGGCGGGCGTCACGACGAGCGTTGCGGAGCCCGTGAGACCGGCTGCGGTAGCGGAAATAGTGGTTGTTCCGTCGCTGACACCGGCGGCTACGGCGGCGGCCATCGATGCCACTGTGAGACTCGAGGAGACCCAAGTAGCCGTGGCCGTGACGTCGACAGAGGAGCCGTCTGAGCCAACCCTTGTTGCGGTAAACGCCTGCGTCGATCCGACCCGAATGCTTGCGGTGGACGGGAGTATTTGGAGCACGTACGTGACGGGCGTGCGCACGGTAACGCTGGCCGTTGCCTGGATTCCCTGGAGCGACGCGGTGATCGTCGTGGTGCCAGCGGCGGCGCCGTTGACGAGGCCTCGCGTGCCGCTCGTGGCGCTCACCCCCGCGATGGCCGGGGCTGCTCCGAGCCACGCGCACTGCTCGGTGACGTCGCTCGAAGAGCCGTCAGCGAAAGTGCCCAGCGCCCGCGCGTTGGTCGTAGCGCCTACGTCGAGCGTGATCGCTGCGGGCGTGATGACGAGAGCGCGAAGTGGGGCTGCTGTCACGGTGACCAAAACGGTGGCCGACACGGCACCGACAGTCGCTGTGACGTTGGCTGTTCCCGATGCTACGCCCGAGACAAGCCCTTGGCTTACCGCGGCTGTACTAAATGCACTCGATACCCATACAGCGGATGCGGTTAGGTCTTGCGTCGACGCGTTGCTGTATGTGCCAATCACAGACAGCTGCGCGGACGCCCCGAAAGCCAATGTTACCGGCGATGGGGTGATGGTCAATTTCGTTAGAGTCGCTGGAATCGCAGGGATTGTGATGTTCGCGGTCCCGGATTTTCCGCCAAATGTGGCGGTGACGACGGCCTGTCCCGCGCCAATAGCCTGGGCCGTGCCCGCACCCGTGCCGCCGCTCGAGACGGTGACAACGGTTGCCGCATCGGTCGTCCACACGGCCGACGCGGTGACATCGGTGGTCGAACCATCGGTCAGCGTAGCGGTGGCCGTGAAGACTCGCGTGGCACCAATCGTGAGCGACGCGGCGAAGGGGGTCACGACCACACTCGCCACGGTGGCAGGGGCGATGACGGTGAGCATCGCCTTACCGGTCACGCCGGTAAACGTTGCGACGATGTCTGTGGTGCCCGGGGCGGTTGCGGAAAAAGAACCCGGTACCGTGGCCACGGCGACGCCGGCGGTCGTTGTAGACCACACGGATTGGCCCGTGGCATCGGCCTGTGTGCCGTCGGCGTAAAAGGCGGTGGCGGTGAAGCTGCCGAGGGCTCCGGTAGCGAGGGAAAGCACCGCGGGATCGACGCGCAGGGCCGTGACCGATGCGCCGGTGACCTTGACGGACGCGGTGCCCGTCAACCCATCGAAAGTTGCTCGAACAGCCGTTGCGCCCGCCGCAACGCCGAGGATTTGCCCCGTGGGATCAACGGTCGCAATCGCCGAAAACTCACTCGACCAGATGGCACTCGACGACACATCGGTGACCGCTCCATTGGCGAAGACTGCCAAGGCCTGCAGGCTCGCCGCCGTGCGAACACCGATGCTGACGACAGCCGGGCTCACGTCGAGCCTGATAGCTTTTTCTGCGCGAATTTCCACGGGTATGCGGACGGTGATTCCGCCCCATGTGGCGTCGACGATGAGCCGCCCAGGCGCAAGGCCCGAGACTTTACCCGCAGCCGCACTCGCCACCAACGGGTCGCCGCTCACCCACGTCGCGCGATCGGCGATATCGAGTTCGGCACCGGTGTCAAAACGTGCGGTGAGGACGAGCTGGAGCGTTTCGCCAACCGCAATCACGACGGGCGACGGGGACGCGTCAAGGCCCAGCAGCGTGCCCGAGGGAATGATCGCAGCATCGGATTGCGCATCGCGGGCCGCATCGCCACCCGCGTCAAGGGCGTAGGCCGGACCTTCCAATTCCGAGCGGCCACAACCGCTCACAAAGGGCAGGAACGCAAGGAGAGCCGTAAGGGCAAAAAAACGAAAGTTCGTGAAGCGAAAATACTTAGGCATGGATCCTCAGCGAGCCGATTTGGCGGAACCCGTAGCATGCCCAAAACGCCGTGGTCGTTAGGCGCAGACGAATTTCTCGAACAATCCGGACGCGAATAACTTTTCGAAGAAGCTGTCAATCGCCGGGCCCTCGGATGCAAAAAAAACGCCCACGCAGCCTGCCCCCGCGAAAACGCGCTCCCGAGGCCACGCGAAAAATCGAGCCCACGCCGCCGCGGACGCCTACGCCAGAAATGACGGTACGGGTCGGTGGCCGCGGGCAGGAAAAAACGTGCAGCGCGGACGGCGAGAGCCGCAGTGCGGGCGCGCCGATGGGGGTTGCAAAAGGGGAGCGGAAAATGATCTTTTCATGGTGTTTTGCAGGCTATTTCTCCGATGGCTTCTGGCCACAGGGCTCGCAAAAATGAGTGGCATTCAGCGCGAAACGCTGACCGCAAGCCACAAGCGAAACGGCGCGCGACAGACACGCGGAGGGTCTGCGTCAGGACGTCAAGCGTCCAAATGCGGTGCCCCTCCGTTTTGGCACTCGAATAGATTTTCTCCTGGAATTCGCCGTGTTTGAGGTAAGAAACGAACGAAGCCCTTCACCGAACGCCTCGAATGGTCGTAGTTCTTTTGGTGCAACTTGCATGGGCGTCACGACGCTCACATCGCCTCCTAACGCGGAGGTGTACCGAGGGAGACTATGACGGAGAACGAAGGGAAAGGCGGACCGACGACGGAGAGCTTGACGCTCGACGACATCGCGGCGCTCCTCGTTCAGCTTGAGCCGAACGACATCAACGACCTTGCGGCCATACGGGGCCGCCTCGAGGGGCTCGCCGACGACCCCGCTGTCGGCAATCCGGCCATCCGAAAACTGCTTCGTGAGGCCGCTAAGAAAATTGCGGTCACCATAGACGCCCCCATCGAAGACGCCGCGCCGGCTTTGGCGTCCGCGTGCCGCTTGGTGACGGCCGCGAGTTCTATTCAGCGCCCGAGCGATCACGGGCCAGGCCTGCCTCGGCCAAGCGAAATGAGCGACGGCGAAATCGCCGCGGTTGCCGCAGGTCCAGTCGCGCCGCCACCACCGGTCCACGCAGAACCCACTGAGGCCGGTGCCGAGCGCCGCAAGTATTCCGCGGGTGTGGTGCTATGCCCGCCCGACGTCGACACCACCGTCCTCGGCGAGTTCGTCACCGAGTGCCTCGACTACATCGCGAGCGCCGAAGGTGCGCTCCTGGCCCTCGAAAACGACCCCTACGACAAAGAGTCGATCGATACCGTTTTCCGTGCATTCCACACCATCAAGGGTGTGGGTGCGATGCTCGAGCTAACGGCCATTTCGTTGCTCGCGCACCAGGCCGAATCTTTGTTGAGTCCCGTCCGCGACGGGTCTGCAAAGTTCACCGGCACCTCGGCGAACCTCTCGTTGCGCTCCGTCGATATGATCAAGGCCTGCATGGACAAGGTCCAAGAGGCCTTGAACGGCGGGTCGCCGATTATTCCTGAAGGCTACGACGACCTCCTCCACGAGCTCACGAATCCCGAAGCCGCGGCCAAGCACGGTGGGGCGCTGGCCCCCACCGAGCCTATTCCGGTGATCAGTTCGCCGCCGCCGCCGCCACCGAAGGCAGCGGCCCCCGTCGCTGCACCCGCGGCGGCCCCAAGGGCAGCAGCCCCCGCCGCCGTCGCGCCGGTGCAGGCCGCGAGGCCCGTTGCTGGGCCCCCGGCACCTGTTGCAGCCGCGCCCGCGGCTGCACCCGCCGCCAAGACCGCCTCTGGGCACATTGTGGTGGCCGCGCCAGTTCCAGCGCCCGTTCCTGCGGCGGCCGCCGAACCCGCTCAACCCGCCGAGGCCGGCGAACCCAAAAAGCGTCCCGAGCAGCGCAAGCCGGCCGAGAGCGCCGTCGAATCCAGCATCCGCGTTCGCACAGACCGCCTTGACCGCCTCATCGACCTCGTCGGTGAATTGGTCATCGCGCACTCTATGGTCGCCCAAGACGACCACCTGATCCACGGGGCCAACCACGACCTCGTGCGCAAGGTTACGCACAGCGGTAAAATTGTTCGCGAGCTTCAAGACCTCAGCATGTCGCTCCGCATGGTGCCGCTGAAGTCCACATTCCAGAACATGCAGCGCGTCGTCCGCGACGTAGCCCGCAAGTGCGGCAAAATCGTCGACTTCGTGACCGACGGCGAAGACACCGAAATCGACCGAAACATGGCGAACCTCATCAGCGATCCGCTGGTGCACATGGTTCGTAACTCCGTCGACCACGGCATCGAAGTTCCCGAGGTTCGCGAGAAGAACGGCAAGAGTCGCGCGGGCCGCGTCACGCTCGCAGCCTTTCACGCGGGCGGAAACGTCATCGTCCAACTTACCGACGACGGCGGCGGGCTCGATCGCGAGCGCATTTTCAGTCGCGCCGCGGAAAAGGGCTTGGTCGATCCGAACAAGGTTCTCAGCGACAGCGAAGTCTATAACATCATTTTCGAAGCCGGTTTCTCGACCAAAGAGGCCGTCACAGACGTCAGCGGTCGCGGCGTCGGTATGGATGTCGTGAGGCGAAATATCGAGGCGCTGAAGGGCCGCATCGAGATCACGTCGCAGCTGGGCGCTGGAACGATCTTTTCGATCTACCTTCCCCTCACGCTGGCCGTCACCGATGGCATGCTGGTGCGGGTCGGCAAAGAGCGGTATATTGTACCGACCGTCAGCATCAACATGAGTCTGCGGCCTGAGCAGCGCCAGTTGTCAACAGTTTCTGGTCGCGGCGAAATGCTTATTTTGCGCGGGGCGCTCATCCCCATTTTTAGGCTGCACCGGCTCTTCGATATCCATGGTGCCGTAGAAAATCCTACCGACGCCCTCATTGTGATCGTGACCGATGGCGCTCAGCGCTGCGGGCTTCTCGTCGATGAACTGCTCGGCCAACGCCAAGTGGTCGCCAAGGCTCTGGGCGCAGGGCTTGGCCGCGTAGAAGGCGTCTCCGGGGGCGCAATCCTTGGAGATGGCCGCGTGGGTCTGATCCTCGACCCCTCTGGCATTGTCAACCTCGCCCGCCACAGTGGGCTCCTTTAAACGCTCCCTTCGATCCCGCGAGAACCGACCATGGCTTCCGATCCAAAAGCGACCGCGCTAGCTCAGCGAAAGCTTGAAAACGCGGGAAAGTATTTGACCTTTTTCCTCGAAAGCGAGGAATATGGAATTCCAATTCTCAAGGTCCAACAAATCATCGGAGTCACCTCGATCACGGTGGTTCCGCGCACTCCGCACTACGTGCTGGGCGTTATCAATCTTCGCGGAAAAATCATCCCAGTCATCGACATCCGTCGCAAACTCGACATGCCGTCGGTGGAGCCGAGCGAGGCCAACTGCATCATCGTTGTCAAGTCAAACGGCATCGAGATGGGCATGTACGTCGACCGCGTCAACGAAGTTCTGCTCGTGACCTCCGACGACATCGAAGACACGCCGTTCTTTGGCGGACAAGTCAGCACCGATTACCTTGTCGGCATCGCCAAGACCCAGGGCCGTGTGAGGCTTCTGCTCGATATCGACAAAGCGCTTTCCACGAGCGAACTGCTTCAAATGGCCGCGGCGTTTAGTGCTGGCGGCGACCCCGATTGAGTTTAGTTTTAGTCCATTCTATTTTTTCCAACGTTCGGTTAGCGACTGAATCACGCATCTCGGAGACGCATCGATGCTAGGTAAATTCTCGATCGCGCAGAAACTTGCGCTGCTCCTCTTCACTTTTGGTCTGCTGCCGACGCTCGTCCTGACCGGCGTCGCCTACCAAGCCGCAGAGACGATCGAAAGCCGCGCTGGCGCACGTCTCCAAAGCGCGGCTTTCTCGGTCGGCGACCGGCTCGATCGCGCCATGGGCGAACGCTACGACGACGCGCAGAAACTCGCGACGTCGATCGGCAGCGCGGGCGTTGCAAAAGAGTCCCTCGGGTCCCTTGAGGCAAAGCTCAATGCGTTTTTGAACCTCAACCCCGTCTACGAACGGGCCGCCGTTGTGCAGCTCGTTGAAGGTGCCAGCGACGGCGTCGTGGTCGCCAAGACGAAAGAGATAGCGTCGCCTTCGTACGCGGGCGTCGTGAAGAAAGCCAACATCGGAAGCTTTGCCACCGCCGGTAGTCGGAGCAAAACAGCGTCTGAAGAATGGACGACCAATCGCCCATCCCTCAACTTCGCTGCTCCGATCGACGAGAAGCGTTCCTTTGTAGTCTACATGGAATTGAAGAAAGAGGCGGTGAGTGCCATTCTCGAGAATGGGCAGAAAGAACTCACGGCCGCGAACCTTCCCGGAGCGCAAATCGCCGTCGTCGACGCCAAGGGTAACGTCATCGTCAGCACCGAGACGGGCGGCCAAGCGCTGCCCGTAAGCGAACTTAAAAACGCGTTCGGCTACGTCAGCGACAAGGCGTCCACCCAAGGCTATGCCTACTGGGGCAAGAACGTTTCGCCGGCCTTTGGCGGCATTGATTGGTACGTCATTGCGAAGGCACCGTCCGCTGAGGTTTCGGGCGACGTGCATGGCATCGGGCAAAAGTTTCTCGCGGCCAGCGCAGGCATGTTGGTGGCAATCATCGCCGTGGGTCTCTGGCTTGGCAAGAAGGCCGTCGAGCCAATCAGCCAACTGACGTCTGTCGCAACGCGCTTGGCGAGTGGCGATTTCACCCAAGAAGTGCGCTACGATGGCACCGACGAACTCGGCGAACTGGCGTCGGCATTTCGTGCGCTGATCGAATACGGCAACGCCGTTGCGGCCGCCGCCGATGGCCTTGCACGAGGCGATCTCAGTGTTTCCTGCGAGGCAAAATCCGGCGACGACGTCTTGGGCGGAAGTGTTTCCCTGGCGGTCACAACGCTGCAACACCTCATCGAAGACTCCAAGAGTCTCATCGATGCAGCCCGCGACGGCGTGCTCGAACACCGCGCAGACGTCACCAAGTACGTGGGCGGCTACCGCGAACTGCTCGAAGGCATGAACGAACTCCTCGGTGCCGTCGAAGCACCAATTGCCGAGGCACAAAAGACCCTTGAGCGCGTCGCTGAGCGCGATCTGAGGGGTCGTATGGAGGGCGAGTTTAAGGGCGCTTACGGCCAGATAAAGGTCGCGATCAACAAGGCGGTCGGCAACCTCGACGAAGCCGTTGCTCGCGTGTCGATCGGTGCCGAAGAAGTTGCCACCGCTTCGAGCCACATCACGAGCGGCGCGCAGACCCTCGCGCAGTCGGCCGCGAGTCAGGCGAGCGCTCTCGAAGAGATCACGAGCAGCCTCCAAGAGATTACCTCCATGAGTCGCGGCAACGCGGCGAATGCCAACGAAGCCCGAGCCATGGCTCAATCTTCGAAGCAGAGCGCCGAGCGCGGAACCGCGAGCATGCACCGTCTGTCGCAGGCGATCGACCGCATCAAATCGGCCGCGGACCAAACGGCAAAAATCGTCAAGACCATCGACGAAATCGCCTTCCAAACGAACCTTCTCGCGCTCAACGCCGCGGTCGAAGCAGCCCGTGCCGGCGACGCCGGAAAGGGCTTCGCGGTCGTCGCCGAAGAAGTGAGAAACTTGGCCATGCGCTCGGCGGAAGCCGCCAAGACGACCTCGCAGATGATCGACGAGTCGGTAAAAAAGGCCGAAGACGGCGTCATCCTCAACCGAGAAGTTCTCGTGAACTTCGAGGAAATCGGCAAGGGAATCACCAAGGTCGTCGAGGTGATGGGCGAAATCGCAGCGGCCTCAAACATGCAGTCCGATGGCGTCGCGCAGATCAACGTCGCGGTCGAAAATATGTCGCGCGAGACGCAGCAAAACGCCGCGACCACCGAAGAGGCGGCCAGTGCGGCCGAAGAGCTCGCGGGCCAAGCCACCGCCATGCGCAATATGGCCGCGGAGTTCCACACGACAAACGCGTCGGCCGGGGCCTTCGCATCGCCAATGCGCAGCGCACCTGTTTCCATGGGCTCCATGGGCCGATCGGCGCCCATGCACCGCCAAAACAAGTCGCATGCGGTCTCGGCACCCGTGAGATCGACGAGCCATTCGCACTCATCATCCTCCAGCAAGAACGATCCCAAATGGGTCATTCCGCTCGACGACGACGGCCCCATGAGGGACTTCTAACAGCGCGTTTTCGAGAGCCCCCTTTTTTTGGGGGCGGCGGGGGTTGCAGTCGCGATGTAGCCCCCGCCTTTTTTGTGGGCCGGAGACGCCGCTTCGTCGCAGCCGGAGCCAGGGCAATGAATGAGTAAAGGAGAACTGAATCCCCCGCTGTTGCCGCCGGAATTTGAACAGCTTCGCGCGCTGATGTATGGGTCGGTCGGTATTGCTCTCCAGCAGGGCAAAGAAGAGTTGATCCGCACGCGACTGCTCAAGCGGTTGCGCGCCCTCGGGATGACGACGTTTGCCAAGTATCTGGCTTTGGTTCAGAGCCCCGCGGGCACCGGCGAGTTTTCCACGATGGTGGATTTACTCACCACCAACAAGACCAACTTTTTTCGCGAAGAGGCCCACTTCGACTTCATTCGCGAGCGCGTTCTCCCTCGGCATCGCAACGAGCGAAGTCCGGTGACGATTTGGAGCGCCGGTTGCTCGTCGGGAGAGGAACCGTACACGCTGGCGATGATCCTTCGGGACCAGATTCCCGAACCGACGTTCAGCAAGTGCCGTATTCTCGCGACAGATTTGTCGACCATCGTTCTCGAGCGGGCGAAGCTGGCCATCTACGACGAACTGAACGTGGCGGATGTTCCCCCGGAGGTACAGACGAAGTCGTTTGTCCCAGCGCCGCCCCTGGGAGGAGTTCGCCGATTCGAGGTCAAGGCTGAGGTTCGTAAGATCGTGAGCTTTGGCCGACTCAATCTGAACTCTCCGGACCCGTGGCCGATGCGGGGGCGCTTCGATCTGATCTTCTGCCGCAACGTGATGATCTACTTCGACGACGAAACACGCGAGCGCCTAGTGAACCGTTTTTCGGACGCTCTCAGCCCCGGCGGCTTTCTGTTTATCGGGCACTCCGAGTCTTTGTCGGCCCTCAAGGTAAAGCTGCGTTACGTTAAGCCGGCAGTGTACGAAAAAGTGATGTGAATCGGCGTTGGCACTATCGGGCGGCGGCGAACATGCCGTATCGTTCGTGTGAAGCACTAACTAGGTAGAATGCATCTCTCGATGGATCAGGGTCAAGTACAGCGCGTGAAACAGGTGATCGGGGTTGGCGACATGAAAGTGTCGAACAGCGCTACCGATACCCTTGTTACGTATGCGCTCGGTAGTTGCCTCGGGGTGGTCGCGTATGACCCTAACGCGAGGGTTGGGGGCCTGCTGCACGTCATGCTTCCGATTTCAACCATTGATCCTGCCAAGGCTGCAAAAAACCCGTGCATGTTCGTCGACACGGGCGTTCCGCGCCTCTTTCACGAGTGCTACCAGGCCGGGGCCCAAAAGGGGCGCATGGTTGTTAAAGTGGCGGGCGGGGCGGCGACTCAGGGCGCTTGGGAGGGCGATATTTTTGAAATTGGCAAACGAAATATCACGATGCTTCGCAAGCTCTTGTGGGCAAACGGGGTACTATTGAAAGCGCAAGACGTAGGCGGCACGGAGCCGCGAACGATGTCTCTCGACATCGGCACCGGCGAAGTAACACTGCACATCAACGGGCAAATAAAGGTTCTATGATGTCGCAGTTGATTTCATCTACTTTTACGGGCCGGGCCTAGGGCCCGAAGCGGAGAAAACCATGGCGCTTAGAGTTTTGGTTGTCGACGACAGTGCGGTCATGCGCAGCATGGTCGTTAAGGTGTTGCACATGACGGGCTTGCCCATCGTCGAAATCCGCGAAGCGGAAAACGGCAAAGCGGGCCTGGAAGCGCTCGAACAAGGCGGGATAGACCTTGCCCTGGTCGACATCAACATGCCCGTCATGGACGGCCTAACAATGCTGGATCTCGTGCGTGCCAACCCAAAATTGGCTTCGCTTCCAATCGTTGTGGTTTCCACCGAGGGCAGCGATAAGCGCATCAAGGAGTTGCGAGACAAGGGGGCTGCGTTCATTCGCAAGCCCTTCGCGCCAGAGGCCCTGGTGGATGCGGTGGTCAATGCGATCGGAGGTGGCTGATGGCTGAAAACTGGAACAACGCGATTCGTGAGGTCACCTCAAAGTCGCTCGAAGACCTGTGCTTTCTCATTCCCGGCGACGACACCGCGGGTCTCGATGCGGAGCCGGTCGCGGCCGGTGCCTATGTGGTTTTTGAGGGGCCGGTCAACGGCATCGTCTTGATTCAAATGCGAGGCACTCTCCTCAACGAGATCGCCACGAACATGCTCGGCGACGACGCGGGAGAGGCCGAGCGTCGCGACGCCCTCGGCGAGGTCGCCAATATTATCTGTGGTCACATCGTTCCCGTTATTTGGGGAGCGGAGGCCGTGTTTTCTCTTCGTCGACCGGAGTTTCCGGAAGACCTCGGAGTGTCATTGTTGCATCGCGCGGTTTTTGCCGTTGGTTCGGTGCCCTTCGATTCCGGCGTGGCAGACGTGACGTTGTTCGTCGACTAGAGTCGGCGAATTGTGGAAGGATCAGCGGCATGATTAAGGTCTTGGTTGTCGACGACTCCGCGATCGTTCGACGGATGTTGACGGAGGAACTCTCGAAGCACGACGACATTCAAGTCGTTGGGCAAGCGGTGGATCCTTACGTCGCGCGAGACAAAATTATCCAGCTGAAGCCGGACGTCTTGACGCTCGATATCGAGATGCCGCGGATGGACGGCCTCACGTTTCTTGAACGGCTGATGAAGCACCACCCGATTCCGGTGGTTATCGTCAGTTCGCTAGCACCCGAAAATAGTGAGACCGCGCTGCGTGCGTTGGCGCTCGGGGCCGTCGAAGTTGTGTCGAAACCCGGCTCGCAATACAGCGTTCCAGACGTCGCGCGCGACCTCGTGAGTGCCATTCGCGCGGCGTCCGTTGCGAAGCTGCGTCCCCCGCAAATGAGTGTCGCGAACGCTCACGCGCAAGCGGCAGGCGCGCAAAATTTCGCGCTCAACACCACGAGCAAGATGATCGCCATCGGCGCTTCTACGGGCGGCCCTCGCGCGATCGAAACCGTGTTGCAACAGTTTCCGCCCAACGCTCCCGGCGTGCTCATCGTGCAGCACATGCCCGAGAGTTTTACAGCTGAATTCGCCCGCCGCCTCGATAAATCTTGCGCGATGAACGTGCGCGAGGCGAGAGATGGCGACCAAGTGGTGCAGGGCCTGGCGCTCATTGCCCCGGGTAACCGCCACATGTACGTCAAAAAGAACGGTGCAACGTACCAGGTGCGCGTCAAAGATGGTCCGCCAGTGCAGTACCAGCGTCCAAGCGTAGACGTCCTTTTCCAGTCCGTCGCGCGTGAAGCCCAGTCGAACGCGGTGGGCGTCCTGTTGACCGGCATGGGCGCAGACGGCGCGCGGGGCCTGCTGCAGATGAAGCAGTCCGGTGCCCACACGATTGCCGAGCACGAGAGCACCACCGTCGTTTACGGCATGCCCGGAGAGGCGGCGAAGCTAGGCGCAGTCGTGGAACAACTGCCTTTGCACGAGGTGGCGGGCGGCATTTTTCGGGCACTATCGAGCGCGTAAAGCGGCTTCGATCCGGGGAAATCGGCCCGTTCGCGTGTGCTAAGCGCGTGTGCTACGATGGTGGAGCGGGGCACCAGCAAAAACGGTGGGTCATTGACCGAAGGGGTCGGCATTCGTGGACGAAGTCACGGCGGTTCGTTTCGTAGGCGAGGAGGGTAAGGCGGTCGTAAGGGCTGCATTGCGCCGCGCGGGCGTGGCGGAGTGCGGTGAGGGTGCGTCCATTGTTTTGGTGTGTTCCAGCGAGAGGCTGGCGTTTCACATTTCAGCCGTTCGCGCGGAGCACCCCGCGACGCATGTCATCGCGGTGTTGGCGAGCCACGTAAACGCGCGCGACGCGTTCATCGCTGGTGCCGACGACGTCGCGCTTCTCGAAGAGGTGGCGCTCGCGGAGCGCATCGCGGTGTCTCTTGTGCGTGTCGGGCTACGCTCGGGCACATCGCCTGCGTCGCAGCATCACTCGCTCATGACCTTCGGGCTTCGTGCCACCGTGGAGCAAGAGGGGCTCGGTGCCGCGGCGCGGGAGCTCGTGTATATTGCAGGCGAAATGTTGCGAGCCGATCGCGTCGTTTTGTCGGTGCTCGGCATCGATGGCCTGCGCACCATGGCGATGTACAATCGCGATGCTTCGACCTCAGCTGAATCCGTGGTGTTGGCCAGGGCGGACATCGACGGCTGGCTTCCGGCCTCTGGAACGAGGCAGATTGTGACCGACGCCGCCGGTGCCGATCGGCATCTCAAGGAGCTTGTCAAGGTAAATGCGCTTGCCGCCGATGCTCGGGTCATCGAGCACGCTGTGCAGCGGAATCCCGGTGAATTCATCGTTGTACGCGTCGAGCGCGATGGCGCGGGGTTGGCCTGGGATGAGGGCGATTACTCCGTGTCGAGCTTTGTTTTTCAGACGACGATGCGCATGTTCACCGACGCCGCCCAGGTGCGCGAGCGCGAAGAAGAGAGCGAGCGTGCTCGTCGCCTCGAGGCCACCCTGCACAGCATCGGCGATGCAGTCATTGCCACCGATTCTCAGAACCGCATCGTGCGCATGAATCCTGCGGCGTGCCGCCTGCTCGGAAAGACCTTCGAGTCGGTCCGCGGCACCTTTTGCCCCGACGTGCTCCACCTCATCGACGAGGCCTCAAAGCAGCCGCTCCCGGACCCCACGACGGAGGTCCTCGAATCCGGCACGACGCTTGTGGAAACGGCCGGCCCGACCTTTTTGGAATGCGCAAGGGGGGTGTTGCGCCCGGTGGCGCTCACGGCTTCGCCCATTCGCGATTCCGAGGGCGCGATCATCGGCTGCGTGGTGGTCTTTCGCGATCGAACCGAAGAACTCGAGATCGAGTTGGCCCTGGCGTCCGTCGCCGCCAATGAAGCCGCGAACAAACATCGCTCGGCTTTCCTGGCGATGATGAATCATGAAATGAGAACCCCGCTAAACGGCGTTCTCGGCATGACGACCGTGTTGCTCGCCACCGTCTTGACCGACGAACAGCGGGAGTACGCCGAAACCGTTCGCACGTCCGGCGAACAGCTTTTGCGCCTCGTCGACGACATCCTCGATTTCGCCAAGCTCGAAGCTCAAGAGCTGTCTCTCGCGAACATTCAATACGATCCACTGGCCGTGATCGATGCAGTATGCACGCAGATGGCGGAGATAGCCTTCAACCAGGGACTCGAGTTCGGCCTGTTGGTGGCACCCAATCTTCCCCGCGCTTGTTCCGGCGATCCGGGGCGAATTCGTCAGGTCCTCGGGCACCTGATCGACAACGCCATTAAGTTCACAGAGATCGGGGAGGTCACGCTCTCGGTCACGCAAGAGGGCTCCATCGACGGCGTTCCCTATTGGCGGTTCACCGTGACAGACACGGGCATCGGAGTTGCCGAGGCCGATCTCGTGTCCGTGTTTCGGGCTTTTGAGCAGGCCGATAGCTCCATGAGCCGTCGCCACGGCGGCAGCGGCATAGGGCTCGCCCTCGTGCGCCAGATCGTGGCGCTGATGGGCGGCGACGACGGCGTGGAGAGCGAACTCGGCGTGGGCAGCACTTTTCATGTCACCATACCCATGCCGGCGGGCACGACGCGCACCGAGCTCGACGGGCGGGCTGCCTTTCGCTGCGAGAAATCGGTCCTCGTTCTCTCGGCCGTTAAGACTGTACGTCAGGCAGTAGAGGTAACACTTGGTGCAGCCGGTGTAAAGGTTACGGCTGTTGCGAGTGCCGAAGAGGCTGTGGCCGCCATTCGCTCTTGCAGCGCCGAAAAATTCGCGATGATTTTTGTGGACTGCGGTGAAGCATCCCTCAACGAGTCAGGGCTGCGCGCGATTGTGGAGGCGGTGGGATCGCACGACGGAACGGCCATGGTGGGTATCTTGCCCGCGGGCCGAAAAAGCCCGCGCGTTGGCGGCGACCTCGGCTGCTTTGGAGCCGTCCTCGTCAAGCCGTTGCAGCCCGCACGCTTGGTCGAGGTGGCCCAGCGCATGATGCAGCCGGCGCAGGCCCTCGTTACGCAGTCTGGGCGCCCGCGTCCGCTCGGTGCGCGTGGTGGTGGGGCAGGCCGCGTTTTGGTCGTCGACGACAACGCCGTCAACCTCCGCGTCTGCGTGCGCATGCTCGAGAAGCTGGGGTACCGGCCCGAGACGGCCATTGGCGGCGCAGAGGCCGTGGAGGCGGCCCAATCGAACCGCTACGATCTCATTCTCATGGATTGCCAAATGCCCGTCGTCGATGGCTATGTGGCGACGCGGCGCATTCGCGAAAACGAAAAAAAGCTCGGCGGCCATGTAGCGATTGTTGCGCTGACGGCGAATACGACGAACGAAGATCGCGAACGCTCGTTCCTCTCGGGGATGGACGACTTCGTCTCGAAGCCCATTACCCTTGAAGCCCTTGATTCGCTCCTTGAGCGATGGATCGTCATCACCGTTTAGAGGGCTTGTCGATTGGCCGCGAGCGCCGGTTGGTCCTTCGGAAAAGAACGTGTATTCTGCACGGGCTTGCGCGTCAAGCATTGGAAGGCGAGCGCGAGCGTGTAAGTGGGCGATCCATGCCAATCGCGCCGCTATCACCGGTCTTTCTAGGTCTCCCGCTCTCGCTCCGAGACTTCGCCGATGTGGCGCTGCGCGGGCGTGCGGTGACCATCAATGACGACACGCGATCAAGGGTTCGCGCAAGTCGGGCCCCGATCGAATCCATCGCCGCAGCGGGCGACGCAGCCCCCTCGGTTTACGGTGTGAACACGGGTTTTGGTGCCCTCGCCGAAACGCGCATTTCGGCCGCGGACGTGCGCGCGCTGCAGATCAATTTAGTGCGGTCGCATGCGGTGGGTCTCGGAGATGCGCTGCCCATCACGGCGGTGCGCGGAATGGTCCTCCTCCGTGCCCAGGTGTTGGCGTTGGGTCACTCGGGCGTTCGCGAGGAGGTCCTCACCCAGCTCATCGAAATGCTGAATCGCGGGGTCCATCCGCTGATTCCGTCGCAGGGCAGTGTCGGTGCCTCGGGCGACTTGGCACCGCTCGCGCACTTGGCGCTGACGCTGGTGGGTGAGGGCCGCGCGGCGCTCGTGGCGAGGCCGCAGGCCATCTATGCGTCGTATGACGATGAAATACCTGTGTATATTGCATCTTCTTCGGTGCTCGCCAGTGCCGGCATGACCCCGATCGCCCTCGAGGCCAAAGAGGGGTTGGCGTTGATCAACGGCACGCAATACATGGCGAGCCTTGGCACCCTGGCGCTCCTTGAAGCCGAGGAACTTTGCTCCGCCGCCGACATCATTGGGGCCATGAGTTTGGAGGCACTGAAGGGCACTTCAACGCCGTTTGATCCGCGCCTTCATGCGGCGCGGCCCCATCCTGGGCAGGCGAGCGTTGCGAACAATCTTCGAACCCTGCTCGCGGACAGCCCCATCGCCGAGAGCCATCGAAATTGCGAAAAAGTACAAGACCCGTATTCCCTTAGGTGCATGCCGCAGATTCACGGCGCGTCGCGTGATGCGTTGACGTGGGTGCGCTCGGTGCTTGAGTGCGAGATCAATTCGGTCACCGATAACCCCAGTGTATTTCTTCGCGACGGGGGTTTCGATCTGTTGAGCGGCGGAAACTTTCACGGCCAGATCCTTGCATTCGCGTTGGACCTCGCGGGCATGGCGGTGGCCGAACTGGCCAACGTAAGCGAGCGACGCGTGGAGCAGCTCGTGAACCCGTCGTTGTCGGCGGGGCTCACGCCTTTTCTTGCGGCCGGAAGCGGACTGCACTCGGGCTTCATGATCGCCCAGGTTGCAGCGGCGAGCCTCGTGAGCGAAAACAAGATTTACGCACATCCCGCGAGCGTCGACTCCATCCCGTCGTCCGCAGGCCGCGAAGACCATGTCAGCATGGGCTCGATCAGCGCGCGAAAACTCCATTTGATCGTCACGAACGTGCGGCGAGGTCTCAGCTTGGAACTGATGGTCGCGGCGGCGGGTATCGACCAACGGGCACCGGTGTCGCCGAGTCGTGGTGTGGCCTCGGCGCTGAGGTCCGTGCGGCAGATCGTGGCACCCATGACGGGCGATCGCATTCTCTCGGACGATGTGCGGGCCATCGAGCAGTGGCTCGGTGCCGGGCGCCTGCGGACGGATGTCGAGGCGGCAGTGGGTCGACTGGCCTGACACACGCGGGACTCAAGGCGAATTTCCGAGGGTTCCGATGCCTAGGCTGGGCCCCGTTCGCAGGACGAAGTTCGCTCGAACATGGATTTCTACGCCTGCTCGTCTAAGGTCGAACCCATGGCCTCTTGGCGGAATGGCAGACGCAGCGGATTTAAAATCCGCAGCCCGCGAGGGCGTGAGGGTTCGAATCCCTCAGGGGCTACCGTTAGCCTCCCTCGCTTAGCGCCCTTTTCAGCGGCATAGACGCCACTGCGGATCACGCCGCCTCGCCGCCCGCCGATTTTCTAGAGCGATGTTTGGTCGTTCGAACGTTCCAAAGCGGTCCATCTGGACGAAAACCGCGCTCATGTAGGCCGGGTTCGAACCCGCGCATGGGCATGAAGTGGCCGCGTGTTTGTTCTTGGTGCCGCGGGCTTTTACCGCGCCGGATAGACGGCCCGCGCGAGAGCATCGCGAGCCGCTTCGCTCCCTCCGAGCCGCTCCAAGCGCCGAATCGTCGCGGCCATCGCCGGCCCGTCGTCCGCGCGAACCGCGGGGTGCAAGTAGGCCCAACGAACGAAGACGTCGGTGTCGCGGGCCGAAATATCTCCGTGTATCATGCATGCAAATGCGAGCATGGCCTCGCCGTCGGCACAACGCGCACCCACGGCCCCGCGGAGGTCCTTCTTTTCGTCGGCGGGCAACGCGAGCCACCCGAACGGGCACGTGCTGGCTGCGAGGCGCAGAACGTCGGCGGCTTCACCGCGGTTGACGGCCTCAAAATGGGCGCTGCCCGCGCCCGCAAAGTTCGGCACCCGGGAGACGGCGTCGAGGACGGCGACGCACTCGGCGCCGATGGCCCCGTCCTGGGCGCTGGAGGCGCTTGGACCGCCTTTGCAGGCTCCCAGGAGGCACACGAGAGTCGCCCAGGGGAAGATTCGTTCTTGACACCACGTGGGACGATCCTGCATGGTGCGCGCTCTCGACGGAGCCCAGATAGCTCAGTCGGTAGAGCAGGGGATTGAAAATCCCCGTGTCGGCGGTTCGATTCCGTCTCTGGGCACTTTTCAGTTGGTTGGCGCAGTCCGCAGAAGTTTACTAACCCCGCGTAACAACGGGGTTTTTTCTTGCCCGTGCCTCCAGGGCCGGCCCCCGGTGTCCGGGTAAAGCCGGCACCATCCGGACCTTTTTGCACTACGGGATGCAGCGCTTGATACATACATCACGCATACGTTGAGCACTACGGGATGCCCTACGCGGGGCACCCGTGTGGCAACCCTGTGGCGACCATCCGCGAGCCCATTAGGGCTGCTGGGCGTCGGGCTGCTTGCTCACGTAGTTGGTCAGGTGCGGGCCGTAGTCGTCTCCCGGGAGGCCCGTGGTGCCCTCGATGCCGTTCGCGTTTTCTACGGTAAAGGTCTGGGCCTTGGGCACGTTGACGTTGGCGTACGCCTGCACGTCGCTGGGCTCATTGCCGTACGCGGCGACAATTTTCCACCCGTAATCGGTGACCATTTTTTGCAGGGCCTTGGTCTTGTAATCGATGGCTGCCGCGCCCGTGACGAAGCTCGTCGCGGTGACGATCGGGCCAAAGTTCACACCCTTGTCGCGCAGCCAAACGCGCGTGGGATCGCGAAAATTATCGGGCCGCGCGCTGAGAAATACGACGCGGTACTTCTTCGAGGTCCACGCGGTCATCGTGGCGGCGGCACCGTGGTGTTCAAGCGGGACGTAACTTGGTTTCGTCACCTGCGTCTCAAATTCCGCGTTGGCCTTGGTCATCGTGCCGTCGATGTCGGTCACAACAATTTGGGTGCCGCGTGGCCAAGCGTACACGCCGTGTTCCGCGCAAGACCCGTCGCCCTCGAGCAGCACGTAAGCGTGGGTACTTGTATTCTGCACCTGCTGGGCCGCCGCCAACGGGAAGGTGTAATTGCCACTCGCGTCCGTGGAAATACTGGCCCCGCTCTGCTCCCACGTGCCCGTTGTATTCTGCACCCAAAGGCTCACCTTTTCGCCGGCGAAGACCTTGCCGACAATGTAATTTGAGGTGCCGCGTTGCATCTTTCCGCGCAGTGGGGCGAGAGCACCCGGAAGGCCGTAGGAGTCCTGGCTCTCGTTCATGAAGAGGCGCCCGGTCTCGAGAACGTTTGCCGAGTCTTCGCTCGCAAACCCCTTCGTGACGGTGGAAAACGGGCACTGGATTGCGGTTGCATTCTGCAAGCCAGGTTGGGCGACCGCGGTCTCATCGCCGCGGCACGCAACGAGGGCAACGGCGGAAGCGGCGAGAGAAAATTTTAGAAATGGGTGCATTGAGACTCCGGCGATCATGAAGGGCCGCATCAACTAAAACCAGCCGAATTGCGCGTAAAGAAAAACGGCGTCGCCGATGGGCGTTCGCGCGGTGCCAGCCGAGTCTTTTGCGCCTTCCAAGAAATCGGTGCGCCGCCACACCGCCTGCACTTTAAGCCGATGCGCCCGGAAGTAGGCGTTCACACCGGCGTCGGTGACGCGCTGGCTCGCGAGTTCGGGGCGCCACGTGTCGGCCAAGCTATCGGTGAATCCCTTGGTTCCTTCCGTGTCGTTGAGATCGTGTTGCTCAAGGCGCACCACCGGTTCCAATTGAAACGCAAGGCCGAGCGGCAAAACGTAACCGGCTTGCACCGCAAAGACGCTGCGTTTGACGTCGACGCCGTCGCTGCGCTTCACAAAGCCGCGAATGGTTTCTCCGCGAAAAGACAGCCCGAGAACGTGGGCACGCACGTCGCCGGCGACGCGAAGCTCTTCAGACCCGTTGTCGATCGCGGTGTAGGCCGCCCCGGATCGACTTTGCATATCGGTGTAAGATGCACCCAATCCGACGACGAAGCGAAACGGGCTGTGGTCAAGATCGGGCTCCGCCAACGACACCTCCCCAAGGGGTCCGACCTCGGCTCGGCCCGAAAATAGAAAGTGCTTGTTGGCGTTGTCGCGAACGTTCTCGCCCTCGCCGTTTTGCACCGCGGCCCAGGCCCCAAAATACGCGTCACCGAGGTTGAACTTCGAACGAAGGCGAACCCCGCGATCGCGGTTGTAAAAAAGATCGCGGGCACCGGGTGCGAGCTGCACAAACTGCATCTGCGATTCCGGCGTCAGGCACGAAAGCGCCATCGGAACCTTCATCTGCCCCACGTCCACCGAGAGCAGCCCGTTCTTGTACTCGAGGCTCCCATAACTATCTTGGACGAAGAAAGCTCCCCGGCTTACCTCGAAATCGAGCGTCAGTTTTGCGTCGAGATCCGCGCTGATCTTCTGCGCGCCGCGCCCCAAGAGGCGTGCGTTGCCGAACTCAAAACCACTCGGATCTTGCTGACCAACATACGGTGTATGCTTTCGGTATGCGAAGCCTGTTTGCACGTAAGCTCCTACCGCGAGGGAGGCGTCGGACCCGAGCTCGACGACGGGCATTTGTGCCGAGGCCGCGTTGGAGTCGGAGGTGTCCGCGTGGGCGATCAAACTGGGGGCGCTGGACGCCAAAGCGAGGGCTGGGGCTAGAAATAGAGGAAGACGCATTTGCCCCCGACCCTAACGAATTCAGGTCGCGAAAGCACCCGCCACGAATTCAAAGATCGGCGCGAACCCTGCCGATCAATCGAAAAGCGTACCCGCTTCCAACTTGGCAAGATCGGACGGCGACAGGCAGTTCGCTTTGGTCAAAGCATCAACTTTGGCGCGGCACGCTTTTGGATCAGCCGCCTTGCCAATGCGAATGACAAAGCGCTGCGATGCGAGCGTGGTCCGGCTCGTGTCTTTGGTCTCGCAGGTGCCGGTGCCGGTCACTTCGTTGCCCATGCACAGGCCGCTTTCGTTTGGCAACGTCCAGGCTTGGCTCGTCGGGTACACGACGTTCATCGCGTAGTCGCCGGGAATGAGGCAGCTTTCGCCGAACGTCGTCTTTTTGGGGTCGCGACGAAGCAGCGCCGCGACATCGGTGATGAGCCCCGCTTCATCGGCGACCACGGGTTTGTCGGACAAACTCTGTTTGAAGGGCGTGATGATGTGAGCCGGCCCGTTGACGTTTGGGTCGGTGATGCAAATGAGTGTTGGCCGGAGCAGCGCCACAATGGTTGCGTGCGCTTCGGTCGTCTGGGTCGCATTCAACAGCGTGAGCAGCGAGAACTCCTTCGCCACAATGCCCGATGAAACGACGCGCGGATTGGCCTGGCCCGCGAGGTGTTTCGGGTCGTTCGGATCGAGCTTGGCGACGACAATGCTCGGGCCGTAGGCCGGAAGACCGTCGGCGACAATGGCGCTTTTTGTTCCCGGAACCCGCGCCTTGCCGTCCCAAAAAAGGTCGAAGGTGGATGCCGCCCCGACGCGAAATCGGTAGGGAAATGCCTGGGCAGTAGCCATCTCGGCCGCGGGCATGGTCGCCGAGAGCTCAAGGCCGAGCAGCGCGTTGCTGATGCTCGTGATTTCACTTGGCCCATAAGCGATGTGCCAGTCGGAGGCCACCTCCACAAATGGGGGTGCCTCGACGATTCTAACTTGTTCGGATGCAGTTGCTGTAAGAACAGGGTAATGCACGGACTTAACATGGTAATACGGTCGCTCGAAGGCGAATGGCTTCCAGAGTGAGACGGAGACGTTCGTCAGATGCACACCAGTTGGGGGCACCAAATACGTGCCGTCGGGCTGCCGTTGGCCGATGGTCACTTGGGCATAGATCGGGTCTTGTCCGCCCGCTGCCTCCGCCGCGTTCAACAGAGCGCCGCCGCTGATGTTGCCCTTGGCGGACGACGTGGTGATCTTGAAAGCGGGGTTAAAATCGCCAACGAGATCGTAATAACCGCGCACTTGAAATTGGCCGCCGCCCACCGCCGCAAAGCTGAACGGAACGCTCGACGTCACGCGTTCGCCGTCGGTCGGGCACCATCGGCTGCCATCGGCATTGTAGGTGAGGCGCGGGGCCAAATCGGCGAATAGCAACGTGCCGGGTACAGCAGAAATGCGCACCGATCGCGTTGCGAGGCCGTCGGGAGGCGGAAGGTTTTTGGTCTCGAACAGGAGCAAATTTGCGGCACCAACAACGTGGCCGCTCTCGGTGCAGGGCTTGGGCCCGACGTAAGACACGGTTCCCGAAATGACCCCCGCCGGCGGAAGGGCGGCGTCGTCGGGCGGGGTGCAGGACGCAACGGCGACGCCTGTGAACGCGAGCATCAACGGCGCGAGAAGCGCGAGCGATGACGTTGAAGAACGAAGAATGGGGAGCATGGTCGTGGCTCTCAAAGATCGCGGGTGAAGAAAACAGAGACGCGGCGGCGAAGCTGGCTCGTGAACGGATGCTCGCGATGCACGTCGTCGAAGGCGTTGAAAATCGCGGCCGAAATCTCTCCGACCTCCGGGTGAATCTTCCAGCCGATGCGCGCGTTCACCATCTTGTAAGCGCCGAGGGGCAGCTCTTTGAAGACGAGCGTGGCCTGCTTTTGATCGACGTCGCGCTCGCTCCACACTTGGTCGGAAACCCAGTGAAATGTCAGCTCGCCGTCGATGCCGGGCTTTGTGCGCCACTGCACGCCGGCATTCACTTTGTGGGCGCTGGTGCGGCTGTCGGCGGGCTGTTCACACCCCGCGGGACGATCGATCGCCACGCGGTTGAAAGCGTAGTTGGCGAAGACGTCGAGGCCCGGCATGGGGTACGTGCGGATGCCCACTTCGCTGCCGAGAACGTTGAACGCGGCGCACTGATTGACGAAACCCGAGAGCCCGACGACGTAGCGGCCCGATTGCTGATCGAGGCCCACGAGGCTGTTGGAAGGCCCGAGAAGCGACAGCGGTGCGAGCTGAATGAGGTCGGTGACGCGGTTGAAATACACCGCGGCTTCGATGTCGAAGAGGTCGGACTCTTGGTTCGTGTAGCCAATTTCGG
>CAMCKZ010000005.1 GCA_945875545.1 Polyangium aurulentum | reverse complement strand
GGCAGCGGCGGTTGCGGCGGCGCGGCGGGCACGGGGGGCGGCGCCGGCGGGGCCTCGCTCGCGGTCACCTGCGGCACGGGCACCGTGGTCCTCGAGGGTAACACCATTCGCTACGGCAGCGGCGGGCGCGGAGGCAACGGCGGCGCGGGCGGCGGCGGCGGTCTTGGGGGCCAGGGGGGCAATGGCGGCGGTTACGCCGACGACAGCGGTCCTGGGGCCCGAGGCGGCAACGGAGGCCCTGGCGGGGCTGGTGGGGCCGGCGCGGGCGGTAACGGCGGTCCGGCGGCGTGCGTCGGGGCCGGATCCGGCTGCACCGTGACGTTCAACCTGGGGCTCGGCACGACCGACAACGCGTGCATCGGCAACGGCAGCGGCGGGCAGGGCGGTACGGGCGGCTCAACGCCATCGGGTTCTGTGGCACCCGGCGGTCAGTCCGGTGCGTCGCAGGCGCGGATTGCACTGTAAGCCGAAGGGCATAAGCCGCGAAGCCATTAACAGCTTCGCGGCTTTGTTGCGTATGTCCTACGTCTTTACACGGGAAGATTGGACGGAATGTTGAGGGGCGGAATCGGCATGCCGCTGTCGATGGCGTAAACGACGAGCTCGCCGAGCATCAGGTGGTCGACGGTGTCGATCTGGCGCATGCCTGATTTGAGGAGCACGCGGATCGATGCGCGGTGCCACGGCGTGGTGGTGGCTTCCACGGCTTTGACGCCCTGTTGCACGAGGGCCCACGCCACGCACGCGCGCACCGATTCGGTAGCGAATCCGCGGCCTTGCGACGAACGCTCGATGCCGTAGGCAACCGACGCGCGGCCCGTGTCTGCGGGAGACCCGTGAAAAATAACGCTCCCCACCACTTGCCGAACACCGTGCCGCGTGACGAGAACGCGGTCGCCCCAGAGGCGCTCCTGGGGATTCGTAAGCACCGATTCCAGGTCGACGGTGAACGCTCGCTCGACGAAAACGCGCCCGGGCCATTCATCCGGAAAGCGGGCGTCGATGAGGTTCTCGCAGCGGTCTCGATCGTTGGCCAAGACCGCGCGCACAAGTTCGGCGGTGACGGGCACGAGCTCCAAGCGATCCGTGAGAATGACGTTCACGGGGTGATGATCGCATACTCGCCGCAAGGCACCCAAGAGACAAAAACAAAAGGGGTCGCATTTCTGCGGCCCCAAACCCAGCGAAAACGCTGCTAATTGCGTGCCTGCCCGTTGCCGCGTGGCGGCCTACACCGTGGCGAAGGCCGCGTCGGGGATATCGATTGCCGACGTGTTTTCGTTGTCGAGCAGCGAAGCCTTGAAGGCCACGCCCGGTAGAACGTTGTGCGCGTAGTACTCGGCGGCAAAAAGTTTTCCCGTGTAGAATGCATGGTCTGGGTGCCCCTCGGCCACGTCGGGCAGCTTGGTGTGAGCAATGACCGCCTGCTCCAAAAGCAGCCACCCGACGGCGACCTCGCTCATCATCTCGAGGAAGCGGTTTGCTTGCAAAGGCACCTGCTGAACCTTGCCCGCTTGAAACCAATAAAGCAGCTTCATGGCCGAACCTGCGAGCGCCTCTTGGGCGGCCGCGAGCTGTTTCACCGCGCCACCAATGCGTGGATGTTCGCTGTGCGCCGCAACAAATTTCGCCACGTCGCCGATGAACGCCTGGGTGTTGGCACCGCCGCGTTGCCCGAGTTTTCGGCCGACCAAATCCATCGCCTGAATGTGGTTCGTGCCCTCGTAGATGGAGAAGATTTTGGAGTCGCGGCACGACTGCTCAACGGGGTAGTCGCGCGTGTAGCCGGCGCCGCCATAAACCTGGATCGCGGTCTCGCAAACGCGAAACGCTTGGTCCGACGAATACGCCTTCACGAGGGGCACGAGGAGGTCGACTTGCCCGATGTGGTACGCGGAAGCTTCGTCGTCTTTGCCCTTGAGAATGATCGCCATATCTTGGTGGTAGGCGAGCTTGATGGCGAGGGCCCGGCAGCCCTCGACGCGCGCTTTCATGTCGATCAGCATGCGCCGCACATCGGCGTGCTCGATGATCGCAACGCGCGGTGCCGTAGCGTCTTTCCAGTTCGCGATGCTCGAGCCCTGCTTGCGATCTTTCGCGTAATCGAGGGCGTTCAAGTAGGCGCTCGATGCAACCGCAACTCCTTGAATTCCCACGGCAATTCGTGCGCCGTTCATCATGACGAACATCTGGCTCATGCCCTGATTCAGGCGCGCGTCGCCGCCGACCGGCGTGCCGATGCACTGGCCGTTTTCGCCAAAATTCACGACGCACGTCGCGGAGCCGTTGATGCCCATCTTGTGCTCAATGGCACCGACGGAGACGTCGTTGAATTCGCCAAGAAGGCCCTCGGCGTTGGGGCGAATTCGAGGCACGATAAAGAGCGTGAGGCCCTTGGTGCCGGCGGGCGCGCCATCGACGCGGGCGAGCACCAAGTGGATGACGTTTTCCGCGAGGTCGTGGTCGCCGCCGGAGATATAAATCTTCGTGCCCGCGATGGCGTAGGTGCCGTCGCCGAGAGGCCTAGCGGTCGTTCGCGAAGACCCGACGTCGCTGCCCGCACTCGGCTCCGTAAGGCACATCGTGCCGCCCCACTCGCCCTTGATCATTCGGATCACAAACAGGGCTTTTTGCTCGTCTGTGGCGAAGTGCATCATGACTTCGGCCGCGCCGGCGCAGAGCCCCGGATACATGGCGAACGCCGTGTTGGAGCCGCTCAGCAGTTCTTCGACCATGACCATGATGGCATAGGGAGCGCCGGCCCCCCCGAACTCGGGTTTGACGGAAATGCCGCGCCACCCGGCTTCGTAGAGTTTGTTCCACGCATTTTTGAAGCCCGTTGGCGTCTTGATGCGGCCGTCAACGATTTTGCACCCTTCGGCGTCGCCGATGGCGTTGAGAGGGCCGGTGACCTCCTTGACAAAACGGTAACATTCCGCGAGCGACGTGCGGATTTCGTCTTCGCCCCAGGCCTCGTAGAGGTCGCTCGCCAAGATGTCGGTTCGGAGGTTGAACTGCTCAAAGAGCAGGAACTCGAACTCACGAAGATCGGCCTTGTAACGGTTGATGGCTTGAACGACTTTCGACACGGGGAGCCTCCGAGGCATGACAGGCGCACGCAGCGCGTCAAACATTGAACGGTCATTCAGTTTGCGCGTCAAGAGGCGAAGTGCCAGGAAATATACCCAACCGCTTTTTCCTGACGTGACGGGCCGCAAATAAAGGGAGCGAAGGCCTCCGTTCGGGGGTCTACTGTCGAGCCATGAACCTCGCGAACCCGAGTCCAGACCGCCTTGCATCCCTCGCGGCCCTGGGACCAGAGCCCGTAACGTTTCCCGAGAGGCACGGAATTCAACCGACGTCAACCCTGTACGGAGGGGCCCATCGGTTTCGCGTTGGTTCCTTGGTAAAACTCGGCAACGCCGTACTGACGGCGGTCGATTCGTACCTGTCCAACGACAACGAGTTTGCGGCTTGTTTCGGTATGCCTAGCGTAGCGAGTGTGTCGTCCCTGCGTGAGCGGGTGCGGGCGAGTCTCGAGCGAACACCCATCGAAGATGTTCGCATCGATTTCGAAGATGGTTACGGGCCTCGCACCGACGCGGAAGAAGACGCCCACGCGGAGTTGGCGGGCGAGGCGATCGCAGAAAAGCGCGTAGAACTCTGGCCAGCGCGCATCGGTATTCGCGTGCGTGCCTTCGAGGCTGCCACCGCGAAACGCAGTTTGCGAACCTTGGCCATCGTCGTCGACACGATGGTTGCGCGAGGTTGGCGCCCGGCGCGAGACCCGTTTCGCGTCACGCTTCCCAAGGTCACGCAGCTCCAAGAATTGGCGATGGCGGCGCGCGCTCTCGAGAGACTCGAGACCGATCACGACCTCCCCGCGCGGAGTTTTGTTTTGGAGGCGATGGTCGAAACCCCCGACGCGCTGCTCGATCGCGAAGGCCGTGTGCCGATTGCCTTGTGGGCGTCGGTCTCGCGCGGAAGGCTCGCCGCGATGCACTTTGGCGCGTTCGATTACACCGCTTCCCTCGGCGTGCCCGCGCGCAGTCAGTCGCTCGATCACCCGTCATGCCTTTACGTCCGGTCCGTCATTGGGCTCGCGGCGGCGCGGTCCGACCTTGAAGTTTCAGACGGCCCTTTTCTCGAGATTCCCATCGGTCCGCACCGCGACGCGGCCCTCGGTTCGGCCGAAGACCGCGAGAATCGCGAGGTCGTCCATCGGGCCTTCCGCCACCATGCCGAGCGCGTGCGAAGGCAACTCGCCGAGGGGTACCCTCAAGGGTGGGACATCCACCCGGCGCAAATCGTATCGCGTCGTGCCGCCGTATTGACATCGTATGTGGAGGGTCGCGATAACGTACTCCGTCGACTAGATACCTTCCTCGGCACCAAAGCCCAGGCCACCCGCACGGGAAACACCTTCGACGACGCTGCGAGCGCCCGGGCACTTTTGGCCGAAGTTCGTCGAGGAATTCGCCTAGGTTTCGACGACGCAAACCTCGTGGCGGCGTTCTTGGATCTCGCCCCCGAAGACCTTTTGCACGCGCCCCTTCTCGAGCTCCCCGGCAAGCGTCGTTTGGCGCCATGACGAACGCATCGCCCGAGCGGTACCGTCTTGAGACGGTCCGTTTTCGCTACCAGCTCGGAGAGGTTCAGATCGCTGCGCGGCACGTCAAGGTAGCCGTCGACACGAGCCTCTTTCTCGAACGCCCGATCGACGACGGCTCGTTTCATCCGCAACACGACTCGGATTTTCTCGGTTCCCATTGCGTGATGGTCTTGTCGCAGCCCGTTGCCGCTCCGCTTCCGGTGGTCTCGATGGTGGGGCCTTACGTGCGGTTTGCGCCGCACCATTACCGACGCAGCACGATTCACTTGAAGGGCACGTTCAAAGGTTACCTCGACGGATTGCCGCCGGATCGTCGTCGGCAGCTCCAGAAAAAGCAGCGCAAGTTTCGCGACGAGTGCGGCGGCGTCCTCGGCGTTCGCGTGAGTTCGACACCGGCAGAACTCGCGGCATTTCACCGGGAGGCCGTTCCTCTCGCGGCAAAAACTTATCAGGAACGCCTGTTCAAAAAGGGGCTTCCGTCGAACGACGCGTTTCTCTCAGACCTGCGCTCTCGGGGCCAACGCCAAGCTGCGCGTGGCTACCTGCTCGATGGCCCAGGCGGAATACCAGTTGCATACCTGTATGCTACAATAGATGGCCATCTTATATCGTACGACTACTGCGGGTACGACGATAACTTCTCAAAAATATCCCCAGGAGTTGTCTTGCAACTGGCCGTCCTGGAAGACCTTTTTTCGGTCCAGCCCCACGCGATATTTGATTTCGGCGAAGGCGAAACCCGCCACAAAGAGACCTTCGGCACGGAGGCAATCGACTGCGTGGACCTCTATTTTTTTCAGAAATCGATCCGGGGGCTCGAGCTATTTTTGGGGCAAGCCGCGATGCACGGCATCTCGCGGGGAGCGGTGCAGTTTCTCGCGAAGGTGGGCCTGAAAGACAAGGTGAAGCGCTTTCTTCGCCGCGGTGTCCTATAGACACCCCATGACCGGTGCCCTGTTTAAAGAAGCGATGAGCCGTTTTGCGTCCGGCGTCACCGTTGTCATTGGGCGCGTGGACGGCGAGCTTCACGGCATGACCGTGGCCGCGTTTGCCAGCGTGAGTGCCGAGCCGCCCATGGTGCTCGTGTGTCTCGCCCTTTCGTCGCAGCTTGGTGCCAGCGTGCGCGTCGGAGACTCACTTTCCGTCAGCATTTTGCCTGGGGGTGCGGAGGCGCTCGCCCTGCGGTTTGCGGGCATGGATTCGCACGAAGGAAGCCGCTTTGACGGCGTGGCGCTGGAGGCCGAGGGAGGTGCTGTGCCCCTCATCAGCGGCGCTGCAGCGGGGCTTCTAGCGCGGGTGCAAACCATCACCGACGCGGGGGACCATCGCGTCTTCTTGCTCGACGTAACGGGCGCACGGGCCGCTACGGAGGCCTCGGTTCCGCTCGTATGGTGGGCGCGCGATTTCGCCGCGCTTCTTCAGTAAAAGGGCTTCGTGAAAGGGCTCCGTCAAGGCCCCTCTACGTTGCCTCGCCGCTCCATTGCTTGTCAGCGATCGCTGAGCAAAATCGCTGCGTCGGCGGGGGCGGCGTCGGGCGATCCCGCATCGACCATCGGCTCGGTGGGGCTTGAACCTGCGTCGCTCGCGCCGGTGAACGTGACCGAGCAAGCGATCGTGGTCGCTTGCTGACGATCGGCCGGGCAGCAGCGATCCACGGGGCTCTGAGAGAGGAGTTCGTGCTTGGTGCACACAAGCGAACCCTCGCAATCGCCGTTGCCGTTCGCGACGCTGCATCGCTCGCCTTCTAGTTGCAGACTGCAACCATTTGTTGCGGCTGCGAGAAACATGCATGCGACGGCGACGCGGATGAAACCCAACATAGGCTCCGCCTAGCATCGATAGAGCGGCGCACCATCGACGAACGGCGCCCGCGCGACGCTGGGTTTCTTTGGCCTAGGTGGACGCTGGGAAACGGGGAACCGCCCCAAATCGTCGCTTGTTCTCGTCGAAATACGACGCCCTCTTTTCGAACACAGGCCTACCTCGCCCTGCACTAGCTTTGGGAGCGTCCGCGTTTCCCAGCACACTTCTAGGCTGATCGCTTCGAGATTTTTGCGTCGACGGCGGCCGCAAACATTCGAAGGTATTCCGCCATGGCCGCCACGGAGAATGCCAGGGAAATATAAAGCAAAAAGCGCCCAACGCGCATCAGGTTCAACGTGCCGAAATTGAGGTAGCCGTAGTCAAGGCGCACGGGGTACGCCGCCACGAGGCAGATGAGGCCAATCATCTGAAGGGCCGTTTTCGTCTTGCCGTCTTGGCCCGCCGCAATGACCACGCCCTCGCTGCTGGCAATGGCGCGCAGCCCGCTCACGGATAGTTCGCGGCCCAAGAGAACGGCGACAAACCACGGCGATATGCGGCCCAAATGCACGCACCCGACCAAGGCCGCCATGACGATGAGCTTGTCGGCGAGGGGGTCAAGAAACTTGCCAAGGACCGACTCGATGCCGAGACGCCGCGCCAAATAGCCATCGAAGAAATCGGTGATGGCCGCGATGGTGAAGATAAAGGCCGCGATCACTCCGCTGCGTTTTGTGTCTTGGGAGAGAAAAACGCAGAAGGGAACGATGGCCAAAATGCGGCCAAATGTCAGGGAATTTGGCAGATTAAAGATGTCTTCGGTGATCGGTTTTCGCACCTTCGACGCCTTCACTCGCCGCCGTCGCGCGCGTCTCGATTCACCGGCCGGAGGAGACTCGTCGTTCACGGCGCTAGGGTTGACACACGTTGCGGATTTCGTCCACGCGCAGGCGCTTCTCACTCGCGATTCGTGGAGGCCGCCACCACCCGATTTCGGCCTTCGCGCTTGGCGGTGTAGAGCGCGCCATCGGCGGCGGTAATGAGCTCCGCGGACTCGGCGGCGTGAAGGGGCAGCGAGGCAACGCCGATGGAAACGGTGACCGCGTCGAGCCTTCGACCGCCCACAGTGACAGGTAACTCGGCGATGCCCGCACGGATACTTTCGGCCCGTGTGAGCCCCGCATCGAGGGGTGCTCCCGCGAGGATCAAGAGAAATTCTTCGCCGCCGTAACGGCATGCGAGATCTTCACCGCGTGTGCGTTTTTTGAGGAAATCTGCTACGCAAACGAGAACCGCATCGCCCGCATCGTGACCGTGTTGATCGTTGAAGTGTTTGAAATGATCCACGTCCAAGAGCAGAACGGTCACCGTTCCATCGTGGCGGCGCGCGCGATGCACTTCGCGATCAAGGGTCTCTTCCATCGACCTGCGATTGTGCAACCCGGTGAGCGGATCGGAGAGCGACTGTTGGCGCAGCTCTTCGCGAAGGCGAAGGTTGGCAAGGGCGAGCGAGACGTGCTCACCGACGGTCTTGGCGAGTTCGTAACGGAGGCCGCGATCGAAAGCTTGCGGGGAGTCGTTGAAGGCCAAATGCAAAAGCCCGAGGGGTTGCCCTTGCGCGAGAAGCGGAACGCAAAGCGTATTTCCGCGCAGGGTGGCGTGCACGTGCGGGCACCTCGGGCCGCCTCCATCGATGCTACCCTCGTGAACCATTCCGCGACGAAATGACCAGCAATCTTCCAGGGAAAATGCCTTCACCGAGGAGTCGGTATTGCCCCACGCCGACACCTGCTCGATGCTCGTTCCCTTGCCGAACGGTTGAAAAAATGCGCCGCTCGAAGAGGGAAACAGGAGAGGCCCAAAGCGCATCATCACGTCTTTGACTTCGTGCCGGTGAACGCACGTTTCCAGCGTCTCGGCCCATTGGCTTAGAAGGGCGATCTCGCTGTAACGCCTCGAGAGTTCTTGGGCGTAGCGAGCCTGCTCGTCGATCGCTCGACGCAGTTCGCGGCTCGCGCCGACTTGCTCGGTGACGTCGCGGCCAATGACCACTTGAATTCGCCCAACGCCGTCGTCAACGGGCCACGCCAAGAGCTCCACACGGCGCTCGACGCCGTCGGTTTCAACGGCGACCTCTCCTCGTAGCGCCGGACTCGCGGGGAAGTTTTCGTCGTCGTCGGGAACGAGAGGCAGCGCGAAAACCGAGCCCACACTCACACCAAATACGCGCATGGCCGCTCGATTGGCCTCCAAAATAGTTCCCGAGTCTCCGAGCATCAAGAGCGGAATCGGTGCACCGGCAATCAAGCGGCGAAACCGCGTGGCCTCCGCAGTCAAACGCGCGAACCGCTCGGCCCGATGTGCAACGGCGGCGGTGAGCGCGATGAGCGTGCCCGCCTCCGGGACGAGAGACGCCAGGGGATCGCGTTCGCGAGACCACAGCTCCAGGGCCAGCGGCGGCGCCATATGTGCAAAGTGCATCAAAAGGCGAAAGCGAAGTCCGAGGGAATGGGCGAGGCGCATCGTCGCGTCTTGGCTTGCCGCGCCATCCTCGATGTTGGGCGATGCGGTCGACGCGTGACCGCTGTGCGCACTTCGGAGACGCCGCAAAAGCTCGGCGCTTTCCGTATGGTCTTGCGAGCACCAAATGCGGCTTTGCAAGCCCGATTCTCCGCCAATAAACCAGTGCGCGACATCGACCCGCGACGAAGCCGCGAGCCCTTCGGCGATCGCCGTTAGTCCTTCGGGGAGGGTGTCGCTGGCTGCGATTCGTATCGCGATGGCTGCCCAGGGGGATTCGACTTCGGGCGCAGCGAGGACCGCAGTGGAGGGCGGTGTAGCGTCCGAGACCATGGCCAGACCCTAACGCGCGAAGGGGCTTCTCGCGTGAACCTTCTGCCGCGCTGCCGTACGGGGACCGGGGTTATTGCGGGCTGCGGTTCTTTTTGGGGCATCGTGGAAGACACGCCGTGGCGCAAATACGAACATACGTAAGATAGGCGATGGTAGATGATTGTATGTGCGATGTACTTCTGTGACTTGGTTCGGCAATACGGAATCAAATTTTGCGCGGGGGAGGCTTATGGCCCGGGCTACGCGCGGCCGTCGACGTCCTCAGGCCGTCGAAAACGGAGACGTGGGCCCGAAAAACGCCAGAAAGTCCAGCGCGTTCGGCGCAGCCGCATCTATAATTCTAGAAGGTTTGCGGGAGAAATCTTCTTTCACTTGCCGCACGAAAGACCGTCGACGGCGCACGCAGACGGTGCGATTCTAGCGGGGATGAACGCCGACGTGACGCTGATGGAGGAGCTGCTCGTATGAGCGAAGAGCAGCAGGCCCCGCGTATCTTTGTGTTGTGCCTTGAGGAACGCCAAGGACTCTACAAACCCCACTGCGACAAGTGGGGTGAGCGCGTTCGTTTTGTGGCCAACATCGACGACCTCTTTATGGAGGCCGCGGACACCCCGCCCCAGGGCGTGCTCGTCGACATCATGACCAGCGTGCGCATGGGCGCGGCGGTTATGAACCCGCTGCTCAATCTCGAGATGGCGTGGCCTGTGGCGCGCTGCCGCACCGCCCCCGACGGCAACGTGTCTGTCATTTGTTCCGAGCCGCGCCACAACGAACATCTCGCGGTGGCCCTCGAGGGCATGCTGACCGAAGACCCCACGTGGCGTCACCCGCGGTACAAGCGCCGCTTCATCCGCGTCAACGTCGAGTGCCGCGTTCGCATTTTCTGCGAGGGCGAAACCGACTGGCGCGTCGGAAACGCGCAGAATGTCAGCATGGCCGGGGCCTTTGTCTTCATGCACTCTCCGCCTCCCCGCGGCGTGAAAATCCAGCTTGAATTCCGAGATATTCTTCCGGCGCCCACCACGCACGAGGCCATCACGGTTTGGTCGCGGGGCTGGGAGGTAGGGCCCGCGCTGCCCGGCCTCGCGATTCAATTTGACCCGAAGATCATCGACGAAAATCTCCGTCAAAAGATCCGCGTCCTCGCGCGCCCATCCAATTGGCGTTGATCGCGGCCTCACTTTGCCGCGGGTTGGTCGTTGCATCCCGCGCGGAAAACCGCTAATCGCACGGCGCTATCAGGAGAGGTGACCGAGTGGCCTATGGTACTCGCTTGCTAAGCGAGCGTAGGGGAGACCCTACCGCGGGTTCGACTCCCGCCCTCTCCGCTAGGGTTCTTAGTGAGGCACCGCGAGGCGGTGTCTACGCCGCCGAAAAGGGGGCTAGAGCGGTGCCATGAAGTGGATCTTGGCGAGCGAGATGGGCCTTTGTTTGATCGTGTCGGGCTGCTTCGGGTCCGGCGAGGCGGTCACTGAAACGCTCGCGCCCATGGGCCCGCGCGATGGCAGCCCATTCGTGCAAGACGCAAGTAAGCCCGATGAAACTTCCGTGCATGATGCAAGTATCCCCGACGAAAACTCCGTGCAAGATGCAAGCGTTGTTGACGGAAACTCGGTGCATGATGCAGGCATATTGGACGGAAACTCGGTGCATGATGCAGGCATCGTTGCCACCTGCGGAGGGGCCGCTGGCGCTTGTTCGCTCCTCGACCCGTGCACCGTCGGTGCGTACCGGTGCAGCGATGCGGGGCTTCCTGAGTGCGCGGCGGTTTCCACGAAGTCCAACGGGTCCTTTTGCGGGTATGGCCTCAGTTGCCAGGGCGGTCAATGCGTACCCGGCGTCGCCACGGAAGACCTGCTTTTATTCGGCAAAATAGTCGAATCGGCGTGGTTCAAAGCGGTCGTGATTTGGAACCCCGGGGCCCGCCCCATCGACCTTTCCCGTTACGGTCTGTGCCTTCAAAGCAACCAGTACACGAGCTGCAATTGGCACGTGATGCTCGCGGGTCAAATACCTGCGGGAGGAACCTTCGTTCTTTGCAACGGCACCGCCTCTCCCGACACGCAGTGCGACGCGCACAACACCGACGTCGTCAACTTCAACGGAGACGATCGCATCGGCCTCTTTTTCGACGCGAACCAAAATGGTCGCGTGGACTACGATAGCGATTTGCGCGTGGACTTTTTCGGCGAGCCCGGGGTTCGGCCCGCCAGTGAAATTTGGAGCGACAAAACCTACCGTCGCCATCGGTGCGTTTCGTACCTCGGCGGCCGCGTTTTTGACGTCGCCGCATGGTTCGACGACGTGAGCGTGCGCAGCGGCGATTCGGGGGCATTCCAACCGGATCGCACGAGTCTCCGCCAGCAACCGATCTGCCGTTAGAGCGGTTTTCAGTCGCATTGACCCCGCATGGGGGCGGGCGAGTCAGCATAAAAGCTGGTGGGGGTCGTCGGGGGAGCGGCAGCATGCGCTCTCCCCGACCGTAAACTGCTCTAGTAGGTAAAAGCCTGGTAAATTCCCCACCGGCGGCGCGCACAAGAAAGATTGCCGCGAGGCGTCCTCTGCCTTGAGCCACAGCCTCACCGCGTCTAGTCTAACGGCATGGGAACGCCCTGGAATCGAGCCGCCGACCGCTACGTCTCTGAATGGGTGCCGCGATTTCGGCCCTACCACGTCGACCTCATCGAGCAGCTCGCGCTCGATCCGGGGCAACGCGTTCTCGTCACCACGTGCGGCCCCGGCACTGAGGTTTTGTCGGTGGCCAGGGCCGTCGGCACCACAGGGCACGTGCGCGCGACAGACATGGCCAGCGGTATGGTCGATGTATGTGCAGCGTCTATCACCGAGGCAGGTTTCACCGATCGCGTCACGTGTGCGGTGGCCGATGCCGCCGATACGAGCGGAGGTCCCTGGGACGCCGTCGTCTGCGCGTTCGGCCTGTGGCAGATCGAGAACCGCGACGAGACGATTGCGGCGTGGGCGAAGGCGCTGGCCCCAGGCGGAAAGCTGGGAATTCTGATCTCGGGCCCCCCCGATGCCGACGACGCATTTGAGTCGATGAATGAAGTTTTGAGGGAGCTTGAGCCCCATTATCCTCGCCCGAAGACGCGTATTCTCGCCGCCCGCGACTCCCTCCAAGCGATGCTCGCATCGGCCGAATTGTCCATCGTGCGCCTCACCGTGGTTCGGCACACCATGAGTTTTCGCAGCCTCGAAGCTTTCGTCGACGCGATGAAAGAGGGTTGCACGTGGCGGCGCATCGCAGACCAATTGGGCGAAGAGCGGGCGCATCGCGTGGCCCTGCGGTTCTTCGAAAAGATGGGCGGAGACCCGACGCAGCCTCTTAGTTTTAGGCCACCGAGCACCATCGTGATTGCGGCCAGGCCCGGCGAAGAAGTGCGCCTTGAGGGTCGCCCGAGTGTGCGTGTGCCGCGCGCCACGGAGGTGTAGGGGGTGCGCGTTGTTACCTGGAACGTGAACGGTATTCGCGCCCGGGCCGCGCAGGTGGTGTCTTTCGTCGAAGAAGCGAAACCCAGCGCCCTCTTGCTGCAAGAAATAAAGGCCGCACCCGAGCAGGTTCCTGCCGAGGTGCGCGCCCTCGAAGATCGCTACTGGATGCACTGGCACGGCGCCCTCGGTGGTTATTCCGGCGTCGCCATTTTGTTGTCAAAAGAGGCCTTCTCGGTCGAACCCGTTTTCGAAATTCCCACGCTCGATTTCGAAACGCGCGTGCTGCTGGCGCGAACCGAAAAGGGAACCCTCGCGTGCATGTATTTGCCCAATGGCGGCAAGGATTACGCAGCAAAAACGGGTTTCATGGGCGAGGCTGCGGCGTGGGCGCAGAGCGAGACCATACGGGGCCCATTTCTCTTGGCGGGCGACCTGAACGTCGCGCGATTTCCGATCGACGTTCATCCGTCGCAACGCGACGAAAAGGCCATGGCCCAGAGGCCCGAAGAGCGAACGCTGTTTGAAAACATGATGAGCGCCGGCGGCTTCACAGACCTCACGCGCGTGAAACATCCTGACGACGACCGCTTCTTTACCTGGTGGCCCTATTGGAAGGGCGCGAAGCTCCGAAATCTTGGCCAGCGCATCGACTACATTCTTACGAACGACGCCCTCAGCGCGGCCCTCGAAAGCATCACGCTGCATCGCGAGTTCGGCACCAGCGACCACGCGCCTCTCGAGGCTCTCTTCACGGCGTAACGGTCCTCGGGGCAGCGGCCCTGGTCAGCGGCCCTGGTCAGCGGCCCTGGTCAGCGGCCAGGGGGCGTGAAATCAAGCCGCAGTACGAGTTGATCGATGGCCGCATTCAACGGAAGATCTTTCCCGTTCGATGAGCGAATTCCCGTGCCTCCGAGAGATACACTGAAGTCATCGGTGCCGTAGCCCGCGCGGCCCGTGGCCAAAATCGTGGTGCTTGCGCAGGGCGAAGATGCGAGCTCAGGCCCACCGCAAAGCCCCAATGCGCTGGCCTCAAAAAAGAACGCGCGAAGCTCGTAGCGCAGGCTTGCAACAGCGAGGGCTGTGGTGCGGCGGTCGCCGAAAAGAATGGGTGTAATCACCACCGATCCCCCATCGCTGGAGGAATTGAGAAGGGTGTAGACTGCAGCTTGTCCCGCAACGGTCAGGTCGCCCCATACTTTGCTCGCGCGCAAGCCGCCCTGAAAAACATGCGCGCGAGGTGCCGGAGCACTCGACAGGGGCGTCGAAGAAACGAGCTCGCGCCGTGACGACAGCCCAAGTTCGGCGCCCCAGGGAACCGAGCCCCAAGAGCCCTGCGCATCGACTGCAAACTGCATGTATCGCGCGTAATTGGCGGCAATTGGCTGGATACCAGCGTCTAGCTCCTGTTGCATTCGGAAGAGAGCGGGAGCTGTGGGATTCCGCAAAACGGCCTCAAAGGCTTCGCTCACGCGGTACGACGGAAAGCGATTGCGAGGGGCTGCAGCGGTGACCGCGAGATCGATGCGTGCAAGATGCACGGTGATTCGAAGGCCCAATTCGCCGTGGTCGGGCCGAGCATCGATGCCATTGGCACGGGCGATTCCGTCGGTGATGCGGGTCAGGGTGCCGCGATCAAACGCTTGCGCAAGCGGGCCCAGCGTCTGGGGCGACAACGCGGCGTAGCGCGTTCCTGTGAGGTCAAATCGGTGAGGCGTGAAGAAGGGCAGGGCCGCCAATTCGACGTCCACCCGCGACGAAGGGCTCCAGCTCACGACCGCCGCGGGGACGGGCATTCGCACCTCGGCGGGGGTCAGCGCGGGACCAAGCCGAAGATCAAAACTGGCGAAGACGTCGGACGCTGCACCCACGTCCAGGACGCCCCAATTGATCGACTGGAAACCGAGTTTGAGGCGCGTGGTTTCGGAGGGATGGGCGCGCCACCAAGCCTCCCACGGACGGGCCTCGAGATCCCATGCTTGGCTGTTGTCGCTCGAAGGATTTGCCAGGGAACGGCCGAGTAAATCGCTGCGCAATTCAATGCGCCAAGCGTTCTTTTCCTGCGCCGAACTCTTCGCTCCGACGAACAGAAACGTCCGCGTTTCGTAACGATCAAGTGGCGTGCCCGAGCCCTCGCCGTTGCCATTGAGAAAGAGCGTCGCGCGGGTCACGCCGCGCGCGTAAAAGGTCGACGGCGTTGGCTCGGATCGTGGGCTTCGCGGAGGGGCTTTTGGCGCAAACGAATCGTCCTCGATGACCTCGTCGATGGGCTCGCCCGCCCCGCCCGACGGCCCGCGCGCGCTTGCGGTTTCGACCCCTAGGTGGATGCTGGGAAACGGCGGGCCGCCCCAAATCGTCGCTTCGGCTCGTCGAAATACAGAGAGTATTCCTGCCTCGCCCTGCACTAGCTTTGGGAGCGTCCGCGTTTCCCAGCGCATTCCTAGAAACGCGATCAACAGCAGCTGCGCCCCTCGCGAATCGGACCGATTCATCGCGCCAAACTAGCGGGGGAAAAAAATGCGTCGTCGAGGTTGTCGGCCCTCGTCACCTCTTCGACGACAAGCTCGGTGACATGCCCCGTGCGCGCATTTTCGGTGCGCGATTCAACGATGACCGGCTCTCCATCGACCACGCGCACGCGCCGCGTTACGGTCGTTTTGAGCAGGGCACCGTCTGCATCAAACATGGCGATTCGCAGGGCCACGGCATCGGCTCGCCGAATCCACAACTCCACGCGGCTGTAGGCGCTGGCGGCGCGAGGCCTGGCGATCACGTGGGCGCAGGGTTTACCGGCGACGGTCTCGTCGCCCAAGACTTCGTAGGTTGCGTCGCGAACATCTTTGCGCTCGAGGTCCGCGTACGAAAAGTCGCTGCCCATGAAGCTCGACTGACGCTCACTGGCACCACCAATACGCCGTGTAGACTTGAACTTGGGAAGGTATAGGTATTGCTCATCGGGCTCCGCGGCCCGCTGCGACATGAGGAACGAGACGCCCTCAACGGAAGCCGGACTCTCGAAGCGAACGAGGGTTCGGCGCTGCCCGTTTTCGTCGCGTTTTCCCCAGGCGGAAAAGGCTCGGTCCTGACTCTTGCCGTCCTTGCCCGTGAGCACCAACCGGGCGCGAATTCGGGTGGACGAGCCGGCGAAAAACTCGGCGCGCAGGCTTCGTTGGACGAGCTCGGCGACCGTCTCGGGCCCGGCACCCGCCGCGAGGGTAGAAAGCAGGAAAAAGGCTGAACAACCGAGGAAATGTGTCTTCATCTTGGCCTTGAATCGACGAAAGATCGTGCGGGGCGCCACGAGCGAACCGTCTTGGGTTATCATCGTGCGAATAATGGTGATGCTAACGCCCATCGCGCCCGGCATGGTCATCAACGACCGGTACGAGATTAAGCAAAGTCTCGGCAAGGGAGGCATGGGCGAAGTCTTCCTGGCCCATGATCGCACGGCCCTTCAGGCTGTGGCCTTGAAGATTGTTCGCGAAGAATCGCGCGCATCGGAAGAAGACAAAGAGGCTCTGCGTAAAGAGCTTCTTCTGGCCCGCAGCGTGAGCCACCCGAACGTCTGCCGCGTCCACGATCTCGTGCCCTCGGATTACGGCCCCATCCTCGTGATGGAGCACATCATTGGCCAGACGCTTCACACGCATATTCGCAGGAAAAAAGCTCAGGGCGGCTACACCCCAGACGAGTTCCGGCGCCTCGCTCAAGACATCTGTTCCGGCGTCGCCGCGATTCATCAGCAGGGCCTCGTGCATGGCGATCTCAAGCCCGGCAACGTGATGGTCACGGCCACCCACGACGGCGGCATCGGCAAGGCGATCGTCCTCGACTTCGGCTTTGCGCAAGAGCGCCAGCGCGCGCAACAACGCTCCTCGGGGCGGCATATTCCCGACGGCGGAACCCCCAATTACATGTCACCCGAACGCATGCGCGCGGGCATCGCTACGGCCGAAGACGACGTGTATGCGCTCGGTCTTACCCTATTCGAAATGTGGTCTTGCCGCGTTCCCGAGCCGAACTACCGGGCCACGGCCAAGAGGCTTCGTGAGGGCATCATGTTCGACATCGCGTCGAGTCTGAGCCACGACGAAGTGAAGCAAGTTTTCATGTGTTTGCACGAAGACTCCAACGCCCGGCCGCACGCTAGGCAGATGCGTTTCTTCAATCCGCAAACGCTGACCACCAATCCCATTCAGTTGCCCCGCGAGCGCCTCGATCCCGGTCCGCCGCCGGGTCGCATGGCGATGATGCAGTTCATGTCGGGCCAACAGTCGCTGCTCGTCACGTACAGCACGCATGCGCCCGAGAGCGTCGGTGCGCTGGTGCATCTCGATCGCCCGGCCATGCGCGTGGGCCGTAAACCCGACAACGAAGTCGTCTCGCCGGAACAAACCGTGAGCGGTTCGCACGCCGCGCTCACGTGGTCCAACGGCTCGTGGCTCATCGAAGATGCTGGCTCCACAAACGGCACTTACGTGGAGCACAACTACGAGCGCCAACGCTCCTTCAACCTGCTGCACGGCGGCGAAGTGCAGTTCGGCGAACTCCGCTACAAGCTCGTCTCGTTTGCCAAAGACAGCGCGGGCCACGTGCGCGCGCGCAACTATTTGGGCAAGCGTTGCGGCCTCCTCGCGCTCCTCAATCGCGCGCCGTTCATCAAGGCACTTGAAGACGAAATGCGCTTCGCGTGGTGGGCCGAAATACCATTGACTGTGGCTCGCTACGAACTCAGAAGCCCCAATCGCCTCGTCTCCGACAGGCCCACCATTTTGGAAATGTTGGCGCTTCGTCGCGCAGCCCAGCGCGTCGTCGAACTAACCGACATGCTGCTCCTGTCGCTGGTTGCAACCACGGCCGGAAAGGTCGGCCCCCTTCGCTTTGCGGTCGTCATGACCGGCTCGAGCACGCAAGAGGGCAAACATCTTGTGGAACAAGTCGTCGGTCAAGTGCGAGGGCTCTTGCCTCCGGGCATTGAGCTCGCCGCTTCGGTGAGCCGCTTCGAGCACGGCATGGCGGCCATGACTCTGCTCGATGCATAATTAGGCGGCGTTGTCAAGAAAAGCGCGAGACAAATATGGCCGCATCGCTTCCACCCCCGCGTATCGTGCCGAAACCCGTGCGAAAGGCGGTGGACCGCGCGGTGTTGTCCGTCGTCAACGCCCTCGTGTATCTCGTCGATGGCGGGCAGCGTCCGCAGATGGGAAATGCTGCAAAAGACCTAATTTTTCGGCGAGACAAGCTGGAACTGTGGCGTATTCGGAGCGTCGAGGCCGAGCAGGTTGAACTCGGGCATTCCGAGATCGAGGTCGACCTCGCGCCGCGTCTCGGCATTCCGGTTCTTCTTATTCCGCCGCTCATGGTGCGGCCCTACGTTTACGACTTGCGGCCGGACCACTCGATGATCCGATGCCTGCGGAATGCAGGCTTTGACGTATACCTTATAGATTTCGGAATACCCGATACATCCGACGAGGGTTTGAGTCTCGACGACTACGTTCTCGATTTTGTTCCTCGGTGCATCGACGCCACCCTCGCCGACGCGAAGACGAGCGAACTGGCTCTTGTCGGGTACTGCATGGGCGGGCTTTTCGCGCTCATTCACGCGGCGGCCTTTCGCGACGACCGGGTGCGGGCCATCGTCACCGTGGCAGCTCCGGTCGATTTTGATCGCATGGGCATGCTGACCGTAGCCGCGCGTTTGGGCGCGCCTTTCGTGGACACGGTGATGGACCGCCTCGGAAATATTCCCGGCGAGTGGAGCTCCACGGGCTTCAAGCTGATGGGCGGGCCCAAGCTGCTCACGCGCTATTTCGACCTGGCGCTCAATCTTTGGGACGAAGACTACGTGAAGTCCCACGACGCCGTCGAAACGTGGCTCACGGACATGATTCCGTATCCCAAAGAGGCGTTCAAGCAGCTCGTTCGAGACATGGTCACGGGCAACCAGCTCGTGCAAAATGAGCTTCGCTTTGGCGATCGGCACGTGGATTTGCGCGCCGTGACGTGCCCAGTTTTGGCCTTCGCGGGCAAGAGCGACAACGTCGCGCCGCCGCGGTCGACCCAGCGCATTCTCGACGTGCTCGGAAGTACCGACAAAACCTACCGACTGGCACCCGGTGGTCACATTGGTATTATTGCAGGGTCCAAGGCCCAGGCCGCCGTGTGGAATCCTATGGTGGAGTGGCTTGTTGATCGGCTGTTAAAAAAGCGCGGATGATGGTTTACTACGCACAATGGTCATGAAGCTCTCCCTGCCTACGCTGCTCTCGCTCGTCGCGGTCACTGCTGGAGGGGCGTTCGCGGCGTGCCAATCGATTGAACCTGTGGAGGCCGATATCGGCGTCGATCCTGCAACGCTGGTCGACGACGCGGGCCCAGAGCTCGACGCCGCGGTCGATGCGGGCCCAGAGCTCGACGCCGCGGTCGACGCTGCGGTCGACG
This sequence comes from Polyangium aurulentum, assembly GCA_945875545.1. Lineage (GTDB taxonomy): Bacteria > Myxococcota_A > Polyangia > Polyangiales > Polyangiaceae > CAIQDA01. Next base: position 45,853 of record CAMCKZ010000005.1, on the reverse strand, counting down.
CAGGCGATACCGCGGTCGACGCCGCGGTCGACGCAGGCGATACCGCGGAGGCCTGCGCGCCGGAAACGGACGCAGCCCTGCTTGCGCGCGAGTGCACAGATAAGAACCTCAATTGCGGCGATGTCGTCGTCACCGATCGTTGCGGAGCGAGCCGCACGGTTTCCTGCGGAACCTGCGACAGCGCGAGTGGCGCGGCGTGCGGCGCCGACAACCTTTGTTTCGCCAGCGGAGGCAAGTACGCGTGCGGGCGCGTCGCGGTGCGCAATTGCCAAGAGGGCTGCGTCGCCGCGCAACAGTCATGCGACGACACCAAGCGCTGCGTCGTCACGTGCGGCGGAACGTCGTGCGCGGGCAAGGCCACGTCGTGTGCAACCTTCTCGCCGCCCTTCGGCAGCAGCCTCACGTGCTCGGACGTCGCCGATGGCGGCGCGTGCCCGCCCATGACCAAGACCTGCACCACGGGCTCCGATTGCGGCTTGACGAACCCGCGTCAACTTGCAGTCTGCATCAATCTCGATGGCGGCGTGGGCACGTGCGCGTACTGCGGCGCGGCGGGGTCCAACGGCCTCGCGTGTGGTGCCGTGACCGACGCGGGCTCGACGACGTGCAACCAGACCACGCGCAGCTGCCAGTAAACGCGCTTTTCGCGGTCGAAAAACCTGTCTTATCAAGACGATACGAGGGTTTTGCGGCACCTACGTCGCGCGGCGTGTTCCGCGCGGCTGCCGGTCCTTTCGTCGCGCATGAAAAGCGTTCTAGCGATTCGCTTCTCCCGGGGCTACGCAGCGCGCATGCGCCGTAACCTCGTTATCCTCGACCCGGCTCAACTTCCCACCACGACGGCGTTCGATCCGAGCGACGATCACTTCCGCGACGAGTGCGGTGTCTTCGCGATATTCGGGCACACCGAGGCAGCCAATCTCGCGTACCTGGGGTTGCACGCTCTTCAGCATCGCGGGCAAGAGTCGGCGGGCATCGTGACGAGCGACGGCCAACAGCTCTACGCGCATCGTTCAATGGGGCTGGTGCAAGATGCATTCAGTTCGGAGCAGCTCGCAAAGCTGCCCGGGCGCTTGGCGATTGGGCATGTGCGCTACAGCACCGCTGGCGGCTCTCACCTGAAGAACGCGCAGCCTTTTGCCATCAATTATTCGCGTGGGGCGCTCGCTGTGGCCCACAACGGCAACCTCACGAATGCCGAACAGCTTCGCCAAAATCTTGAAGAGCGCGGGAGCATTTTTCAGTCGTCGAGCGACACCGAGGTGCTTCTGCATTTGGTGGCGATGAGCAAAGAGGTCTCCTTCGAAGACCGCATCGCGGAGGCGCTCAATCACGTTGAGGGCGCGTGGTCGATTGTCTTCATGAACGAAGGCACGCTGATTGCGGCGCGCGATCCGATGGGCATTCGTCCGCTGTGCCTCGGCATGCTCCCCGGGCCCAAAGATGCCCACGTTCTTGCGAGCGAACCGACGGCCTTTGACCTCATTGGCGCGGAGTACTTGCGCGATGTCGAGCCTGGAGAAATGCTCATCATCGACAACACGGGCATTCGCACCATTCGGCCGTTTAAGCCCGCTCCTCGTCGCGCCTGCGTTTTTGAACACGTGTACTTTGCACGCCCTGATTCGCAGCTTGGTGGTCGCAGCGTTTACGAAGTTCGTAAGAGTCTCGGTGCCCGCCTCGCGATCGAGCATCCCATCGACGCCGACGTCGTGATTCCCGTGCCCGACAGCGGCGTGCCGTCCGCGTTGGGCTACGCGAAGGAGCGGGGCATTCCCTTCGAGCTCGGGCTTATTCGCAGCCACTACGTGGGCCGCACGTTTATCGAGCCGCAGCAGTCGATTCGCCACTTCGGCGTGCGCCTTAAATTGAACCCCGTCGAAGGCGTTCTTCGCGGCAAGCGCGTGGTCGTGATCGACGACTCCATCGTTCGCGGCACGACCTCACGCAAGATTGTGAAGATGATCCGCGACGCGGGTGCGCGAGAGGTTCACCTGCGAATTGCCAGCCCGCCAACCCAATGGCCGTGTTACTACGGTATCGACACCCCGACCCGCCGCGAGCTCATTGCGTCAAGTCACACGGTGGAAGAAATCGCGCGCTACGTGACCGCCGACACCATCGGCTACCTCTCGCTCGACGGAATGTTGGAGTCCGTGGCGGGCAGCGGAGACAAGGCGTCTTTTTGCCACGCTTGCTTCAGCGGCGATTACCCCATCTCGTTCGACGGCATGAACCGCGCCGAACGCAACTCGTTCTCCATCCGAATGGCCGATTGAACGTGGGCCTTTTTGAGTCGCTCCCGGCGGAAGTCTCGCTCTACGAAGTGTCGCTTCGCGATGGCCTCCAGAACGAGCGCGCGACGGTCATTTTGCGAGACAAACTCCGCCTCGCCGATGCTCTCGCAAACGCCGGGCTAAAGCGCATTGAGCTCACGAGTTTTGTGTCGCCCAAGTGGATTCCGCAACTCGCCGACGCCGACGAAGTTTCCCGCCACGTGTCGCGGCCGCCCGGCGTGATGTGGAGTGCGCTGTGCCCCAACGCTCGCGGTCTTGAGCGCGCGCGCGCCGTGGGCATCGAGGAAATCGCGGTTTTTATCAGCGCGAGTGAGACGCACAATCTGCGCAACGTGAACAAGTCCGTCGCCAAGACCCTGGAGGCTTTTCACGAGGTCATCGCGCCGGCCCTCGCCAGTGGCCTTCGCGTGCGAGGCTATGTGTCGACCGCGTGGGGTTGCCCCTACGAAGGCGCGATTGACCCAGGAAGTGTCGTCGATGTGGCCCGGTCCCTCTTGGCGCAAGGCTGTTACCAGGTGTCCCTCGGCGACACGATCGGCTGCGGCACACCCCGGCAAACGCGCGACCTCCTGGCTCTCATGTTCCGCGAGTTTCAAGTTCCGCAGCTCGCGCTCCACATGCACGACACCCGAGGAACGGCGTTGGCGAACGTTCTCGTGGGCCTCGAAATGGGTGTCCGAGACTTTGATTCTTCCGTCGGCGGCATGGGCGGTTGCCCGTATGCCCCAGGCGCAGCCGGTAACCTAGCCACAGAAGACCTCGTCTATATGCTAGCTGGAATGGGTGTGGGCACGGGCATCGACCTCGAAAAGATCGTGGAGGCGGGCCGGGTCGCCGAGAGTCTTGTGGGTCGAGTCCTTCCCGGCAAGGTCCACCAGGCGGGCATTCGGGGCCTTCGCGCGTGACGGCAAGGGCCGGAAAAATCCGTTCGCCAGCGCCAGTGCCAGTGCCAGTGCCAGCGCCAGCAGCGCCAGTGCCAGCGGCTTTCGCCTTGGTTCGATTTTCTCCGTCACCGCGGCTGCCACGGCTTGCCACGCTGCTCGCCGTTCTGGTCCTCGGCTGCAAGGCCCCTCCGCCGGAGCCTCTGACTGCGACCAAGGCCGCGACTAAGGCCGCTGGCAGCCCCGCGGCGAAGGTTTCGACGCCGCAGCGCTGTCTTACTGCCCTCACCCCCGAGCCGCCCGTGACGCCGCCGCCCGTCGCAGATGCGCGGTGCCCGAGCGAGCCGTCGCCAGTCCGCCGTTTTCGCTCCGCGCCCTTGGCGGTGGCCGGGGAGAGCCTGGTTGTCGAATGGGCCTTGAGCGACGCGGAGCGCGAACAGGGGCTGATGTACCGAAAGCGTCTTGGTGAAAACGAAGGCATGGTCTTCGATCTTGAAGCCGAAGGGCCTCACGCATTTTGGATGCATGATACATGCATATCTTTGGACATAGCCTTCCTGGCTTCCGATGGCACCGTGGTGGGGATTGCCGAAAGTGCGCACCCGTTGAGCGACGAGCCGCGGCAGGTTTCGTGTCCGTCGCGCTACGTGCTCGAAGTGCCCGGGGGCTGGTCCCGTCGCCACGGTTTGCGGCCTGGCATGCGGATCAATCTGAGCAACTAACGCCACCCCGCGCTTCTGCCCGGGAGCGAAGGCGGCTATGCAGCGGCCATGCGTTCGATCCGCTTCACAAAGTTCTCGCGTGTCTCTTCTTTTTCATGGGCCTGTGCTTCATGGGCCTGGGCGGCGCTGGCCTGCGCCGGATTCGTCGCCTCGGGTTGCAAGCGGCCGCCGAGCGAACCCGAAAAGAGCGAGGGACCGCTGGTGCTCGCGTCTCGCGGAAGTGAAGGAGATTCACCAGTGTTTACGCTGGCATCGGCGACGCAGGGCGTGGAGGGCAGCGGGCCTCTAACGGCCACAATCGAGACCACGAAGGGCACGCTGACGTGCACACTTTTCGAAGACAAGGCCCCGGTCACCGTCGCCAATTTTGTGGGTCTGGCTCGCGGCACGCGCAAGTGGAAGCAGGGGCGCGGCGGCCCGTGGGTCACGAGGCCGTTCTACGACGGGCTCAAGTTTCATCGTGTCATTCCGGGCTTCGTCATCCAGGGCGGCGACCAAAACGGCGACGGCAGCGGGGATGCGGGTTACGAGTTCATCGACGAGGTGTGGCCGGGCGCGAAGCACGATCGCGCGGGGCTCATGTGCATGGCCAATCACGGGCCCAACACCAACAGCTCGCAGTTTTTTATCACCGATGGAGTGACGCCGCACCTCGACGGCGGCTACTCGATTTTTGGCGAGTGCAAACAGATCGACGTCGTTCATGCCATCGCCACGGTGCCATCGCAGCGCGAGCGCCCTACGGACCACGTGACGATGACGAAGGTCACCATCGCCCGCGCCTCCCGCTAAGTTTCGATGGTCCGGCCGCCATAGAAAACGGGGCCTATGCGCGCGTCATACGGTGACAATACTACGTACATAGAAATACGTTAATCGGGCTGGTAAACGACCGTTTGTGACCCATCTCGAAAGTAGTAATGGTCATACGCTACGCGATCAAACGTCCACGCGCCCCAAGCGTTCCACCCGATAGCCCAAACGCAGGCCATCAGCACGGGAACGCGGCGCAGGCGGAGGTGGCTTGTGGCCAGTAACAAGAAGAGCGGAACCGCGTAATCGCTCGAAAAGCGGTAGCCAAACTGGCGCCATCCGCTGTTTTGGTAAAGCAAGTCAAGGACGCACGGCCCGAGGGCGATAAGCGCGAGCACCACCGAGATCGGCTGTTTGCGTCGCGAAGCGAAAAGCCAAAAATAGAGCGGCGTCGTGAACCAGAGCGCGAGGCCGTGCTCGTTCACGCGAAAAACGGCCTCGGTCGGCGAGGCGGTTTTTGCGGAAATCCACGGCAGGCTCGAAAGGAAAATGCCCAGATTTTTTCCGAGGTAATGGTACCCGAACAGACCCCAGCGAGCGATGCGCTCATGCCACACGACGGTGAGGTGTTCGTGGCCAAATGCAAAGGGGCTCGGGTTGTGGAAGCGCGTAAAGTTCGACCAGGAGGCGAGCGCGAACGAGAGCGTTACGGGTATGGCGAACAGGGCCGCGTGCACCCAAACACGTTTGCGCCGCAGCCCCTTGCGAAGGGCGGCCGCGGCGCTCGTTCCCCACGACTGCGTTTCGTCGGCGTCGTCGCCGGGTTCGCGGAGCAGCTCGTAGAAAAAGAATGGCGCGTACAGCAGGAGGCCCGGCCGCGTGGCCCACGCGCAGGCCAACGCAACGCCGGCGAGGAGGGGGCGGCGACCTCCCAGGCTCGCGAGGAGAAAAAGGATGCAGAGTACAACGCCAACCACGTGCGCGGCGAACCAAACGGTGCCCTGAACAGCGGTGAAAAAGAACACGGTTCCGAACGCGAACAGCAACGAAAAAGCTGCATTACCGATGGTCCCGCGGGAGCTCCGTCCGTCGTCGCGAAGGGCCTCCAGGAGAAGAAACAGAAGGGCCGGGGCAAGCCCCGCGAGCATCACGATAAACCGCCCATCAAGAAAGTTTTCCGGCGAGCCCGCGATGGCCACCCACGGCATCATCAGGACCGCCGGAAAGGGCGGAAAGCTGATGAACGTCTTGCCCTCAAACACCGCGAAATCATTTCCCTGCGCGTAAGCCGGCGACCCGTGCGCGAGGTCTTGCCGCCCGTGGAGCCAAGCATCCGCAAGGTGCGCGTAGTGGTTGAACGGCGTGTGGTGCAGCAGGCGATCGCGCCCCGCAAAGACGGCAAAGATGACGGTTGCGAGCACGTAGATGGCCGCCGCATGGGCCGCCCGAAGCCTGTGCCGGTGCGAGAACATGGCCCTGTGCGTAGCCGATTGTTGGCCCCGCTCGTCAGCCAGCGCGGTGCGGAAAGAAGATTTGACGGCTGTCAATGAAATTCGGCATTCGGGGGGAAAAAGGCACGAGCTTCTCCCGCCGCCTCCCCCCGCGGGGTGTGCGCATACAGCCACGGTGCGAACAGAATTGCGCAGTGGGGCGGGCGAATCCCTTCACACCTCGCGCGTCGCCATGGACAAACAGCGGAAAAATAGCGGCAAAAAGCGATGGCGTAAGCGTTGCATTGGGCATGTGTCCCCCGCCGGGATGCCAGGAAACCCATGAACAGCACAACGACGACCGCGACTTCTCCCGACTCCCGTGCGGTGCCGATTCTCGCGCGTTCGCTTTACCGCGAATTGCTGGCGGGCGGTTTTGGCGAGCGTGAGGTGCTTGCGTTCGCGAGCGAGCTGCTCGGCATGGTCGCCAGCGAACACGACCGCCGCGACTCCGATACCGCGTAGTTTCAGGCCCGCCACCGCATGAAACGGCCGCGGAGCGCTGCGAGTCGTTGACATTTTTCTCATCGACCGCGCACAATCGCGCATCGGGACCGTTTGGTTCCCTGCGAGGCGCATGTTTACGATCGTTATCAGCGAAAAAGGCGGTGCCGAGCGCCGCGAGACCTTTGTGCAGGGAGAAGTGGTCGTCGGGCGAGCCCAGGGCGTCGATCTTCGTCTCGACAAGGGCAACGTCTCGAAGCAACACGCGAAGCTTGCGCTGAAAGATGGCCGCTTCATCGTGAGCGACCTGAAGTCCACGAACGGCACCTGGGTCAATGGCAAGAAAATCGCCAACGCCACCATTTTGCGCGAGGGCGACAAGGTTTACGTGGGCGATTTCGTCCTGCGCGTCGAGATGCCGTCGCTCGGATCCGGCGCGCCAATTCCCATCGATTTGGCCAGCGCCGAAGCGCTAGCCCTCGCAACCCCGAGCCGAGGTTTTTCCCCGCCGCCGCTTCCCGCGCCGCCCTTCGAGTTTGCCCCAGCCCCGGTGCGCCACACGGCCCGCCCCGACTCCGTGGCCGCGCCACGGCCCATCTCGAGCCCACCGCCGCCTCCTGCCGCGCCGGCTCGGGGGGCTGCGCGCGGTGCCACGGTCATGCTCGGCCAAGTGGCAGCCGCAGTGCCGCCCGCCGGAGCCCCGCTGCCTGCACACGCGGGTCACCACCACGCGCCCCTGTCCCCGGCGCGCCCCACGTTGCCTCCCGCGCCCCCCGCGCCCCCGCCCCCGCCCGCGCCTACGGTGTTGCCCGCGGATCCGGCGGCACCGCTCGCCGCCTCGATTCCCTCGCCGCCCCCGTCGATGTCTGCCTACCCCCAGCCGCCCGCAGACAAATCGGCGCGCGCCCCCAAGCACTCCGCGCGCGCGCCGCGCATGCCCGAGGCCACCCGTACGAGTGAAGACGCCGATACGTCGTTGGTCGCCCTCGCGATCGTGGTCGAACGGGCCTTCGACGTCGTCGGGCGCTCAGGCCTTCGCGATGGCCGGCCTTTGGACGAAACCACGCGGCGTCGGCTTGAGCAGGCTGTGCGCGAGCAAGTCGTGCGTTTGCGCAGCGAAGATCCTCTTACGGTCTCTCCGGATTTTGAGTCCCGGGCCATCGAAGAAGCGACGGAGGGCGGCGCTCTCGGGGCACTGCTTCGCGACGACGACGTCGTCGAAATCGTCGGTGCCGCGGGTCGCGTGTTGAGCATACTGCGCCACGACGGCTCGATCTCCGACGCGCCGGCAGTGGCCAGCGACAGCGCGCTACTCTACGCCTTGCGACGAATCGCGAGCGAGGGCGGGCTCCCGTGGACGGACGGCGAGGGCACCTTCGAGGGGGCACTTCGCAGTGGCACGAACCTCACCGCGTGTTCGTCGCCGCTGTGCGCCACAACCACATTCTCGCTGGCGAAGCGCCGTTTCGTCGCGGCCGATCTGGCCTCGTTCGCCGCCGCAACGGGCCTTGGTCGGTCCTTCGCAGAAATAGGTGCAGCATGCATTCATGTGCGTGCGAACCTTCTCATTTCGGCGCCCACCGCCGCAGAAGGTGCCCGGCTTCTTGCGGCGTTTTCCTCGGAGTTTTCCAGGGAACGCATTCTCCTCGTCGGCGGCATCGAAGTGCCCGATCTTCGCTCGCTCCGCGACGTTGTCGTTGTTCCATCGAGCGATGACCGCGTCATTCAAACGGCACTACGGCTGCGCGTTGATCGCATCATCGTGGCGCCCCTCGTTGCCGCAACGGTGGTCCCGGTTTTGGACGCGATTACGGCGGGTGCACGCGGTATGCTCGTCGTCGTGGTCGCGCCTTCGCTGCGTCAAGCGCTCGCCCGTACGAGTGCGCAACTCGTCATGGGCAACCCGGGTCTCAGCCCGGAGGCAGCGCGCGAAATCGTCGCAGAAGCCTTCGACGTAGCCTTCGAGCTGTCCGATGTTTTGAGCGCCAAGACGCGCATCACGCGCATTGCGGAGGTTGCGGGCAGCGACAGCAAACAGGTACTCACGCGCGATCTCTTTTCCGCCGTCGACTTCGGCGGTACCGACACAACCCTCGCAGCCACGGGTGTTGTACCAAGATTTCTTCAGGATTTTGCCTCGCGAGGTGTTCGTCTCGACCCGGGCCTTTTCCGTCGAGGGGCCTGAAGCCCGCGGCCGACGAACCCCGATGGCGCTCCTCCCGATAGTCACCCTCGGCGATCCATTTCTACGCGAGCCTTCGCGCGAGGTGATGGTCGAAGACTTGCCGTCGATGCAGCCGTTCATCGACGACTTGGTCGAGACGATGGTGCACGCCAACGGCGCCGGTCTCGCCGCTCCCCAGGTTGGTCACGGCGTTCGCATTTGCGCCATCTGGGTAAAAGACAATCCCCGGTATCCCTACAAACCCAACTGGCCTCTCACCATTCTTGTGAACCCGGTGTTGACGCCCCTGTCGCCCGAGACGTTCGTCAATTACGAAGGCTGCCTGTCGGTTCCCAACCTCCGAGGTGAGGTGGAGCGGTTCGCAGAAATCAGGGTTGATGCCCTCGATCGAACGGGAAAACCCGTTGGTTACGAGGTTCGTGGCCTCACCGCAGGCACCTTTCAACACGAGTGCGATCACCTTGATGGCCTCGTATTCGTCGACCGCGTTTTCAACACCAAGTCGCTCGCGACGTGGGCCGAATTTGAAAAGCACCACATGGAAAAATTTGCGACGCGGGCCCGCGCCATCGTCGCGAAGTGGGGCTCGTAGGAGCTTGGCTGCTGGCCGCGATCACGCGATCAAAAAAAAGGCGCTCACGGCGACGGCTTGTTCAAGCTCACCTCAATGAGCTCCAAGTCCACCGGCCCGCTCGGGCGCAAAACCGTGACAGTGGCTCCCTTTTGCTTTCCGATGACCGCGCGGGCGAGAGGAGATTTCCACGAAATATCGCCGCGAGGCAGGCTGATTTCGTCCTCGCCCACAAGCCGGTAGCTGGAACACTTTCCCTCTTCGTCTTGCACCGTCACCCAATGACCGAACGCCGCTTTGCCGTGCACCGGCTCCGAAGGCGTCACGATCTCAACGCGTTCGAGGCGGCTCAAAAGAAAGCCTAGGCGTCGATCAATCTCGCGCAGCTTCTTCTTTCCATAGATGTATTCTGCATTCTCACTGCGATCGCCTTGGGCCGCGGCGTCAGAAACCTCCAGCACAATGACTGGCCGCTCTTCTCTGCGAAGCCGCGTCAACTCGTGTTGCAGCTGCTCGGCTCCCTCGCGCGTGATGTAGTTGGGCGTAGCGCTCATAAACCGCGGCAGACTGCAGGCAACGAGGCCTACGCCGCGCCGTCTTCCACGGGCACCGGCGCCGGCCGCTTGAAGCCGCATTCTTTGTCGGCGCACACCTGCAAGGGCTTGGCTTTCGTTCCCCCGAACAGAAGGAATTTCGCTCCGCAGCCTGGGCAGGGTTCGGCGATGGGCTTCTGCCAAAGTTTGAAGTCGCACTTCACGCCCTCTTTTGCGTAGTTCACGCACCCATAAAAAGTGCGTGAGCCGCGCTTCTTGGAGCGCACCTCGATGAGATCACCGGAGCACTTTGGGCAGGGCACGCCGAGCGGCATCGGACGCGTTTGCTTGCACGCCGGGTAGTCGGAACACGACAGAAAGACGCCAAATCGACCGCCCTTGACGACCATGGCCTTGCCGCATGTATCGCAGGAAATTCCCTCAATTTTAGGGAGTTCGACGCCTTGGCCGTTGGTGCCGAGGTCTTTCTTGTAGTCGCACTTGATCTTCTTGTCGGAATAGTTTGCGCAGCCCAAATAGAAGCCGAACTTCGACCAGCGCTTTTGGACGTCGCCGGTTTTGCACGTGGGGCAAGCCTCTCCCGTGCTCTCCGCGGAAGGCCCCCATCGCTCCGTGGCCTTCAACACCGTGAGCTGTTTCTGGAAGCGCTCGTAGAATTTCGTGAGCACCTCGACGCGGTCTTCGCGTCCGGCCTCCACTTCGTCGAGCTGCGCCTCCATCTGACTTGTGAACTCGGGCTCCATGAAATCCATGGTGCCTTTGACGAGGCCATCGACGATGTAACAGCCCAGATCCGAGGGCTTGAAACGGCCGCCATCGATCTTTTCAACGTAGTCGCGCGCCTGCACCTTGTTGATGATTTCGGCGTAGGTGCTCGGCCTGCCGATGCCCCGTTCTTCCAGCTCTTTTACAAGCGAACCTTCCGAGTAGCGCGCGGGAGGCTGCGTAAACTTTTGCTCCGAAATCACGCCCGGAGGAGTGACGCGCGCAAGGCCTTCGCCCTGGGTCAGTTCGGGCAACGCCGCGTTCTCATCGTCGGCCTCGTCGTCTTTGCCGTCTTTGCCATCATCTTCGCCGGCGAGCTTGGTGCTGGTGTCTTCGCTGATGCCGTAGACCTCGAGCCAACCCGCGAACTTCATGGTGCGTCCCGAAGCGCGAAGCCCGTAGACTTCTGTGCCCGCGGTGGCATCAATGTCGACGCTCGTTTGGTCGAAGACCGCGTCGTTCATTTGAGAGGCGACGAAGCGCTGCCAGATAAGCTTGTAAAGCTTGTATTGTTCATCTTTCAGGTGCTTGCGCACAACCTCGGGGGGCAGGTCGAGGCTCGTTGGCCGAATGGCTTCGTGGGCGTCTTGCGCGTTCTTCTTGGACTTGTAAGTCCGAGGCTGCGCAGGAACGAAAGCCTTGCCAAATTCCTTGCCAATGAACTCGCGCGCCTGCTCCACCGCGTCCGGCGAGGAGCGCACGGAGTCGGTACGCATGTACGTGATGAGGCCCACCGTGCCGCCATCTTTTCCGAGGTCGATGCCCTCGTAAAGAGCCTGTGCAGTCTGCATGGTTCTCTTGGCGGTGAAGCCCAAGCGCGAGACGGCGTCTTGTTGCAGCTTGCTCGTCGAGTACGGGGCGGGCGAGTGGCGCTTTCGCTCGGCCTTGGTCACCTTCGTAACTCGGTATTTCGCCTTCTCCAGGTGCGAGGTCACGCGGGCCGCTGTGTCGCCGTTTGTGACCGCGATTTTCTTGCCTTGGTACGTGGCAAGTCGCCCACGAAAGACGCCCTTTTTGGTCTTTTCGGCGTCGCGCTGAAGGGCGACCGCGATGTTCCAATATTCATCCGCAACGAAGGCCTGAATCTCGCGCTCACGATCGACGATGAGCCGCAGGGCTACCGATTGCACGCGGCCCGCGGAGAGACCAAACGCGAGCTTGCTCCACACCACAGCCGACACATCGTAGCCGACGATGCGGTCGAGAACGCGGCGCGCGCGTTGGGCATCGTAGAGGCTGTGGTTTAGCTCCCTCGGGTTGGCCACCCCGTACAGAACGCCCTTCTTCGTAATCTCGTGAAATTCCACGCGTTTAGAAGGCGTTTTGCTCGCCGCAATGACGTCGGCGATGTGGAACGCAATCGCCTCGCCTTCGCGATCCGGGTCGGTCGCAAGGAGGACCATATCGGCCTCTTTGGCGGCGGACTTTATCTCGGCGATGACCTTCTCTTTGCCCTCGAGCGTGATGAAGATTTCTTGGAAGCCGTTCTGCACATCGATAACCGGCCGCTTCTCGAATTTCGTCGAGGTGGGGAGATCTTTGATGTGGCCCTTCGAAGCCAGGACTTCGTAGCCGGCGCCGAGGTACTTTTTGATGGTCTTGGCTTTGGCCGGAGACTCAACGACGACAAGGGTCTTGCCCATAGGAACACGGCTCGGGAAATTGCAGGGTCTGACGATGTCGGTGAGCCGGCACCAACCGCGTTAACGGAGACGCCGGAACCAACCGGGGGGCCCCTCGCGTACCACGCCAAGACCCGCGAGCGTCAAGAGGTGCACAGCAACTTCGTGCCCAGCCATAGAACAAACATCAATAATATCATCGAGATGCATCGCTTTTTCGCTCATCGCATTGAGCAGGGGCGTGGCCTCCAGGCTTATCTGTACGCATGGCGTATGGGGCGGTGTGTCTGGAAGGCCCAGGGAGCTGAAGAGCAGCTCGGGTCGCCACACCGCTTTCGCCAGGCCCTTTTCGAGGAGGCTGTTGGTGCCCGCGAAGGCGGTGAGCCCCGGCGGTGCAGCGCATGCCCAGAGGGGAACGGCGAAGTCCCGCGCGTGTTTCGCCGCGTTGAGGGTGCCGGAGGGAAAGCCTGCTTGGATGACGACGACCGCGTCGGACAGGGCGACAAGAAGAGCGTTGCGCTTAAAAAAGAGGCGCGTGGACGGACTCGCGGCACCAAGTTGGCGTGTGACGATGGCGCCGCCGCCCCGAACGACCCGGGCAAAGAGGTCTCTATTTTCTCTGGGAAAAGCCTCGCCGAGCGGGCCAGGCGATACGAGCCACGTGATGCCGCCAGCCTCCATCGCGCCCTCGTGTGCCGCGGTGTCGATGCCCCGCGCGCCGCCCGACACGATGACCATTCCGCGTTGCACCGCGAGGGCCGCAAGGTGGCGCGTCAAGCGAGCTGCCTCGAGGGTTGCGGCGCGACTTCCGACGAGGGCAAGGGTTGGCGGCCGCGTCTTCGGAAGCGAGCCATCGCTCGCGAGACCATCTTTGAAATGGTGGGCCAGGCGGGGCGGAATGAGATCGAGGAGGGCCATCTCCATTCCTATCGCTGGGGCGCCAATAAAATTGCGTGTAGAATGCACGGGCAGGGCCTATTTTCTTCCGGCCATTGGAATTTGGCGCATGATTCGCGCCATGATCCTTGCCCCTGAATCTCTTCGCGGAAAAACTTTTGTCGTCACCGGGGCGAATCAAGGCATTGGGTTCCAAGCGGCCCAGGCTTTTGTCGGGGCCGGGGCCGACGTGGTGATGGTTTGCCGCACGCGCGACAAGGGCGAAGCGGCACAGCTTCTGCTGCAGGCGATGCCCGGCGCGGGCGGGGTGCGTCTCGTCCTCGCAGACGTGTCGCTCAAGGCCGATTGCCGGCGCGCAACCCAGGAGATTCTCGAGACCACGCCGCGCATCGACGTGCTCTTGAACAACGCGGGGGTGCTCGCCACGAGCTACCGAAAGACGTCCGAGGGGCACGAACACACGTATGCCACAAACCATCTCGGGTACTTCGCGATGGCGCTCGGGCTCTTGCCGCGGCTTCGGGAGCACGGGGGCGGGCGCATCGTGAATGTGTCGTCCATGGCCCATCGTCAGGCGAAAATCGACTGGGACGACCTCGAGCTGCACACGAATTTCAGCGCGTGGCGCGCCTACGGAAACTCAAAATTGTTCAATATTCTGTTCACGCGCGAGCTTTCGCGGCGCACGATTTCGATGGGCGTGACCGTCAATTGCCTCCATCCGGGCGTGGTCGCCACAGGCTTCGGCAAGACCGACGGAGGGGTGGCCGCATTCTTTTCGCGCCTCGCTGCGCCGTTTCTTACGAAGGCCGAAGATGGGGCGAAGACCAGCATTTTCCTTAGTGCTTCGCCTGCGGTGGCGTCGGTAACGGGCAAGTATTTTTCGGCCTCCGCCGAGGGGCGAACGAGCCGATTGGCCCAAGACGACGGGGCTGCGGCGAAGCTGTGGCAGGCCAGCGAAGCGGCGACCGGCCTAACGGCCTAAGGTGCCCGGCCGCGAAACCGATCACGTCTATCGTTGACCAAATTGCCCTCTTTCGAGTAAGCGGATCTGCCCTTGCTGGATACCCAGCAGGTCACGAGGTTTTTTGCCCATGGTCGTGCGAGTCGTCGCTCGAGATCCGTATCCGCTGTTTGATGATCGCCCCGACCTTGTGCTGGTCGAGCGCACGTCTCAGGTGGAGGAGCGCTTTTGGCGCGCCAACCGTTTGGTCCGCAAGCGTTACCGCGAGCGCCTCGAAATGGCGTGGATTCGCAACGATGCGGGTCTTGAAGGGGGCGTGTACGAATTGCCCGAGCTCCATTTGGCGCTCGACAACGGGGGCGCGGGCATGGCCACGGCCGACACGAGCCTGCAGCCACTTTGCGAGGCAATTGCCAAGCACAAGAAGGCCCTCGATTTCGCACGGGCCATGATGCTCGACGCGAGCGTGCCCACCGATTTCAACCTTTTTCGGCAAATCTACATGTACTTCCATCCCGAAGATGGCGACATCTCGTCGATCAAGTACCGCAAAGATATTCCGCAGCACCGGCTCTATCTCCACGAGTATTGCCCGCCGGATCGCGTGCAGCATCGTATCGAGAACGTGTTCTTGTGGCTCCGGTCCGAAGACGCCGCAAAGCTCAAAAATCCGATCAAGATTGCGGCCCGCGTCCACTACGATCTCGTGCGAATTTTCCCATTCGCGTCCAACAGCGGAACGGTCGCTCGCCTGTTCATGAACATCATGCTCGTGCGCGCCGGTCTTGCCCCGGCCATCTTGCATGCGCGGGATCGCAATGCGTATTACGATAGCTTGAAGGGGTCTTTGCCTCAGCTTGTTACCCTCATTACAACGTCTATTCACGATTACCTGGTGAACGTGAACAACATGCTCGAGAAATCGAGCTAGGCGGGGCGCGGCGCATGCTCGCGAGCCGTGTAATCGTCTGCCTCGACGTGAAAGACGGTCGCATTGTCAAAGGTGTGAACTTTCTCGGGCTTCGCGATGCGGGCTGCCCCATCGAAGCCTCGGGCCGTTACGACGCGCAAGGGGCCGACGAGATTGTTTTTCTCGACATCACCGCCACCGTCGAAGGCCGCCGATCGATGCTCAATGTGGTCGCGCGCGCAGCCGACGAAACCTCGTGCCCACTCACCGTCGGCGGAGGGGTCGGCGCGGTTTCGGACGTGGAGGCGCTGCTGCGCGCCGGTGCCGATAAAGTAAGCATCAACAGTGCCGCGGTGAAAAATCTTGCGGTCGTTACGCGGTGCGCCGATCGGTGGGGTTCCCAGGCGATTGTCGTCGCGATCGATGCCAAGCGTCGCCCCGATGGCTCGGGTTTCGAGGTTTTTATCGCGGGAGGCCGCACCGCGACGGGACTCGACGCGGTGGTCTGGGCCGACACCGTGGTGCGCGCCGGTGCGGGCGAAATTCTCTTGACAAGCATGGACCGCGACGGAACCCGGCAAGGCTTCGATCTGGAGCTCACGAGGCTCGTCGCCGATGCCGTTTCCGTTCCGGTGATTGCGAGCGGCGGCGTCGGCACGCTGGAACACCTCGTCGCCGGTTTTCGCGAAGGCCACGCGAGCGCGGTACTGGCCGCATCGATTTTTCACGACGGGCAATTCACCATCGGTGAAGCGAAGACCGCCCTTGAAGCGGCCGGGCTTCCGGTGCGGCACGTGATTGCGGCATGAGCGCCGGACCCATGACGACCGCCCTCGATAACGTCATTCACTTGGACGCCGTGCTCGAAGCTGTGCTGGCCAAGCTCGTTCCTCTTGCAGCGGAAACAGCAGGTTATTTGCTGCTGGATTTGGCGGGCGCTTGTGCCCACGAGCACCTGGCTTTGGAGCCCGCAGCCGTCGTCGTAGGCGAAGAAGGCGTGGTCGCGGTCGTCCAGGCCACCGAGTCAAACGAGCCCACAACCGAGGCCTGTTTGCGGTCCATCCTCGGCCGACTTCTTGCGGCCGGAGGGTCAAGTACGCCGGCGCTTCATGCGGCCGCCGAGCGCGTCGCGGAGGGGCAACGCGATCTCTTCGTGACCGAGATCGAGGCCGCGCTGATTCCGCTAAACCGCGGGGCCGGGCGTCGGGCCGTGGCGCGTTTGGCGCGCGAGGCGCGACGGGTCTCGCTCGGCATCGGCCGCCATGGCGCGCTCACCACGCCGGAAAAACTGCACAGGCCGTCCACGCCGCCGCCCCCGGCGGTCCACCCAGTAGGCGCGCTGGCCCCGATGGCCCCGATGGCCCCGCCAGAGGCGCTGGAGGTCCCAACAAGCGACGCGCCGCGCCCTGACGCACTTGGCAACCTTCCACGGGTCGAGCCCTTGGCGCCCCCGCCAGCGGCCGTGGCCGCGGTGTCCGAAATGGGTCCTCCGCGCCCGCCGCCGCGCATCGACATCAGCGAGCTCCCCGAGCCCGCGCCTGCGGAGCGTCCCAGCACGACGTCCGAGGTTCCTGAGGCCCCGCGCGACGCGCCCGTTGCCCTGGTAGAAACCCCTGCCGCGCCTCCGGGGTTCGCCTCGGAAGCGCTGCACACGCGGGAAAGGCTGGCTCCCGCCGAGGGGCTCGCGGCCGATTCGCCCGCGCCTTTGCATCCCGCGAACATCCTCGCAGTCGCGCAAGATTCTGTGGGTGCCGGCGATGGTGCGGAACCGGTGGGTCCAAATTCCGGTGCGCTTTCTCTGCGTTTCCCCGGCATCGATGGGAGTGAACCTTCCGGGGAAATTTTTTTCGATCCGCGACGTCAGACCGCTCGCCTCGTGACGGAGCGCGTCGTGAGTTCCGTGCAGAATACACGATGGACGCGGTGGCGCTGGCCAGCCTTCGGCGCGCTCGTCGTGCTGTGCGCGGGGGTTCTGCTGGGCCTAAAAGTTGCGGGTCGCGGCGAAGGCACCGGGTCCGATGCGGTCGTCTCGGCGTTTCGCGCGGGCGTGCGCGGCGTGCAGTCCCCGTGCGAAGCCACGCTAACCGTCGAGGGCATTCCCCCGGGCGCGGAGCTTTTTCGCCGCATGGGCACATCTCCCCTCGACGTCGCGCATCTTCCTGCGGGCGCGCGCCTCGAGTGGGTCGCTATGGCCGAGGGTTTTCGCGTCCGCCGAGCGGTGATTCCCGCGGGCGCGCCGTGGAATCACGGAGGGCAGGGGGCCCGCTACGAACTCGCCATTCAACTCGACGCAAAGCCTCCGAGTGGCATGGACCCGTGGCCTTCCGCGGAGCCGGGCCCGCAGGTTGGCGGCGCTGGAAATCCTGGCGTGGTTCACGTTGTAACCTCGCCGCCAGGTGCCGAAATCTTTTTCTTCAGCGGCGTTTCCCCGGCGGCCACGATGGCGTCGTTGGCGTGCGACGAGGCCTATGAATTGCTTCTTGCGGGCCCTCGCGATGAGCGGCGGCGCCTGGTCGTTGGTTCCGGCGAGTTTGTGAAAACGACCGAGGGCACCACGGGTATCGAAGGGCGCGCCGCTCACGTGCAACTGAACGACCGTTAGCCGCGTGCCGACAAGGCAGCCCGCGCGTTATTGGCGCGGCGGAGGCGCGATGCCCGGTGCGCACAACGATTCGGTCGCGCGGTCGTAATGGGCCAGCGTGAAGGCGGCGAGGGCGGCGAGGTCGACGCAGTGCAGAGCGAGCCCATGGCGCCACGCGGAAGCCGCCACGACGGACGTCAAATTCGGTTCGGGAACAACGATGATGCGCCTTCGCACATGGGGGTATGGGGCGCAGAGCGGGTCTTGTGGGATCACCGTTTCTGCCAATGTTTCGAGGTCGTTGGCTAGCCCGGGGCAGGCCTCGCGGGCCGCGCAACGGTAAAAGAAAATGACCGCGCCGTGCTCCAGAGAATGGACGAGGTATCCGTGGTCTATAGGGTACGTATAGTTTTGGTAATCTGCCCAAAGTCCGTAGTGATCGCCGCCAACGGGAGGCATGCTCGCGTAGACGAGGGGCGTTCCCGGGGCCACGTGATTGGCCGACGGATTCGGGTCGTAGATGGTTGCCTGGTTGCAGCCTCCCGCACCTCCATCGACCTCGCTCACCACGATGCCTCCCGCGTCGGGCCCGGCGTCGTAGGGCCGGCGTGGGGCCTCCGGGCGCGTGTCTAGGGGCTCGTGGTGAGGGGCGCAGCCGGCAACCGTGAGCGTTCCCGCAGCGATGCCTATTCCAAGCAAAAAACCGCGCAAGACACGGATCGCGAAAGGAGCTTGGGGCATGGCGAGGCGCACGGGGAAATGAGAAAAAAGCAGTGTGTCGAAGGCAACACAAGAGCAGAAACTGTTCACCCAAGGATAGGCAAAGTGCGCTTGCCGATGATCGCGTTTTGACTGCCGACGCGGTAGCCATCGAGGTCGATCGTGACGAACATGAAGCCTGCAGATTTGCCCGCGGCAGCAATGGCATTGGCCTGCGAAAACGCCGCCGGAAGCTCGACGCTATCGACTTCAACGCGGGCGAGCGACGAGGCCACTTGCCCATCGAGGCCCGGCAGCCCGTGCCACCGAACGCGCACCTGACGAAGCCCCATTTCGTGCAATGCGGACTCAAAGGTTGCAATCTGCACGAGTCTCTCGCGCGTCACGGGTGTGCCGTGGGGCAAGCGACTCGAGAGGCACGCCGCAGCGGGTTTGTTCCAGCTCGGGAGCGCGAGATGCTTGGCCAACTGCCTGACGTCATCTTTCGTTAAACCGTGGGCCACGAACGGGCTTTCAACGTGCGCGCTGGAGGCCGCTTTGAGGCCCGGTCGGTAGTCACCGAGGTCGTCGAGGTTGGTGCCGTTGACGACCGCCGCGAGGTTCCATTCTTGGGCTTTGCGCGTGGCGATTGCGTAGAGTTCGGTCTTGCAAAAAAAGCAACGATTTCCGTCGTTTGCGACGTATTGGGGGTCGTCTATTTCGTGCGATTCGACGACCTCGTGGCGCATGCCAAGGGCCTTCGCAAGCTCCCGCGCGTGAATCAATTCGCTCGGTGCGAGGGAGGGCGAAACGGCGGTCATGGCCACCGCGCGATCGCCCAAAACGTCGTGAGCGATCGCCGCTGCCAGGGTGCTGTCGATGCCGCCGGAAAAACAAACGAGAGCGGATCCCCATCGTTGAAAATCTTCGCGCAGGCCGAGCAGTTTTGTCGCGAGGTCGGGCGTCAAGACGGGCGATGGTTCGGGCGACGCAGGCATGCTTCCCAACTAGCGCGCCCGTCGCCGAAAAGCAGCTTCGGGCCGGGCGAACGAACGATGTTTTGTGGGCTCACAGAAAGACGGGCGAGAGCCCGCGTGTGTCACTTCACCGCGGCGGTCGTAACGAAGACCACGCGGATATTTTCAGCGGCCGCGATCTGCTTGATGCGCAGGATGGCCGACGTCACGCGGGGCAAGTAGGTCTTCGCGGTCTCTTGGTGGAAGCCGATGCTCATGACCGTGTTCTTCGTGGGCGAGAGCTTCAAGCGCGCCTTGTGAGCCTGAAACACGGTGACCATTTCCGCCGACGTCGCGTAATCGGCGAGGGCGCCGTTGTCTGGAATTTCTTTGAGAGAACCGGACCGCGTTGCGATGGCGTACGGCTGCGAAGTCGATTGCACCGAGCCCCAGAGGTTTTTAAGCCAGCCCAGAACCGGCAGGCCCACGAGCTCGTCGGACAAAAGTGCGACGTTGGCTGCGGACGAATCGACGGTAAAACCCTCGGCGGTCAAGGCTTCGCGCACCGAGGTCGTGGCCATCCAGCCGCCGGCGCGAAAGCTCTTTCCGATCGCAAAACCGTTGGCGCGGAGCGTGGCATTGCTCGTGCGAATGACGCTCTGAAGTTCGCCCGTGTTGTAGGCGCTGATCGGAACTTCGTGACCGCAGTCGAAGGAGCAAGAGTCCTCGAGAACCGGCGTGCCCCAAAACGTTGGCGTCGTGCGAAACGCCACGCCGGAGGCCTCAAAAAGGCGCTTCCAGCCGTGAATGTGGAGGCCCAGTTCGTCGCTCGGCTTCAAGACCGACGCGATCTTCACGGACGTCGCGGCAGCGTCAGCGCCAGGCTTGAAATAGTACGCGGCGTTGAGAAACTGAACGAGGGGAACCGTGGGGTTTGCCGATCGAAACGCCTTCATCGCGTCGAGGTTTGTCGCCGCAAGCTCGCGACCCTCCCAATCGACGGAGACGACGATCTGAACTTTGCCGGCAATGAGTTCGTCGCCCGCCTCGGCTACGGCATCTTCACCGGTAGAATCTGGTGCTGCTCCACAACCGGAGAGAGCAAAAAGAGGAAGAGCGGCGGCTGCGAGACCAAAGAAACGAAGGAAAGTTGCCATAAGCCACCGGGTAGCATCCTACATCGTAAGCGCAAGGCCCTTATGTAAGAATTATGCGACGGTGCGGGATAAACACGTCGAGGCCCACGGAAAAAGATCCGTGAACCTCGATGCAAGCGTTAGAAAGCTTGACTTAGCGCGAGGTCTTCGCGGCGGGCGCAGCGGCCGGGGCGACGGGTGCAGCCGGCGCAGCAACAGGAGGCGCGGCGGCGGGCGGTGAGGACTTCTTGGCTTCGTCCTTCTTGACGGCGTCTTTTTTGACTTCGTCTTTTTTGGCTTCGGCCGGTGCGGCGGGCTTCGCTACTTCGGCTGCCTTCGGCTTGGCCTCGGCTGTCGCAGCGGCGGGTGCCGACGTTTGCGCCGACGCGAGGGAAGAAACGAGGACGACGGCGAGAGCGGCGATGGTGCGAATCATGAAAAGACTCCAATGTTTTTTGGCAGCAAAAGTCCTCGCGGGCAGCTCTCCCGATGAGGGCGTGCCCGAGTAGGTCTCCGGGAAAATAGACGCCGCCCCGCCGGGTCTATTCAACGGCGCGCATCTTTTTTTTTGCCCACTGCCAAGCCCGTTTCGCCGGTCACGCCAGTTACGCGATGGCCGCGCCGCGAACGAGGCGACCGGGCCGCGCGCCGGTGAGTTCACCGTCTTGCGCGATCACGACGCCGTTAACGAGGGTCGCGCGGTAGCCTTTTGCATCCTGCAAAAAGCGCCGTCCAGCGGCGGGCAGATCGTGAACGAGGCGCGGCGACAGAAGTTCGAGGGCCTGCAAATCGATGACGTTGACGTCGGCTTTTTTTCCCGCTGCGAGCACGCCGCGATCGTCGAAGCCGGCCCACGTCGCGTTCGCGCCCGTGAGCATGTGCACGGCTTTTTCGAGGGAAAGTTTGCGCTCGGCGCGATCGCGAACCCAGTGCGTGAGGAGAAAAGACTGGAAACTTGCGTCGCAAATCGTTCCAACGTGAGCCCCGCCATCGGAGAGCCCCAAGAGCGCGCGCGGGTGGTGGAGCATCTCGGCGACGGCGTCGAGGTTGCCCGCGGCGTAGTTGTAAATGGGGAAGTAGAGCAGCGCGTGCCCGTCGTCTTCGAGCATCGCGTCGTACAGCACCTCGAGGACTGTTTGACCGCTGCGCGTGGCCTCGGCGAAGATCGCTTCGTCCCGTTTCGGCTCGTAGTTCGGCCGCGCGCCGAGGCGAAAAAGACGCGTCGCGATGAAGTCGAGGTGTGCAAGAAGTTGGTCGACAAGGGGCGGAATCGAACTACCGTCACCGGCCAAACGGTCGGATTTTTCCTGAAGAATCTGCGCACGAACCTCCGGGTTGCGAAGGTACGCAACGCGTTCCGCGAGGGGCTGGGTCGCCACTTTTTTGTAGCTCGGAAATCCGATGAACGGGTGGAACGTGGCCTCGAGGCCCAGCAGTACGCCGATGCCTCTAGGTGCAGTCTGCACCTTCATGTTCATTCCCTTTTCCACCGCCGCCTCCACGCGCGAGAGAATCGCCCTCCATTGTTCGGTGTCCCCGGTGCGCTGAAGAAGCGAAATGCTGATGGGCGCGCCGCTCGCCTCGGCCATTGCCTCAACGATTTCGAACTCGCCGTCGAAGGCTTGCGGCCCTCGCGCCATGTCGAAATCGCTGACGATTTGCAGCACGCGGTGACCAACGCCCTTGAGCGCACTGGCCAGCGCCGCGAGCTCGCGCTTCGAAACATCGGCGGCGGGCGTGTCGCTCCCGCGGTTGTCTTTGTGGTTGTCGCTGCGGCCTGTGGAAAAGCCGACGGCTCCGGCTTTGAGGGCCTCGTGAAGCACGTTTTGCATCGCCGCGAGGTCGGCGTCGGTGGCGGTCTCGCGCGCCTCGGCACGGTCACCCATGACGAAGATACGCAGCGCATCGTGAGGAACCGTCACCGCGAAATCGATCGCGTGCGGCATCGCGTCGAGGGTATTCATGTATTCTTCAACTGTTTCCCACCGCCAGCGAATTCCCTCGGCAAGCGCGGCCCCAGGGATGTCTTCCACGCCCTCCATGAGCCCGATGATGCGCGTGCGATCGGCCTCTTTCACGGGTGCGAATCCGACGCCGCAGCTGCCCATGACGGCGGTTGTTACGCCGTGCACCGACGACGGACGAAACTCCTCGTCCCAGCTCACTTGCCCATCGTAGTGCGAGTGAATATCGACGAAGCCCGGCGTAACGATGCACCCGCGCGCGTCGATTGTGTGCGTCGCGCCCCCGAGGTTTTTTCCGATGGCGACGATGCGCCCGCCCGCAATCGCGACGTCGGCCTCAAAGGGCGCAGCGCCCGTGCCGTCAACCACCAAACCACCGGTAATGAGCGTGTCCATGGCGCGCAGCATCGCCCCGGGGCAGGCCTCGGTCAAGGTGGACGCGGGAGAAACCGTGCGTCGTGGCCCGACGGAGACCCCGCGCACTTTCAGGCGAGACGTGGCGGCCCGCGGCTCCTTCGATCGCATTGCGCGAACGCTTCGTGCATGGCTCTATGGGCCCCATGCGCATTGGGCCACGACACCTCGCCTTGGCCGCCGCGGCTCTCGCGGTGTTGCTCGGTGTGGCGCTTGCGGCGCGTTGCACGCGTATCGCCGACTACCTCGACTACCTCGACGCCGCGAAGCTTCAACGCGCGATGGCGTCGCTCGCCGGGCACCCGCTGTTGCCCATCATGCTGCTCGGCGCGTTTGTCGCGGCGGGCGCGCTCTTTATTTCCGTGTGGTTCGTCATCGCGCAAACCGCGCTATTTTACGGCCCCGCGGTGTCGATTCCCCTGGCATTTGCCGGCGCTTTGCTATCGGCCCTCCTGGCGTACGGCGCGGGCCGCGTCCTCGGTGAGAGGGTCGTCGAGCGCATCGCTCCGGCACGCGTTCGGCGTGCGGTGCAGGGTGCCGGCTTCGAGGCCATCGTCGCGGTCCGTCTGTTGCCGGTGCTCCCGTTCACGTTTGTGAACCTCTGCGCGGGGGCGTTTCATGTGCACTTGCGCACGTACGTCGTTGGCACGCTCGTAGGCATGGGCCCTGGAGTTATCGCCGTGTGCGTGCTCGGCGAACGATTGATGGTTCTCGTGCGAAATCCCACGCCAAGCGCCCTCGCGTGGGCGGCCGTTGGAACGGCTGTCTTCGGTGCCGTGCTTTGCGTTCTGCACCGCCGCGCCAAGGGTTCGCGGGCGCGTCCCGCCACGCAAGATACTTCGCTAGCCCCGTGAGCCGCATCTGCGACATACGTAGTATGATCGTCGTATAGGCAGAAGATGTTGTACGTATGTGTCTATCTGGGTGACAGTCCGATTCCCCTGGTATTTGTCACGCGGATCGCTCGCCTGTGATGGCCACTTGTGCACCAAGGGGAAGCCACGCGAGGCCTGGTTCCATGCCGCGGAGCGCGGAGAGTGCGCGAGGAAAGAAGACGATGTACTTCGTCGTGACGTTCGCGAGGCCCGCGTGGCGGAGACGCTGCGTGATCTCCGTTGGCGGAAGGAGCACCGCGTCGGCATCGAAGGCGCACTCGTTCACAACTTTACGGGTCACCGGGTTCCAAGGGTTGTGCTCGAACACGACGACTTTTCCGCCAGGCGCAAGTTTTGAAACCAAGCGGCCGAGAAGCGCCTCGCGGTCTGCGGGCGGCACGTGGTGAAGCACGTTGGCGATGACGACGGCGCCGAAGTAGCCCGGGGCGAGCTCGTTCTCCTCGAAGGTGAACACCGCATTTGGGGCCCGATCTTTCGCCATCTTCACGCTTTCGGACGAGGGATCGTAGCCGTGAACGACGGGAAACGCCTCGACGAGAAACTTTGTGAGGTTGCCAATGCCGCAGCCGAAGTCGAGGAGCGGCAGCGCGAAATCCGCGCCGAGAATTCGTTTCAGGACGCCCAGTTTGTAACGCGCGAAGTACTCCGGGTCCTCGCCGCTCAGCTTGATATTTTCACGATGCAGTCGGTCGTAGTCACCGGCAACGGCATCAAACTCGGCTTGATTCTGAGGGTCGAAAGACGGGCGCGCGGACATGCTTGGTCGCGTAGCGCATCTCGCCGCGACGCGCGACGGCGCTGTTCCGTAGGCCCCAAGGCCCCGGTCTTAGGCCGACCGATTGACCACGTACGTAACACATACGACGCAATACTTCGTCTATACATTGGACGTTGCGCGACTGACGACGGCTGTGCTTGGTGGTGCCTGTTTGTAGCCGCCTGCTAGCGAAGACAGTCGTCGACCTGGGCCGCGGCTGTCGCATCTTCCAAGCACTTTACCAGGTTTTTGTGAATGCGCTTGCCCACGCAGCCATCGAGATCGCGTGTGAACGCAGCCCGCAGCTCAGAGGTCTTGCGCGCGACGGTAGCGGCCTCGGTCGTCTGCAAGTCGCGGAGTTCCAGCTCAACAATCCGCTGAAAGATCCGCTCGCAGTCGTCGCGCGTGGCGGGTCGACCACAGCCACAAAGCACGGTCAGGAATGCGATTCGGGCAAGAATTGTTTCCATTCGGATTTGGCGCATCGGTGAAAGTACACGTAGACTACAAGTATGCCCTCGACAAAGGTTCAGGAGCGTTCCGAGGTGATCAGGCCCGCGCCTGAGGAGTTTCTCGCCAAGGCCATCGCGGCGCGAACGCCGGTTGCGAGGGCGCGCCACGCGAGGGCTGGGCTCGGCGAGGGCGAACTCGACGCCGACACGGAAGTGCTGCTGCTTCGTCAGCTTTATTTGGCCCACTACGAGTCGCGGCGTTTCGAGAAGGCGCTCCGCGTCGCGGAACTCGCGCTGACCCTGGGCGAACTTGTCGATGTGTGCCACCAAGATGCGGCGCGGGCGGCGTTTGCCTTGGGAGATGTGGACGGCGCGGCGGTTCATCTTCGTGCAGCGGCGCGAAGTTGCCCGCCCGCGCGGCGCGGTTTTCATCACTGGACTCTCGGCGGATTTTTGTTCGCCCGAGGTCGCTACGACGAGGCGGTCGCGGCCCTTGAACGGGCGCATCGCTGGTCGACGAACGAGCGTCCGTTGTACCGGGCTCACTTGACCCTCGCGCTGCTGGCCGCCGGCGAAATCGTCGAAGACGCGCGGGAACATTTGGAGGAACTAACCGCCGCGCCCTGCGGACAGGGTTACGGTCGATTCGTTCTTGGCATGCTCGCCATCGAACTCGGCGAACGCGAGGTGGCGAACAAATACCTCGAGTCATTCGTCCGACGCACGACGGAGCAGCGGCCCATCTTGATGATTTCATTGGCCCCCGAGCTCCTGCTCGCACGCCAAGCCATCGAACGCATTGGCGTTAAATCCGACGGCGGAAGCACCGGGTCACCGGCCGGATAAGAACGCGAGGCGCTGCATCAAAGCCTCGGGCATATTTCGGACGATCGCCATGATGACGCGCCAAAAACCAGGCACGTAGACCTCCGACGCGCCCGCATCGATCGCGCTCACAATCGAGACTGCGACCGATTGAGGCTTGGCGAAGAGCGCGTTCTTTTTGTGTGCGCCCGTCATCGGAGAATCCACCGGGCCAAGCTTCAAGGTCGTCACCGTCACGCCGGCCGAATAGAGCCGCGTGCGCAGGCCCTGCAAGTACGTGCAGAGCGCACCCTTCGCGGCACCGTACGTGTAGTTGCGAGGGCGACCGCGATCGCCTGCGACGGACGTGATGACGCCTATTCGCCCGCCGCGTTGCGCCTCCATGGCGTTCGCGATCGGAATCAGCAGCGCCACAGGACTGAGGAAATTAACTCGCAAAATCGCCTCCGCTGCGGCGAAAGACGTCTCGGTCTCGAGCTGGTTGCCAAGCTCCCCGTGCGCGATGAGCACGAGGTCCACGCCGCCCAAGATACGCATGCATTCTGCAATGACATTTTCCTGGCGTGCAAGCGCGCTGAAATCGGCAACCTGGGAACTCACGGGCTGCGAGGAGACGGCGACGCAGCGAGCGGCGATGGCGGCAAGTTTCTCCGGCGCTCGCCCCACGAGATGAACCCGGTCGCCGCGAGCCGCGTAAAGCAAAGAGGCCTCCGCTGCGATGGCCGAAGTCGCCCCGAGGACGAGAACGTGGGCCATTTTCAGAATCCAATCTTGCGCATGATAAAGCGCGGAAGCCAGCGAATAACCAGCATTACAAGCGACCATATGCGCGGTGTATAGACAACGGCTATGCGGCGATCGATGGCCCGAAGAACGTCATCGGCAACGCTCTCGGGCTCGCCCGCGAAGGGGGGTGGCTTGAGGCCTGCGGTCATTCCTGTTTTGACAAAGCCCGGTTTGACCGTGAGCACGTGAAGGCCCTGATCGTGGAATTTGTGATCGAGCGACTCAAGGTAGTGCGAGAGCCCAGCCTTTCCCGAACCGTAAAGCCCCACAGGTTTTCGCCCGCGATCGCCGGCCACGGAGGAAAATACCGTGAGCGAACCGCCGCCGCGCGCCAACAGTCGCTGCCGCACATGCTCGCAAAATACCACGGTGTGCGCGTAGTTGACGGTGAGCAGACGGCGCGCCAATTCGAGGTCGGCCTCGAGGGCCGCTTGCGTCGCGAAAAGCGCCGCGGTCACAACGACCGCATCGAAGTTACCAAGGGCTGCGTCGGCGGCATCGAGAGCGGGGCCAAAGGTCTCGGGCGATTCAAGATCGCAGACAGCCCAGGTCGCGAGGGCCGCGCTGGCCGAACTCTCCGCCTTGGCCGCGATGCGGCTGCGAGCCGCCAAATCGGCCGCACTTTTCGCGAGCTCAATTTCGCCGATTCCGAGCAAAAATACATGGTCTCCGCGTTCCGCCATGCGCTGCGCGAGGGCACGGCCCATCCCCGAGGTTCCGCCAAGAATCACTGCTTTCACATTCGTCTCCGAGCCGGCGACTACACCACTTTGGCAAACGCTCGACCGCGATTCAGGACGTCCGGTCGCCAAAGAGACGCACCGACTGGGCGCTGCGGAGCCGGCGCGACGGGTCGTACTTTTCGCGCGCGGCCTCGAACGCCGGCAAGCGAGGCTCCATCGCGCGAAAATGCTCCGGGCGCGTGAAGGCATCTTTGGTGAGGTAGATGCGGCCGCCGGTGGCGATCACAAACTCATTCAGTTGGTCGACGACGCGCTGAATTCCTGCGGACACGGGCATGTCTACGGCGATGCTCGTGCCCTCCAGCGGAAAGGAAAGCGTGCCTTTTCCCTCGGGCCCGCAGTCTTTGATGACACACAGCGGAGACGCGGTTCCGAAACGCGTGAGGCGCTCCATGAACTCGCGCACAGCGACCGCGCCGCACGCCCGCGGAATGACACATTGGTACTGCGTGAATCCACGACTGCCGTAGACGCGATTCCAGTCGTGGACCGCATCAAGGGGATAAAAAAATGGCTCAGGAGACACGAGCGCCGTGCGCGACCTTTGCCAATGTTTCCAGTAATACGCAGTATTAAAGAGCAAAGCTGACGTATGGTTTAGGGCTGCGTTAGGAAAGTCTATGGGCATACCCCACCCTCGCGGCGCGTCCGGCGCAACCGGCGGGGCCTCGTCTTTTTCAGCCCACCGGCCCGCGATCAGAATGCCGCGCCCCAGGTTTTTTCCTAGGCTTACGCAATCAATCCAGCCCACCGTCATGGGCCACGCCGGCGCCGCCCGACCGAGGGATTCCATAAACTCTTCGAGCCCCGTGACGCGTTGGCTCTCCATCCATATCCACGGTGACGCGATGGGCTTGAGCGTGAACTCAACTTCCAACACGTGACCAAGAAGCCCCATGCCGCCAAGCGTTCCGTAGAAAAGATCGGGCTCGCTTGATGGCGAAGTTTCAACGAGCGAACCGTCCGCGAGGCGCATTTTAAGGGCCCGCACGTGGGCACCGAAGCAGCCCTCCACGTGGTGGTTTTTTCCGTGCACATCGCTCGCCACCATGCCCCCGAGGGTGACGAATTTCGTGCCCGGCGTGACCGGTGTGAACAGCCCCCGGGGAATGAAAAGCCGGTTAATTTCAGCGAGGGTCAGGCCGGCCTCGGCCCGCAAAACACCGGTGCCTGCATCGACGGACACAATGCGATTGGCCCGGCGCGTCGCCACGACGCGATCAGTGCAAGATGCAGGCAACGACGAATCGCCGTAGGACCGCCCGAGGCCGCGCGACAGATTGGCCCCGAGAGACGCGCCCTCGAGGTCGTCGACGAGCCATTCGCTCCCGGGCTTTGCGATTCGGCCCCACGCGGCAAGGACGGGAACTGGGGAAATCGCGGGTAACGCAGAGGGAGGCATGAAGCACCACGGGGCGAATAACCAACGCGCGTCACGGTGGATTCGAACCACCGACCTTCGGCTCCGGAGGCCGACGCTCTATCCAGCTGAGCTAGTGACGCTTACGAGGCGCATTGCTAACGCACCGTGCATGAACGAGCAAGCACGGCGATAGCTGCACAATGCACCCTTGTTCAAGAAGGGCCGAGCCTCGGCACGAGGCCTAAGGCTCGGGGCAATTAGACAGCGGCAGGAGTCGTTGCCGCCGACGGCATGATGTGCACGCGGCGATTGGGCTCTTCGCCCGACGACTCGGTTTTCACGCCTTCAAGGCCTGAAAGCGCACGGTGGACGACGCGGCGATCGCGCGCACTCATCGGATCGAAGGTGACGACTTTTCCTTCTTTCGCGACGCGAAGTGCGAGCTTTTTTGCCATGTCGCCGAGGCGGCTCTCGTGGTTGGCGCGAAAGCCATCGGCGTCGAGGTTGAAGAATCGACGGGGCGCGCCCGGGCGATTGGCGACGCGCGATACGAGGTATTGAAGGGCGTCGAGAACGAGGCCCTTTTTGCCGATCACGACGTTGGCGTCTTCGCCGGTGATCGCGAGTTTGACCTCGGTATGGCCGCTGTCGGATTGCTCGACACCATCAAAGGCCACGCGGGCATTCACGCCCATGGCCGAGAGAATATTGCCCACAAAGGTGAGGGCTTTTTGCGTTTGCTCATCGGCGGCATCAATGACCGCGCTATTTTCTGGGTTCGTTTCCACGTGGAATTCCTCTGGGAAAGCAGGCTTTGGGGAATCAGGCTCTGGAGAATCAGGCTCTGGGGAATCAGGCTTTGGGGAATCAGGCTCTGGAGAATCAGGCCCTGAAGAATCAGGCGCGCGCGTTGGTTCGAGGCGCGGTCGGAGTGGGTTCGGAGACGACGATGGAAGGTGCGGACTGGTTCTGGGCGATGCGCTCCACGACGAGCTGCTGGGCGATGCCGAGCACGCTGTTGGTGAGCATGTAGAGGCCGAGGGCCGCCGGAAGAAAAAGCATCATCGTCGTGAAAATGAGAGGCATAAGCCACGTCATCATTTGCTGCTGCATTGGGTCCATTCCCTGCGCAGGCACGAGCTTTTGCTGAACAATCATGAAGCCGCCGAGCAAGAGCGGGAGCACGTAGTACGGGTCCGGCGCGGAGAGATCGCGGAACCAAAGAAAGTGTGTATTGTACATCTCAACTGCGGTCTGCAGCGTGGTGTACATGGCGAACCACACGGGCATCGCCGCCAGCTGCGGGAGGCAGCCTTTTGCGGGGTTGATTTTGTGCTTCCGCCAAAGTTCTTGGGTGGCCATGGTTTTGGCCATTTGGTCGTCTTTGAAACGCTCGTTGATTAGCTCGATTTCAGGCTTGATCTTGCGCATTCCGACGGTGGTCTGGATGCCCGGAATGAGAAGGGGCAAGAGGAGCATGCGCAGCGCGAAGGTGAGGCAAACGACCGCCAAACCCCAGGAACCGCTCGTGACGTGCTCGGCCAGAAAACGGAGGGCACCGACGAGAACCTTCGCGACGCCGGAAAACGTTCCGAGGTCGATCAAATCAGACAGCCTCGCGTGCCCGCCGAGGGCGGCGGCGAGCAGATCGCGCTCCTTCGGGCCGAAGTACGCATCTTGCCGATAGGTAGCTTTTTCGCCGGGTTTCAGCGTGCGCGAGGCGTACTCGAGGTTGGCGTGGAAGACCATGCCCGCGTCGTCGGCGTCGGGGTCTTGGCCGGGGGCGAACCACTGCTCACCAAGGAGTTCGCCCTGAGGCCGCGGCTGCAGCTCGTCGGCGACGGGAACGATGGCTTGGGCGAAGTAATAATTGGTGACCGCTACGTAACGATCGACGCCGTCTTTTTCGAACCAGCCCGTCTGAAAATCACCCTTGGGCTTGCGAATGACCTCTTCGCCCGAAGCAACGGTGAGGTCGGTTTGGAAAGGCGAAACACGGCCAAAGCTACCTTTGACGTCTTCGTTTTTTCGGTAGGCATAGGCCCCAATCGAAAAGCGGTGAGAGCGTGCCTCGGCGGCGCGATTTTCGATCGTGGTCTCGACGCTGAGCTCGTAGGGCCGGGTGCCTGCCGTGATGCGCTTGGTGACCAAGGCCGAGGGGGCGTCGTGGGTAAACGTGCACGATTTGCCGTCGTGTGCCGCGAGCGCCCAGTTGAAACGATCGTACGGCAGTTGATCGGAACCGTCTGGCGCGTTGGCGCGAGAAACCGAGCGAAAAAGCGTGCGAAGCGAGCGCCAGCGCTCATTGGAAACCGTGGAACTAAGGTCGGCGGCGGGGCTCAGTGCGTACTTTTCGCTCGTGAGCCGAAAGTGAGTGATGGCCGCTCCTCGCGAAGAAAAATCCGCGACGAAATCCAACCCTTGTAGACTGCATATATCGCCCTCGGGGGGCTGGCCGGACGGGGTGTCTACGGGGTCGCCCACAAAGCCCGGCGCGTCGACGTAGTGCACCGCGGGCACCGGCTGAACTTTGTGCTCACTGCCAAAAACCGATGGGCCAAATTTGACCGCGAGAATGACCGCGAGAGCGATGAGGGACCAGCGAAGGACAGGACTTTCCATGAAGGATGACCGCTGCTAGCAGGGTCTTCGGCGCTCGCCACAAAGAAGCGCCGCCCGGTCACGAAGGCGGGGGATCGTATCCGCCTTTGCACAGCGGTTGGCAACGCATGATGCGCGTGAGCGAGAGCCAGAAACCGCGCCACGCTCCGTGCCGTTTGATGCACGCGAGGGCGTAGTGGGAACAGCTTGGCTCGAACCGGCAATGGCCCCCAAGAAACGGCGACAACACGCGCTGGTAGCCCCGTACCGCCGCGAAAAGGCACTGTGCGGCGAACGTCACGGTTTGGCCGCGGGCAGGTCTTGGAGGAGGCGCAGGAGCCTTTGAAACTGGCGCCTCGTGGCCGCCAAATTCAGCGACGGCGAGCCCGGCTTGGCGATGACGAGAATGTCGGCGCGGGCTTGTCGCATCGCGGCCCACTGGCGAAAACACTCGCGGCAAAGGCGCTTGACGCGGTTTCGCGCAACGGCACCACCGACGCGCTTTGACACGATAATTCCCAGGCGCGCCGCCGCTGCGACCTCGCCCGCCTCGCCCGCCTCGCCCGTGGGGCGCACCACAAACACGAAATGCGACGAACCTGAACGGCCCGTCGCATGTCGAAGCGCATCAAATTCCGATCGACGCCGAAGCCGTGCCGATTTCGGAAAAGAAGCGAAGCTCACTTCTCGTAGGTCGACACCGTTAGTCGCCAACGACCCTTGCGACGGCGGTTCTGGAGAACCTTGCGACCACCGGCCGACTCCATGCGAGCTCGGAAACCATGGGTACGAAGACGGCGGATGTTGTGCGGCTGATAGGTGCGCTTCATGACAATTCCAGCGCGAGAATGCGCAGAGAGAGAAGGGGCTGTGGGTCTAAGCAACCCGCGTTCCCGTTGTCAAGTGCCCCGTTTCGAAGCCGTTGCTGAAATAGCGAGCCCGGCCATGAAAAACAGAATGATACCGGGGCCGGAAATGGTGTGTTTTCGACGCGCTTCGCTTTAACCTCCCGGGCTCATGTACGCCCGACGTTATGTTGTTTCCGGTTTTGCGCTCGCGGCCCTGCTTGGTTCGCTGCCGGCGTCGGCTCAGTCTCGCACGTTCCACTTGGACCGGCTCGACATCGCTGGCGGCCCCGACGACGGCGTCGGCCTCGTAAGGCCCAAGTTTCGCAAGACCCCCAATCTCTTCGCGCAGATGGCGCTGGGCTTGACGATGAATCCCCTCAAAACGTCTTCGCTGACCGGCGACGCTTTGACGCTGCGGGCATCGGAACGGGCAGTGATTTCGCAGCAGTTTACGACCACGCTAACTTTCGGCGCGCAGCTGTGGGAGCGCTGGCAGTTTTCTCTCACGTTGCCGATTGCGCTCAATCAGTCGGGCAAGAACCCAGCCTACCCGCAAGACAACGATTTTTTTAGCAGCCAGTCGTCCCTCGTCACGACGAGCGGCGCGTGGGCCGGCGATTTGCGGGTCGATGCGCGCGCTCTCGCATGGCGTAGCCAAGACGAAACGATCGCCATCGCGACGCAATTGAGCGTGTTCGCGCCCACGGGCAACGGCACCAGGAGCAGCTTTGGGGGCGACGGCGAACTGACCGCAGCGGCCCTCGTCGCGGGCGAATACAGGGTCGGCGACGTGAGCTTGGTCGCCAACACCGGCGTGAATATTCGGCCCCCGGTGCGCCTCAACGACCCGCGCAAAAACAACGGTATCGGCGTCGGCAATGAGTGGCGCTGGGCTGTCGGCGCGTTCGTTCCGTTTCCCGCGTGGAACATGCGCGGGGGCATCAGCATCTTTGGTCAAACAGGCCTCGAGGCCAACGATCCCATCGTCGGCAAGACGCTTTTCGCTCCAAGAAATTCGCCCGTCGAGTGGCTCGCCGAGGCCCGGTTTCGTTTCGGCGAAAAGAACGAATGGTGGGCCGGTCCGTCGCTTGGAACCATGATTCTCGGCGGCTACGGGGCCCCGGATTTTCGTGCAACTGCTCTCATTGGCTACCGCGAAACACCCGGCGACGAACTCACCGATCTTGAGCACCGACGAATCGATGATGAGGCGGCGAAGAAGCGCCGTATCCGCATCGACACAGACAAAGACGGCATCTTCGACGACGTCGATGCGTGCGTTCTCGAGGCCGAAGACGGCGAGCCACCGGACGGCACCGACGGCTGCCCGAAGGCCAAAGATACAGACGGCGACGGCATCGTGGACCTGCTTGATAAGTGCCCGACGCAGGCCGAAGACAAAGACGGCATCGAAGACTTCGATGGCTGCCCCGAGAGCGACTACGACGGCGACGGCATCGAAGACGACGACGACGCATGCCCTGAAGAACCCGGCGTTCAAAACATCAGTCCCGACGACAACGGGTGCCCCCGCTATATTCGCCTCGAAGGCAAGCAAATTCGGTTTTTGCAACAAGTGCAGTTCAAGACCGCGTCGGCCTTCCTGCTTCCTGTCTCGTTTCCGATCTTGGAAGAGGTGGCGGCGGTATTGAAACTCCATACACGAATCACGCGAATATCGATCGAGGGGCACACCGACAACCGAGGCCGCGCCGACACGAATAAGAAGCTGTCGGACGCCCGGGCCCACTCGGTCGAACGCTGGCTAACGGAGCATGGCGTGGCCGCTGCGCGCCTCGAGGCCGAGGGCTTCGGCCAAGAGCGTCCGATCGCCACCAACGGCGACGACGGCGGTCGGTCGCGCAACCGACGGGTGGAATTTCATATACTTGAACAGGCCAACGTAGCGCCGTCATCTGTGCCAGGTATTCCGCAAAAAGCGTCGCCTGCTACCGAGGTCGCGCCGCCTCCTGCCGACACCCCGACACGGGCCCCGGTGCCCATTCCGACGACGAAGAAGTCCAGCGACTTCGAGTTCAACTGACCCATGGCGGCGAAGCCTCGGTACCTCTTTTCGCTGGCCGCTGCCCCCACTCGACGCGGTCAAGAAGTTCGCTCCCTCGGGGGGAAAGCAGCCTCCCTGCTTCGCCTCCAGCGCGCGGGCTTTGTCGTGCCCGAGTCGTGGATTTGCCCGGCTGAAGTGTACACCGACGCGGCCCGGTACTTGCCGTCGGAACTGACCCTGGAACAGCTCCTGCGCATCGACGATCAGCGCGGCGTCAACCGCGTGGGGCGGGCGCACGCCGCGTGGCAATCGATGGCCTTGCCCACGGGCTTCGATGGGGAACTCGAACAGCTGTGGTTGTCCGCTTCGGAAAACGGAACCCGGGCCCTCGCGGTTCGTTCCAGCGCTACGGTCGAAGACGGCGATGCTCTGTCGATGGCCGGGGTGGCGGCGTCGCGCATCGGCGTGTCAAGTGCGGCCGAACTCTTGGAGGCGATCCGTGAGGTGTGGGCCTCTCTCGCTACGCCGAGGGCTGTCCGTTACTTGGGCCATCGCGGCATTCGCGAAGCGGCGATGGCGGTGCTCGTGCAGCGCGTTGTGCCCGCGCGCGCGTCGGGCGTTTTGTTTACGCGGCATCCTCTTGGCGGCGCCGGTCGCCTCGTGAACGCGACGTTTGGCCTGGGAATTCCCTTGGTTGACGGGCGCGCGCCCGCGGACTCCTGGCGCATGGACGACCGCGGTCGGGTCGTCGAGAGCCAGATCGCGCAGAAGTCACCGGCGCTCGTGGCCGACGGATTATCGGTGCATCTTGCAACCATTTCCGAGGGGCGAAAGCCGTCGCTCGAAGGCGCCGACCTTGGCGCCCTCGCCGAGCTCGCACTGCGCCTCGAACGCCTTGGCGGCATGGTTCGTTGGGACGTCGAGTTTGCGTTTCACGGCGCAGCCCTCATCGTGCTTCAGGCCAGGCCCATCACGTCGCGGGCCTTTCCGCGAGGCGGCGACGCGGCCACCGTGTGGAGCTGCGCCAACTTGGCGGAGGCCTTGCCCGGGGTCGCCACGCCGCTCACTTGGAGCGTCGCGGGCGGTTTCGCTGACAAAGGATTTCGCGCGGCGTTTGAGGCGCTCGGGTGCCCGGTAAAAAAAGAGGCGCCGATGGTCGGCAACGTGCACGGGCGATTCTACCTAAACCTTTCGCAATTCATGGAAATTGCCAGCCAATTGCCGTGGCTAAACCCGCGCCTTCTCATTGAACTTGGCGGCGGCGCGGGCACGGACGAACTCGCGTCGGAGCGGCGCGAAAAGCCGACGCTGGGGCAGCTCGCGCGGCTTCCCTTCATGGGTGCGCGGCTCCTCGAAACCCAGCTTGGACTCGACTCCGCAGTTGACGCTTACGTGCGCGAGGCCGAGCGGTTTTCAGAGCGATTCTCGGCCCTCGAACTTGCGATTCTTCCGGACTCGAGCCTCGGAAAAAGTTTTCGCGAGCTGCAAGGACTTCTTGATCGCACGGGAACGGCGATGCTCACGTGCGCCGCCAGTGCCCTCGGCGCGTATTTGGCGTTGCGCTTGCTTTTGGAACGCACGTTTCCCGTCGAAGGCGATGGTCTCGCGCAGGCACTCACCACGGGAATTCAGGACCTGCCCTCGGTGCAGCCCTCCCTCGCGCTGCTGCAGCTGGCGGAACTCGTGGCGGCCACCCCGCACATCCGCGACGCGATATTGCGCAGCGAAATCACTGCCCCCGAGCACGTGCACGAGCCCAGTGTTCGCGCCGCACTCACCGATTTTTTGGCCCGATTTGGTCACCGCGCGATTCGTGAAGCGGAGCTCTGCGAACCGCGTTGGACCGAAGATCCTTCGTCGCTGTTCGCCATGCTGCGGGTCACGCTGCGGCAAGATCTCGACGTCGAACTTCCGTTCCTGGCGAGCCGAAAACTCGCGGTGAAAACCCGCGCCGATCAGGCGGAGGCCAAGGTGCGATCGGCGGTGGGCCCCGCGACCCTCCTCGCCGTTCGCGTTCTCGTCGGCCGCGCGAAGAGAGCCGCTCGCCACCGCGAGGTGATGCGCGTCTGGGTTACCCGCGTTTTGGGCCGAATTCGTGAAGCAGCGCTGGTCGCCGATGCGCGCCTGCGTCGCAGGCATCCGGACCTCGAAAACGATATGCGTAAACTACACGGATATGCCGCGGTCGCACCGGTGTTTCTGCTCACCGCCAACGAGCTCGTGGAGTCGCTTGATCGGGGACGCAGCGATGTCGTGTCCCTCGTTCGCGCACGGCGGGTCGAGTGGATTCGCGACAACCGTCGCCCCGCGCCTCCGACAACCTTCGTCGGGTCGCCGCCGCCCCCCGTCGTGGTTCCCCGCGAATCAAGCTCTCTCCAGGGTATTCCCGCGAGTGCTGGCGTCGTGGAGGGCACAGCGCGCATTGTGCTTTCGGCGGCCTCGATCGACCGACTGGAGCCCGGCGATATTCTCGTAACACCCACGACAGACACCGCATGGACGCCACTTTTTCTCGATGCGGTCGGCGTCGTAACCGAGCTTGGAGGCTCCCTTTCGCATGCGGCGATTGTGGCCCGCGAGCTCGGCGTGCCAGCGGTGGTGAATGTCGAGGGTGCCACGGTGCGCATTCGCGACGGCGAGCGCATTCGTATCGACGGCAGTCGTGGCACGGTGGAACGCCTGGATGGTCGCCAATCGTGAGCGGCCGCCGCCGGGTCGTGGTGCCGCAGGGTGTGCCCAATCTTGAGGCGTTGTGCACAATATTTCCGATTGATTCCAGCGAGTTACGTGAGGGTCGCGTTTTCATCGGGCGGGTCCGAGCCCGCAGCCTGACCGACGCCATTTCATATGGGTGTATTGTGCACGTGGAGTCGGCGCGCCACGCCACGCCCGCCACGCCCGCGACCCCGGCGGCGATTGCGGTGCACCATGAAGACGACCAATTGCTTGTCGTGGAAAAGCCTCCGGGCCTCGTGACCATTGCAGAACTCTCGGGCACCGCGCGCTCCCTGCTCGATGTCCTCGCGGCGGAACGCGGCCTTTTGGCCCGCGAGCTTCACCCCTCGAGTCGTCTCGATTTGGGTGTCAGCGGCCTCATCATTTTTGCAAAAACGGATTTGGCCCGCCGCGAACTGATGGAGCTGCGCGGAGCAGATTTGTACGGGCGAGGCTATCTGGCCATCGCCGTCGGAACTCCGCCCGATGCGATGGGAACCTGGGAATTTCCTATCGGGCGAGGGGCCGACGGAAAACTCCGCGAGGTGAATGGCCGGGGTGCCGTTGCGGCCAAGAGCTTTTTCAATGTGGTCGCGGCCACGAAATCTCGTTCTCATTCGCTGCTCCTTCTGCGCCCCGTGACGGGCCGAACCCACCAGCTTCGTGTTCACGCATCGCACGCAGGGCACGCCCTCGTGGGGGACCGCATCTACGGCTCGAGAAGGCCGCTGGCCGCGGCAAACGGCGCGATACGGCGATGGGACCGCGTTGCGCTCCACTGCCATCGCCTCGTGCTTGGCGCGCCCATTGGTCGCGTTTTTGAGAGCCCGGCGCCGGAGGAATTTCAAGCGTTATGGACGTGGCTCGGAGGCGCTATTGGCGATATGCAGTTGGCATCCAATGCGGCAACGCGGCTTCTTCCCCCACCTGTTCTTGGTGCCGATGCTCGGCATCGCGGCAGCCACCACGGTCGCCCACGCGGAGGCTGACGCCGGTGCCCCGGATGCCGCCGCGCCTCCCGGTCGCACGGTGCCCGTTGCGGATCCCACAACGGCCCCAGACCCGGATCCGACGCTTTCTAACGTTGAAATTCTTATGGATTTTACCTGGGAAAAGGGAACGCCGGTTCTAGCGAAGGCGTCGCGTCAGGTGCTCGAGGTTCCCCGTCGAACCGGGCGGTGGATGGGCCGTTTTGCGGTCGAACTTTTGGAGGGCCCCGCATTGCTTGAGCGCGTGCGTTTTAACTTTCCACTGCTGGCCGACCCGCCGCCGGTACGTGCAAACTACAAGAATCCTCCGAGCTTGGAGAACGGGCTCGTCACGACGGTTCGTGTTTTGTTTCCGGCGATCGAGCGCGGCAATCGCCTTGAGTTTGTCGACCGCGCAACGCTGCGTCGATGGTCGGTCCCGTGGCCCCTTGACGCCAACGTGGGGCGCACGGTGTTGACGCCGGTGGCTGCGAAGGCCCCTGCGCCCGAGGTCGATGCGGGCTCACCATAGCCAGCAATTTCGCACGCAAAAGGCGAACATAGGCCGCGGGCGAGCGAAGTCATCTTGGAAGCGGCTCAGGTTCGGCTAGGGTGGCGGTGCCATGGAGCAAGCCCGAACGTTTGTATGCCGCGCGTGCTCGACGCCAATCCCACTTCAGCACAAGTTTTGTGGCCGTTGCGGCGATCCGGTGGCGACGGAGCACCAAACCGCGAAGACCATGATGTTCGGTCAAATGCAGGCCGTTGGGCGAGCGAGGCTGGTTATTCTTCGCGGAGAGGGCATGGAGGGCATGAGCTACCAGCTCGTCGCCGAGTCCCACATTATTGGGCGCACGGGCCAGATCGCTCTCGTCGACGACCCGTTTGTTGCACCCCATCACGCGGAGCTTTTTTACCGCGGCGCAAGTCTGATTCTCCGCGACTTGGGCTCGCGCAATGGCGTGTATTTGCGCCTCCGCGAGCCGGTCGAACTGCGCGCCGGCGATCACATTCTTGCGGGCGACGAAGTTTTTCGTTTCGAGCTGTTGGGCGCACCGGCCAACGGGCCCGATCCCGACGGAACGTTCTTCTCCAACACGCCGAGCAAGGCTGGCAGCTTCCGCCTCGTGCAGGCGCTCGAGGGCGGCGGAGACGGCACCGCGGTTTCGTCACGCGAGGGGGCTGTCACGGTGGGCCGCGAAGGCAGCGATATCAATCTGCCAGCCGATGGGTTTCTGAGCACCGAGCATTTCAAGGTGGCCGAAGTTGGGGGCCGTTACGTGCTCTCCGACCTCAGCTCGCGAAACGGCACTTACCTGCGAATTCGCGACGAAGTTGAACTCAAACACGGCGACAATCTGTTTGTCGGACGAAACCTCCTTCGCCTCGAGATCAACGGGTAGAGCAGCGGCCGCAAACGGCCCTTTGCACCCGTGTTACCGCGAAGCGCACCGCAGGACGAACGTGCTGCGCGGCAACGCCAGCGGCCCGCGTCCCTCGTCATCGACCCAGTGTTCTCGTTCTTTGCTGCTCTGGAGCGCGTCTTCCACGGCGCTCTCGGGCACCTCGGCGTCACTCCTAAGTATAACGTAATACTCGTTACTGTAATCGGCTGACGTACGTTTTACGTTAACGCTACGAATCGCAGCCAAAGCACGCGCGCCATCGCGATTGGCGAGTATTTGCGCGTCCGAGGGCTCCAGCGTGGGGCCCGAAATGCCCACGGCGCAGACCTCGGTGGCCCCGGCGGCACCCCGGGGATCGATGACCCACGCGGGGGCGTTGCGAACGAGGCCCGAGGGCTCGCTTCCAACGCGGCACGCAAGGGCGTGCGTGACCCGCGCGGCGGCGTCGTCGGAGCGGCCCGTGCGTTGGGTTTCAACGGCGACGACGCGGACATTTTTTAGCACCGCCTCGCTCAC
This sequence comes from Polyangium aurulentum, assembly GCA_945875545.1. Taxonomy (GTDB): domain Bacteria; phylum Myxococcota_A; class Polyangia; order Polyangiales; family Polyangiaceae; genus CAIQDA01. The sequence goes on along the minus strand of CAMCKZ010000005.1, from coordinate 6,167 downwards.
CAAAGTCGAGACGCTGGACACATGGTCGCCCGTGTCGACGGTGACCGTCTCGACGTGGACGCCTTCGGCTTCCGCGAAACTGCCGAGGGCGGCGGCCTGAGCTTGGCGAATGGCATCGCCGGGATTCATGGTGGGCCCGGAATACCCGGTGCCGCAATTTTTCATCGCGCGTGCGGCCCAAGAGGGGCTCTCATCGCGAGCACCGGGGCCCAACAGCGGGGGGGCAGTCAACGCGAAAGTGGGCGAAATCGCTGGCTGTGGTGCGCACGCGGCCGCCCAGAGGGCGACGACGGGAACCGCACATCGGAGGGCAGAGAAGCGTCGCATTCACCCGGAGGCTACCGCGAAAGCGAGCGTGTCTGTGTCGCTAATACGCATGACGCGGCCTCCGGACCGAGCGCCGCGGGGTTCTCAACAGATACACATATCATATAGCTACGAATGACATGTATGGATAATATATACACATGTTTATGTATATCCGCGAAATGTCTATCGTATGCTTGGGTAAGCGCGCTTCTCCGCGGAGCGGATCGCGTCCGCGAGGTCGGACCCGGATCGCAGGCAGGCGTAACAATCGGTGCCCCGGCAGCCATCGGTTTTTTCATACGCGCGAAGCACCGGAATGATGCGTTCGTCGGCCACCTCGCGGGCGCGTTTCATGAGCGCCGACGCCTCTTCGCAGCCGTGGGCTTGGCGCATTTGCATGGTGATGCGGAGGGCAGGCGTGGCCTTGGTGACAGCCGACGCGAATTGCAATCCGGTGCGCGCCCTGGCGGCGATGGATGGACTGGTTTTGGCGCCGGGGCCATAGGCGAGATCGTAGAGTTTATCCGCACCGCGTGCGCCTAGGCGATCTTCGAGGAGGCGCAAGGCTTCGTCGATTCCGTCGTTGGAGGCGATGGCGTCGTCGACCATTGCGAGGAGCTGCGGCGCGGCGTTTGGCACCGCGCTCGGATCGCTCTCAAGCCACTTGGAGGCCGAGGTCAAGGCCTGGGCGCGCGACGATGAACCGCGCTGGGCTTTGAAGAGCGCGAGGGACAACGCGGGGTGTTTCGGGTGCGACGCGAGGGCGTCTTCGAGGACCGAAACGGCGCGCGCATACTTGCCCGCGAGCGTGAACTCTTGGGCCTCGCGGAGGGCCTGTTCCGGGGACACCGTGGCCGCCGTCAGGACGGGCGCGACGGCGGGCACCGGCGGCCAAACCGCTGAGGGCGACGGCTGCAAAAGGGTGCCCGCGGCCGAGGCACCGGGGACCGAGGGCGCGGGAAGGGTTTTCTCCGGCGCGTAGGGGGCCGGGGCGGGCGGTGCCGCCGGTATTGCCGCGACCACGGCGACCGCAGCGTCTGGAGGGGGTGCCACGGGCCCCGGGTGTGCTCCGCCACCTCGAACAAGGGCCAGCGCCGCCACCGTCATTGCGGCCCCAAACAACGCCGCGATGGCGGCTACGAGGGCCGGGCGCGCCCTCGACTTCCGCGGTTCCAGATCGATGACCTCTTCGTGGGCCGCGGCTACTTTGGTGACGCGCGGAAGCAGCTGCGTCGCGGGGACGGTATTCGAGGGGACGAGGTCGGTAGGGGCGTACGCGAGATTTTCGACGGCGCGACCGCTCGAAATATCGATGCCACGCGGCGACCGCAATTCGCGCATCGAGCCGATGGCTTTGATGTCGTCGTCCGCGTAGAGCCCCAGGTTCAGAAGCTCGTGGGCCAGGTCGTCGAGGTCGTTGATGAGCGCCCTCGCGTCCGCGACCCGGTCTGTTGGCTTTTTTGCGAGGAGGCGAAGGACGAGGCGCTCGACCATCGGAGGCACACCTGCCACGGGGTTTTTATCGGACATCGCGGGCACGTCCGCGTGCACGTGCATACCCAAAAGCGCCAGCTTGTTCTCGGCATGAAAGGGTCTTGTTCCCGTAAGTAGTTCGTAAGCTATGACACCTATCGCGTAAAGGTCTGCCCGCCCGTCGACGGACTGCCCCATCGCCTGCTCCGGTGCCATGTATTCGGGGGTTCCATACACCATGCCCACCTCCGTTTTTGGGCCCGATTTTCGGTCCAATTCGCCTTCGGTGATCTTGGCGATTCCGAAGTCGAGGACCTTCACGAAGTCGGCGTGCCCTCCGCGCTCGATGAGCATGACATTTTCAGGCTTCAGATCGCGGTGGACGATGCCGAGGCCATGGGCCTTCACGAGGGCCGAAACCATCTGCCTGACTACCTGGAGTGCGCGAGGTACGTGGAACGCGCCCGCCTGCAATTCTTCTCGCAAAGTTCGTCCCTCGACGAACTCGAGGACCAGAAAAAACGAGCCATCTTCAAGCTGACCGAAGTCTGTCGCGGCGGCCACATTTGGATGCTCGATGCGGCTTGCGGCCATGGCCTCGCGCTCGAAGCGAGCCACAATGTCTGGCACGCTGCTCCATTGCGGATGCAGGACTTTGAGCGCGACTTTTTTTCGCATCAAGCGATGCTCAGCGAGGAACACCGCGCCCATTGCGCCCTCTCCGAGAAGCCTCTCAATCGTGTAGCGCCCGCCCACGACGGAGCCCACGAGGGAGGCGGCGCCCGCGGGCCGAATGCTGCCGAAACTAGCGCGAATTTTCGGTGGATCAGCAGGATCCGGTGGAATCGAAATCGCGACGGCCCGAACCTTCTCGAGCCCTCGTTCGGGCGGGCGGGCGAGGACCTGCGTCGCGGGGGCGCGAGGTGTTTCTTCGCGCTCCCTGGCGCCGGCCAAGGACGCGGCGAGATCGGCGGGCAACGGCGGAAGGGGCTGAATGTCGGCGGCGGTCGGAGCGGCCTTTGCGACCTGCGCGCCCGGTACGCCCGGCACGCCCTCCGCGCCCGGTGAAACCTTGGTGCGCACCGCGGCCCTCATCGATGGCTTGCTGGGCCTTGCTCCACCCGGGGCCGGGGCGGCGACGGCCTGGCCCGACGGACGATTTTCTCCCGGGACTTTGGGGGTGGGGGGGTGCGCCGAGGCCCCCTGTTCTTGGGGCCCTCCCGACCGGCTATTGCCATGGCTCGCGAGGGTTGCCGCCGGAGGCGTTGGAGGCTTACCTGGGGGGGGCTTTTCGGCGTCGGCCATGGGCGGGATAGTAGAGCGGTTTTCGTTGGGATGGACCCCCCTCGGGACACTCGAACGACGAAGACGTCTTTAGGAGCCCGACGGGAACCGACACTTTATCCCCAACCTCGCGCAAAAATCATCAATGATGTCAATGGCTAAAGAGTCGCGAAAACCCATTTGCCACCGCACTTCTAGTCCCTCACGAAGTGGCACGTGTAGCCGCCCGGGTGACCCTCCAAATAGCGCTGATGCTCGCTTTCGGCGCGGGTGAATTCTCCCGCGCGCGAAACCTCCGTGACGACGGGGCCCTTCCACCGTCCCGATGCGGCAGCGCGCGCCTTGGCCGCGAGGCCCTCCACCAATTGCTCTTCGCTGGTTGCAAAAATCGCCGACCTGTACTGCGTTCCCCGGTCGTTTCCCTGGCGGTTGAGCGTCGAGGGATCGTGCATGCGAAAGAACCAGTCGTCGAGCAGCTGCCGAAAGCTAATCTTCTCCGGGTCGAAGATCACGCGGATAGCTTCTGCGTGACCAGTGCGCCCCGTATGAACATCGTCGTATGTTGGATGCTCAGTAACACCCCCCGTATAGCCAACAGATGTTTCCAGTACACCGGAAACCGTTCTGAGTATTTCTTCCATTCCCCAAAAACACCCGCCCGCCAGAATCGCCACCTCCGTCGAGGCTCGGCAGCCGGGTGGCGCGGCCCCCGCTTGAGCAGTTGAGGGCGCGCAGACCGTCGATTCTTTCGAAGGCAGCGTCGACGTGGTTGCGGCCCCGCGGGCGGCGCCGAAGCCCTCGGCCTCCATGTGTTCCGCGCGAACAAAGCGCAGCGCCGCCGAGTTGATGCAATACCGAAGGTGTGTGGGCCCGGGTCCGTCGTCGAAAACGTGGCCGAGATGCCCACCCGCTTTGGCACTTCGGACCTCGGTTCGCTCCGTGCCCGAGGTGTGGTCCGGGCGCACTTCGACCGACTCGGGCCGGAGGGGTTTTGAAAAACTTGGCCAACCGGTCCCCGAATCGAACTTGTCGGCCGAGGAAAAAAGCGGGGTTCCATCGACCACATCGACGAATATCCCCGGACGATGTTCGTCCCAGTAAGCATTCGCAAACGGCGGCTCGGTGGCACCTTCTTGCGTCACCGCGTAGGCCAGCGGGCTCAAACGCGCGCGCAGATCGTCCGCCGGTTTGGCCCCTGGACTAAGCACGGAATGTGCTTCTACCATCGCGTCGGGTTGGACGGAAGGCCCGCGCTTGGTGCAGGCGGGCAGGAAGACCAGCGCCGCGAGGACCATGCAAAGCCATCCGCGAAGCAGGCCGCCATCCCAATTGGGCAATGCGGACGAAATGAGTGGCTCGACGGAACGCGGAATTCGCATGGATTCGTTCTCTCAGGTTGCGAAATTGAAAGCGCACCCACACGCTTCGTTGCGGAGAAAAAGGGCTCGGAAGTGCCCCGCAGACGGGGGCGCGAAGCCGCAGGGCGGAACTTGAACGCACCGTTTTTCGGGGCGTACGCGAACGCTGGTCGTCTTGGGACGCCGGTCAGCCGTTGATAAATGCCTGGAGCTTCAGGGCTATTTCGTCAACGATGGCTCGCACGCGGATGACGCCGAGCTCAATGACCGCGCGACGAACCGCCATCGCGGCGTCGTTGCCCGGCGCGGAGACCGGGGAAATCGCGACCACCGGCGCTGCTTTCGCGACCACCGGCGCTGCTTTCGCGACCACCGGCGCCGCTTTCGTGCGCCGGGACGAGGGACGCGCCCGCGACGGTCGTCCCAGGGTGGGGGCGACGACGACGGGTGCCGCGGCCGCGGGCTTCGGGGCCGCCACTGCGGTTTGTGCGACCGGCACGGTTACCGCGGGCTTCGGGGCCGCCACTGCGGTTTGTGCGACCGGTACGGTTACCGCGGGCTTCCGGGCCGCCACTGCGGTTTGTGCGACCGGCACGGTTACCGCGGGCTTCGGGGCCGCCACTGCGGTTTGTGCGACCGGTACGGTTACCGCGGGCTTCGGGGCCGCCACTGCGGTTTGTGCGACCGCTGCGGCCTGTGCAGCGGGCCCGGCGCCCACCGCGGCCACCGCTCCGGGCGCGGCCACGATCACGGAACCGGCGGAGCGGTAGTGCCCGGACGCGGTACGACGAACCACCGTGGTTATCGGCGCCGTGACGACCGGCGGAACGACGGCAGGGGCAACGACGGCAGGAGCAACGACGGCAGGAGCAACGACGACCGGCTCCACCGCTGCGACCGAGGATTTCGCCTGGAGCTCGCTAGCTGCCCTCTTCGCGTCGCGCTTGCCCTCACCGGCGCGCACACGAATTTTGTACACGTACGGAGACGTGAGCTCGACGCCCGCAGCCGCGGCTTCACAAAGAATCTCTCTGACCGAAAGGTTGGGCCGCGCCAGAACGAATTTGGTTTTCGACACAGCGGCCACATCTGCCGGGCCTTCTGTGGGCATCGAGGAAAGCGGCGCCGATGGGGAGAGGGCAGACACAATTTCAGACATGATCACTCCGGTGTGTTTCTCGTGGTCTCCCCATGGGGAGGGACAATCCGCTCGGTCGATGCTGGGAAACCCGCGACGGCACAAATCGTCGCATTTTCATCGCGATGCATGCGCGGCAGAAGGCGTTGGAGGTGGTTGGCGTTCGTCGAAATTAACGAGAGTGTTCTTGCCCCAAACGGCCCGAGCTTTGCGGCGCGCTATGTTTTCCAGCGCCGGCCTCAGCTTGCACGAAAATCCTTCGACTCCGCAAGGGTCTTTTTCTGCGGAACCCACAATTTCCAATTCCCGGCCACGGTCGCCACGGCGGGTGCAAGGGACTCCGCTTCGCGCGGTGCGGCATTCCTCGTGTCGGTGTGAACGCCGGGAACTAGCCTGACCCTCGCCGACAACCTTCCTGCTGCGCGCCAAATCCCGTCGGGGACCCATGCCCCATTGTCTCACCATTGGTCTCATCTTCGAGCCGTTCCCATCTGGCGAGCGCGCTCCAATCCCCGCGTAATCTGGGCGAGACGATCGAGGCCACGAAAAAGGGTGATGCTGCCGGGTGGACCATTCTTTTGCGAAATCCAGCCACCAAGTTCGGC
>CAMCKZ010000004.1 GCA_945875545.1 Polyangium aurulentum | reverse complement strand
GTAGACGAAGCGGGCCACGGGGCTGCATCCGCAAGCGGGCGCGTGACGGGCACGGTGGGAATCGACGGATTTCTCAACACGCTGCAGGCGTCGGACTCGTACGCGGCGGTTGGAAACTACACGCTTACGAACACCGACAGCGACACGGTGGCGAACTACCTGGACCGGGATTCGGACAACGACGGCATCCTCGATAGCGTTGAATTGGCGCGCAGTTCGGGCAGCGGCACCCTCGACCGATTGAGCGTAGACTCGGACGCCGACGGCATTTTCGATGCTCAAGAGGCGGGCCACGGGGCCGCGGTGGACAGTTCGACCCATCGTGTGAGCGGAGGCGTCGACGCATACGGAATACCGAGCTCCGTACCATCGGTGTACACACTGACAACAGTCGCTGGACGTGATCCGGCTTACCGTAACACTGACTCCGACGGAGACGGAATCAACGACTCGGTCGAGGGCACTGGAAACCTCGACGGCGACAGCGTCGCCAACTACTTGGACCGCGATTCGGACAACGACGGGATCCTCGACAGCGTGGAAACGTCGGCGGACACGGATGGCGATAGCACCGCAAATTACCTGGATTTGGACAGCGACGCGGACGGCGTGAACGATGTAGTCGAGGCGGGCCACGGGGCGGCATCTGCGAGTGGCCGCGTAACCGGAACGGTTGGCATCGACGGCTATCTTGACTCCCTCGAAGGCAACGTCGACGCTTACGCCTCGGCGACGACGCTGACGCTCGCGAACGCCGATGGCGATGCGGTCAACAATGTTTTGGATAGGGACGACGACAACGACGGAATCCTCACGAGCGTTGAAACGTCGGCGGACCCAGACGCCGATAACATCGGCAATTACCTGGATTTGGACAGCGACGGCGACGGCCTCGACGATGTTGCGGAGGCCGGTCACGGTGCGGCATCCGCGGCGGGCGTGGTCACAGGCGCCGTCGGGATCGACGGGTTTCTGAATTCCCTTCAGGCGTCCGACGCGCACGCGGCGGTTGCAAACTACACCGTTGCGGACACGGACGGGGACACGTACAAGGACTTCCTTGACCTGGACTCGGACAACGACGGGCTCAGCGACGGCGTGGAGGGCACGCGCAGCAGCGGCGGCGGAACCCTCGACCGACTGAGCGTGGACTCGGACGGCGACGGCATCTATGACGCGGAGGAGGCCGGTCACGGGGCCGCGATCAACGCCAACACGCACCGCGTCGACGGCGCGGTGGATTCGCGCGGTCGGCCCACGGCCGTTTCTACAACGTTTGTGCCGGTTTCGCGCGCGGGCGGTGTCCCGGCGTACCGAAGCACCGACGCGGACGGCGATGGAATCTTGGACAGCGTCGAGGGCACCGGCGATACGGACGGCGACGCGGTTGCCAACTTCTTGGACCGCGATTCGGACAACGACGGCATCCTCGACAGCGTCGAAGCAACCGCTGATCCCGATTTGGATTTGGTTCCCAATTACCTGGATTCGGACAGTGACGCCGACGGTATTTACGACGTTATCGAGGCGGGTCACGGCGCGGCGTCGGCGAGTGGCCGCGTCACCGGCACTGTCGGTGTTGACGGCTTTTTGGATTCGCTGCAAAGTAATGTAGATGCCTATTCGTCCGCGTCCACTTTCCTTGTAGACAACGTCGACGGCGACGCCCTGGCCAGTTTCCTGGACCGCGATTCGGACAACGACGGAATCCTCGACAGCGTCGAGACCGCCGCGGACGCGGACGGCGACGGCGCAGGAAATTACCGCGACAGCGACAGCGACGCCGACGGCATCAACGACGTCGACGAAGCAGGCCACATCGTTCCATCGGTGGGCGGCCGCGTAACCGGCACGGTCGGTATCGACGGCTATTTGAACGCGCTGCAGGCATACGTCGACACGTACGCCGCCCCCACAACCCTGAGCCTCGCGAACGGCGACAGCGACCCTGTGCCGAACTACCTGGATCGCGACTCGGACAACGACGGCATTCTCGATAGCGTTGAAACCTCCGCGAACACCGACGGCGACGCGGAGCCCGATTACCTCGACGCCGACTCAGATAGTGATACAATTGCCGATGCCGTCGAGGCGGGCCACGGCGCGACCCTGGTCGGCAACCAAGTTTCTGGCATCGTTGGCATTGACGGTTATCTCGACTCCCTCCAAGGCGGCGTCGATTCTTACGCATCGGCGGCGAGCACCACGGTGCTCAACAGCGATTCGGATGCGCTGGCCAACTACCTGGACCGAGACTCGGACAACGACGGCATTCTCGATAGCATCGAGGGTGTAACGAATACGGATGGTACGGATCTTCCGAACTACTTGGATCTGGATAGCGACGGCGATGGAGTTTTTGACGCCATTGAAGCGGGCCACGGTCAGCCCTCCTCCGGTGGGCGGGTCACGGGCGTCGTTGGGATCGACGGCTACCTCACCGTGCTTCAGGGCGGGGTCGACACGTACGTATCGGCGACCAGTTACCTTCTGCGCAACACGGACGGCGACGCGTTTCCTAACTGCATTGACTCGGACGACGACGGCGATGGCCTTCTGTCGTTGACGGAGACAGGCAGCGATTCCGATAGCGATCAAATTGCCAATTACCTCGACCTCGATTCCGACAACGACGGCATTGACGACCAAGTGGAGGCGGCCAGGGATATTGATGCCGATGGTATCCCCAATTACCTCGACCTCGATTCCGACGGCGACACGGTTTTCGACGCATTGGAGGCTGGGCACGGTCAGTCCCAGTCCGGCGGCCGCGTTTCTGGTGGGGTTGACGTCAACGGGCGACCGACGGCCGTGGCCGCGCTCAATGGGTATACGCTGCTGCTTGCGACGGGCGGCAGCCCCGCGTACGAGAGCAACGACTCCGACGGCGACTCGATCACCGACGGCGTGGAGGGCACCGGAGATCCGGACGGAGACGGACTGGGCAACAGCCGCGACCGTGACTCGGATAACGACGGAATTCTCGACTCGGTTGAGGGAACGACCGATACGAATCGAAACGGCACGGCGGATTTCCTTGACCTTGACTCGGACGGCGACGGCGTTCTGGATGCCGTGGAGGCTGGGCACGGCTACGCGATTTCGGCCCTTGGCCGCGTCACGGGATACGTGGGTATTGACGGGTTTCTTGATGCGCTTGAGGTCAGCGATTCGTATTCTGCGGCGGCGCTCCCGGCGGCCACGCCCCGAGATACAGACGGCGACGCCAAGTTCAATTTCGTGGACGACGACGACGACGGCGACGGTATTACGACCGTAACCGAAACCGGTGCCGACGCGGACGGTGACGGGGTCGCAAACTACCTCGACCTCGACGCGGACAACGACGGCGTTGGTGACCTCGCCGAGGGAAATCTTTCGACCGATAGCGACGGAATTCCGAACTACTTGGACCTCGATTCGGACGGCGATGGCCGGTATGACATGGTCGAGGCCGGGTTTCCCCTGGCCGGCCTCACACAAAATAGCGGACGGCTCTCGGGCTCCGTGGGAGTCAACGGCTTTCTAAACGCGATCGAAACGGGAGACGGCTACCCCGCCGCCAACAGCCTCCCGCTCCTCAATACCGACGGCGACGCCGCCGCCGACTACCTGGACGCGGACGACGATAACGACGGAATCACGACCCTCGCGGAGGGCGACGGCAATCTCGACGCGGACGCATTGCCCAATTACCGCGACCTGGATTCGGATAACGACGGAATCAGCGACGCTGCTGAGGGCGGCACCGGCGCCTCCCCGCGCGACTCGGATATCGACGGTGACCCGGACTTCGTGGATACGGACAGTGACGGCGATGGGCTGTACGATGTGTACGAGGCAGGCCTTGGCTACGCGTACAGCGTGAGTACGGGTCGTGTTACGGGCGCCGTCGGTAGCAATGGCTTCTTGAACGCGGCCGAGAGTGGCGGAGACGGCTATTCGGCCGTGGACGCGGGCCAGCTGCTGAGCTCGGACGCGGACGGCATTCCCGATTACCTGGACCGGGACTCGGACGGCGACGGCATTCTCGATATACTCGAAACCGCCGCGGATCGCGACAGCGACTCCGTGCCAAATTACCGGGATCTTGACTCGGACGCGGACGGCGTTTTTGACGCAATGGAGGCCGGTCATTCGGCGACAATCGATTCGCTCGGACGCACCACCGGCAGCATGGGGATCGACGGCTACCTCAACTCGTTGCAAGGCAACGTCGATGGGTTCGCGTCGCCGAGTACGCTGACCCTTCGCGACACAGACTCCGATTCGGTTAAGAACTTTCTCGATACGGACGACGATGCGGACCTCATTCCGTCTGTCGAAGAGACGGCGACGGATAGCGATCTCGATGGTGTTCCGAACTACATTGATTTCGATAGCGATAACGATGGAATCGGGGACTTGGTCGAGGGCAAGAGGGACCCGGACGGCGACGGCCGTTTCAACTACCTCGACCTCGACTCGGACGCCGATTCGCTGTGGGACGCGACTGAGTCGGGTCACGGACAGAGCGTAACAAGCGCCGGGCGCGTGGTCGGCGACGTTGACGCCAAGGGTCAGCCTCTTGCGGTCATCAATTTGCCCAATGGTTACGTGCTTGTGCTCGCAGCGAGTGGCATCCCAGCCTACGAAGTTGGCGACGCGGACGCGGACGGAATCGCCGATGGCGCGGACGGAGCGGGCGATCCCGACGGCGACGGGATTCCAAACAGCCGCGACCGGGATTCAGACAACGACGGAATCCTCGACAGCGTCGAACGCAACATCGACACCGACGGCGACCAAACCCCGGACTTCTTGGACCTGGACTCGGACCAAGACGGCATCTTTGACGCGACCGAGGCCAACCACCGCAAGGTCATCAACGCCGCCGGGCGCGTGACCGAATCGGTCGGCCAAGACGGCTACCTTGATTCCCTCGAGACCCAGGATACGTACGCGGCGGCCTCGAACTACACACCTCGTAACACCGACGGCGATGCGGCTGCGGACTACGCGGACCCGGACGACGACAACGATACGATTGCCTCGTCCTCGGAGACGGCTGCGGATCAGGACGGCGACGGCATTAACAACAACCGAGACCTCGATTCCGATAACGATGGTATCCTTGATGAGAGAGAGGGCACCGACGACCAGGACAACGACACCAAAGCGAATTACCTGGATCTCGATTCGGATGCCGACGGCATTTATGATGCCGAAGAGGCTGGTTTCGCTCTAACAGGCCTCGTCTTGAGCGCTGGCCGCGTCGCCGGAGACGTGGGCACCAATGGGCTTGTGAACGCCCTTGAGGCCGCCGGTGCCGGCGCGGACACCTACGCCACGGTTATATCATATGCGCTACGTAATACTGATAGCGACGCGCTACTCGATTACCTCGACCCGGACGACGATAACGACGGAATTGCCACGCTCCTAGAGGGCGCTGCGGACGCAGACAGTGATACGTTTGCAAATTGCCGCGACCTCGATTCGGATAATGACGGAATCTCCGATTCGGTTGAATCTGGCGGCGGCGCGACTCCCGCGGATGCCGATGGGGACGGACGCCCCAATTTTCTTGACACCGACAGTGACGAAGACGGCATTTTTGATGCAACAGAGGCGGGCCACCGTTTTGCGATCAGCAGCACGACGGGCGCGGTTACAGGCGAGGTCGGCCTCAACGGCCTCCTCAATAGCGCTGAAAGTGGCGATACTTACGCGGCAATCGGCACCGTGGTGCTCGTCCAGACGGACGGCGATGGCATCGCGGATTACCTGGATCGGGATAGCGATAACGATGGTATTTTGGATAGCGTCGAAACGCTCGTGGACACCGACGTGGATGGTAAGCCGAATTGCAGGGATCTGGATTCCGACCAAGACGGGGTGCCGGACGGCGTAGAGGCCGGGCACGGGGAGACGACCAACTCGTTGGGTGTTGTGAGTGGTGCCGTAAGCCTAGACGGCTATTTGGATAGTTTGGAAGTTGGCGGTGACGGCTATCGCGCAGCGTCCACCTACACGCCCCGAGACACGGACCTCGACGGCCGGGCGAACTACATCGATTCGGACGACGACGGCGACCTGCTGACGACGCTGACCGAGGGCATCGCCGACACGGATGGCGATGGGATTGCCAATTATCTCGATTCAGATTCGGACAACGATGGCATTTCGGACCTCGTTGAGGGCAGCGCGAATCCCGATGGCGACGATGCGCCAAATTACGTGGACTCGGACAGCGATGAAGACGGGATTTTTGATGCGATTGAAGCGGGACACACACGAACCGTCGATAGCCGCGGGCGGGTGACCGGGTTGGTGGACGGCAGGGGAATTCCAGTCGCCATTTCGGCGCTGGGTGGGTACGCGCTGAGCGATATTGACCTCGATGGGGTTCCCGATTTTGGCGATTTGGATTCCGACAATGATGGAATCACCGACGCCATCGAGACCTCCAACGGCGCAAACTTTCGCAATACCGACGGCGATTCGCTGCCGGACTTTCTGGATCTCGACAGCGACGCCGACGGACTCTATGACGCGGCGGAAGCCGGCCACGGGGCAGCGGCGACAAGCGGCATCGTTAACGGCGGCGTCAACGGGAATGGCGTCAAAATCCTCGCGGCTAACGCCTTCACGCTCGCGAATACCGACGCGGACAGCCTTCCGGACTACCGGGATCTTGACAGCGATAACGACGGAATCCTGGACTCCAGCGAGCGCACCGCAACGTTTTCCCTCCTCGATACGGACAACGACGGCGTCTCGAACCAGCGCGACCTTGACAGCGATAACGACGGTATTCCCGATGCCCTAGAGGCTGGGCATGGGGCCGTTTTGCGCGGCGGACGGGTCGATGGGGCCGTTGGTGCCAATGGCGTGCCAGATTCGGTCGAAACCGTCACGGACTCGGGTTTGGTACGTATTGCACCTGTCGACAGCGACGGTGACGCAGCGCCGGACTACCTCGACCTCGACAGCGACGGCGACGGCATCGGTGACACGTACGAGGCAGGCCATCTGGCCGCGGTGTCGGCGGGCGTTCTAACGGGCGCCGTCGCATTGACGGGTATTCCCGCGAGTGTGGTCGTTCCGGGTGACCCCACCACCGTTGATTTCGTACTAAAGAACACCGACGGCGACGGGGCCGCAGATTACCTCGACGCGGACTCGGACGACGACGGATTGTCCGATGCCACCGAATACCGGCAATCGGTGGCGCTCACTGCACCAAAAGATACGGATTCGGACGGAACTCCCGACTACCGCGACCTGGACAGCGACGCCGATTTGATTGCGGACGCCATCGAGGCAGGCCATGGGGCCGCGTTGTCGTCGGGCCGCATCGTCGCATCTGCGGCTCGGGGTACCAACGGCTTTGTGGATTCGCTGGAAAGTAGCCCGGATTCACGCATCCAAAAGACGCTTGCCGCGGACACCGACAGCGACAACCTGGCCGATGCGTATGACCGAGATTCGGACCAAGACGGGATTCTCGACGCGACGGAAGCGCGAATCACCGGGCCTTGGGGCACGCCCGTGGACAGCGACTCGGACGGTCTGGCCGACTACAAGGACAGGGACAGCGACGCCGACGGCATCTACGACGCGCTTGAATCGGGCGCACGAACCGTCTTTCCTGCCCTTGGGATCGCGTCGGGCGGGGTTACCGCGGCCGGAGCGGATTCATTCGGTGCCGATGGGTTTCTGAATTCCCTTACGGTCGGCGGGGGCGATAGCTATTCGGCGATTGAGGTCTATACGCTCGTCGATACGGACGGCGACGGGGTTAAGAATTACCGAGACAGGGACTCGGACGACGACGCCATCACCGACGATATTGAGCGCGTAAACGCAGCGTTTTCTACGCCGGACGACGCGGACGCCGACGGGATTCCGAACTATTTGGACGCCGACAGCGATAACGACACCGTGGCAGATGCATACGAAAGTATTCATAACGGAATGGTCGTTGCGGGCAAAGTTGACGGTGCCCGTGGCGCCAACGGCCTGGTCGATGGGGTCGAGACCGCGGCCGAATCCGGAGTGGGCACGGCGATTGTGGTCAACTCGGACGGCGACACATTGGCCGATTACTTGGACCGGGACTCGGACAACGACGGACTCTTGGATTCGGTCGAAGCGAGTCTGACCGGCGCTCTTTCCGCACCGGTCGATACGGACGCGGACCTCATTCCCGACCTGCGGGACTTGGACTCGGACAACGACGGGATCGTGGATGCCGTCGAGGCCGGATTTCCTTCCGTCGTGGGGGTGGTTGGAGGAGTGGTCTCGGGCGCGCGCGGCGCGAATGGCGCGGCAGATTCCATCGAAACGATCGCGGATTCCGGGCTGGCTAAATACGCGCCGGCCGACTCCGACCTCGACGGCACCCCCGACTTTCGTGACCTCGATACGGATGGTGACGGCGTTCTTGATGCCATAGAAGCCGGTCACGGCAAGACGTCTGTCTCGGGCCGCGTTTCCGGTGCTGTTGGTGCGAACGGCCTGCCGGATGCGGTCGAGGTCGGCGCGCTCGATGGCGGCGGCCCCGGTTTCCAGGTTCGCGATACGGACGGCGACGGCATCACGGACTTTAGGGACATCGACGACGACAACGATGGCCTTTTGACCGCGGTCGAACTCGGCGGCGGCGGCGAGGTGGCAGACCTCGACGGGGACGGGCTCCCGGATTACCTGGATTTGGACTCGGATGGCGACGGCGCATTCGACGCGGCGGAGGCCGGCCACGGCCAGGCGTTCGACAGCCGCGGGCAGCTCAGTTCCGGGGTCAACTCCTCCGGACTCGGCAGCTCGGTCCAAGGCACCACAGGCCCCGGCAGCACGAACTACACGGTTTTCGTCGGCGTTAACGGCGTCACCACGTTTCGCTCCCTCGACAGCGATGGCGACGGAATTCCCGATAGCATTGAGCGCGGGACCGGCAGTCAGCTGGTCGATACGGACGCGGACGGGATTAAAGACGTATTGGACCGTGACTCGGACAATGACGGCATACTCGACGCCACGGAGAAGGGCGCCGCAACCCTCGCTAGCCTCCTGACGACGCCGGGTTTGATTCTTAATACCGACGGGCTGGATGTTCCGGATTACCGTGACACCGACTCAGACAACGATGGAATCCTCGACGCCATTGAAGCGGGGCACGCGCTAGGTAAAGTATCGGGCATCTGCACGCTGGCTTTGTGTGGCGGGTTCGGAATTAATGGGTATTGCAACAATCTCGAATCCGGCGACACCTACACGTCCGCGCCTACTTACAATGTAAATGACAGCGATAACGACGGAGCCGCCGACGTTCGCGACACGGACTCGGACGCCGACGGAGTTCTGGACAGCCGGGAACGCGGTGCGACCGTGCTGCCGCAAGACGCGGATGCGGATACCATTCCAAATTATTTGGATACGGATAGCGACGGCGATACGATTCCCGATGCGGTCGAGCAGGGTGCCGCTGCGAGCGTAATCGACAGCGATTCGGACCAATACCCGAACTATTTGGACCGCGATTCGGACAACGACGGGATTCTCGATAGCCAAGAGGTCGGTCTGGACGTGAACCAGCCGCTGAATTCCGGCGGGACGGCGGACCCGGACTACATGGACGTCGACAGCGACGGCGACACCATTTGGGATGCGGTCGAATCAGGGCAAACCTTGGGCCAGAGCAGCGGTCGCACGATTGGTGCTGTCGGTGCTGACGGCCGCGTCACGGGTGCTGGCGTCGCCACGCCGCGTGACAGCGATGGCGACACGGTTCCCGATTACCGCGATCTCGACAGCGACGCGGACTCGCTTAGCGACCGCATCGAGGCATTCGATCCCAATACCCCGCTCGATTCGGACCGCGATGGGTTTGCCAACTACCGAGACGACGACGATGACGGGGATACGATTCCCACGCGCATGGAACTGGGAACGTCTTCCGCGCAAACGAACACCGATTTTATCGCCGGCGGGGCAGATGACGGCGTGCCGGATTACCTCGATACGGACTCGGACAATGACCGGATGCTCGACAGCTTCGAGGCCTGGCCCGACAACGACGTCACCCACACAATCCTTCGAAACACCGACGGCGACCTCCTTCCCGATTGCCGAGACACGGACAGCGACCGCGACGGCATTAGCGACTACACGGAGTTCGGGTCCGCCGGATCGCCGGCCGATTCCGATCTCGACGGGATTATCAACGCCAGGGATTTCGACTCCGATAACGACGGAATTCGCGATATCGACGAAACAGCACAAGATTGGAATGCGGACGGCCAGGCGAACTATGTTGACATGGACAGCGATGGCGACGGCATTTTTGATGCAATCGAGGCGGGCCACGGCCAGTGCGCAGCCACATGCCTCGCGACAGGAATGCTGGCCGGCGCGGTTAACGGAACCAATGGTTTTGCCAATGCTCTGGAAACCCCCGTTGACTCGGGCGATTCGAACTACACCATTGCAAACACCGACGGCACCGGGCTTTCTGACTACCTTGACCTCGATGCGGACGATGACCTGATACCGGATGAGGTAGAAAAGGGCAATGCCGCCAACGGCGCGCCTCTCGATTCGGACGGCGACGGGACGCCCAACTACCTGGACCAGGACTCGGACGGCGACGGAATTTCGGATAAACTCGAGGGCTATCTGGACAACGACAGCGACACGATTAAGAATTATCTCGACCCTGATAGCGATAACGACGGAATATCTGATCTCGATGAGGGCGGCGGTGATCCCGATTTGGATCGCGTGCCCAACTACTTGGACCTCGATAGCGACGGCGATACCATTTCCGATCTCGACGAGAACAACTCGACTCTCTTCGGCCCCATGGTTTTTAGTCCAAAGAAAAACAATGATCACGACGACTTGCCGAACTTTCTGGACACTGATTCCGACAACGATACGATACCGGACGAAATCGAGGCGCCCCTCGGGCGCTTCGTCGATACGGATGGGGACAGCTACCCGAACTACCTAGACCGCGACAGTGACGGCGACGGGATACTGGATTCGACCGAGGTCGGTCTTGCGGTTGCGTCACCGGTGGACTCGGGCGGCGCCGCCGGCCCCGATTACCTCGACCTTGACTCGGACGGCGATGGCATTTTCGATGCAATTGAGGCCGGGTACACCCGCGGTCTCGCTAATCGTGTGGGTAGCTCCGACGGCGTGCCGCAGTCGGCCGGGCAAGCGGTGGGAACGGTCGGCGAAGACGGCTTTGTGAACGAACTAAAGGCCGCCGCCACCGGAACCACTGGCCCTGCGCTGTATTCGCGGCTCCCTCGCGTGCCCCTAAGAGACCAGGACAGCGACCTGATTTTTGACTTTCGCGACACGAACTCGGACGGCGATGCGGTCGCCGACTCCCTCGAGCGCCGCGAATTGGCGTTGACGAACGGTGTTGGCGATACAGACGGCGACCTCCTTCCGGATTACGTCGACAGAGACAGCGATGGCGACGGTGCCGAAGACATCCAAGAGCGCTCGACCGGTACCGCCACGACGGACATCTACGCGGCGCTGGTTGACACCGACGGCGACGGCATTCCTGACCTAAGGGACACGGATTCAGACAATGACGCCATTGCCGATAAAATTGAATATATTTCCGCGGATGGGCAGAAGGTCGATACGGATTACGACGGAATCCCGGACTTCCGCGACCGGGACAGCGATAACGATGGTATCCTGGATGCCGTTGAACGCGGAAAGGCGCTCGCGGGCCTTTCTATTGAAACCGCCCCGACCAATACCGATAGGAATGACGTCGAGGGAAAGCCTGACTACCGGGACCTCGACAGCGACGACGATGGCGCGTTTGACAGCCAGGAAGCCGGCCACGCCGCACCCATCGAGGCCGATGGCCGCGTGAAAGTGTCGGCTACGGCGGGGGTTGGCCGCGACGGCATGCTCGATTCGCTGGAAGACGCGGACGCATTTGACGCGGCCGCCAAGTACACTCTGCGAAATAGCGACGCTCCCCAAGACGTCGTCGAGGACTTTCTGGATATCGACTCGGACAACGATGGTATTCTGGATAGAGAAGAAATTAAAGGAATTGTCGACGGCAAGTTTCCGGATACCGACGGTGACAAGGCCGCTGATTACATCGATACGGATTCAGATGGCGACGGGATATTCGATATTTACGAGTCCGGCGCGCCGTATTCAACGACCGTGACGGCCGGCGTTATCACCGGGACGAGTGGCTGGAACGGCTACGCCGACGCGCTGGAAACCTCGGTAGATTCCGGCGTGCAGAAGGCGGCGGTTCTTGACACGGACGGCGACGGCATTCGAGACTACCGCGACCTGGATTCGGACGGCGACGGCCTCCTCGATAAAGACGAACGAGGCATTCCGGTTATACCTGTCAATACCGACGGAGATGCCGCGGGCGTTCCGGACGTTAGAGACTTGGATTCCGACGACGACGGCATCGCCGATGCCTACGAAGCGCAGGTGACTCGATTGGTGCCGGTCGACGCAAACGGGCGTATGGTCGGGGCTGTGGGCGCCAACGGACTCACCAATGCCCTTGAAACAATTGATGATTCCGCGGTTCTCAACTACATCAAGGCCGACACGGACGCAGACGGCATCCTCGACTTTCTTGACCGTGACAGCGATAACGACGGAATTGGTGACGGGGTGGAACGGGTCATTCCGGCGGACCGGGCGAACCCGCCGACTGCCTTTGTTCTGCCGTTCGATTGGGATGCGGACGGCGTTGCGGACTACCGTGATTTGGACTCGGACGCGGATGGGATTTACGATGCCATTGAGGCGAAAAACGTTCCCCGGAGCAACGTAACCGACGGAAAAGTCGTCGCCACTCTTGGCGCGTTCGGTGTCATGGCGGGCGTGTCTGTCACGGGTATTCCCGACGACCGCGACGGTGACGGGTTGGCCAATTACAACGATCTCGACAGCGATAGCGACGGAATTCCCGACGATCAGGAGCGTGGCGGCGCGGCATCCTATGGAGCGCCGGTCAACACGGACGGCGATGGGGAAGCGGACTACCTCGATTTGGACTCGGATGGTGACGGCATCGGCGACGCGTACGAAGCGGGCTTCCTCGTAGACCATGCACTGGTTGTGGGCGGCATTCTTGTGGCGCCAGGCGGGACGAATGGCTTGGCCGACATCCTGGAGAACCCATCACGGCCCGGGACTGTTACGTACACCCTCGCCAATACGGACGGTACGGGTGGCCCGGACGTCCTGGACCTGGACAGTGACAATGACGGGATTGACGACATCGTGGAAAACCTGCCGGCCGCGGATGGCTGGCCGGGCGACTCGGATGCGGACGGGGTCATGGACTTCCGTGACGACGACGCAGACAATGACGGTATTCCTGACTCGGTGGAGTCGCACATTGGAACCGTCGCGGTTCTACACGCGATACCCGTGAATACGGACGGCACTGGTCTCCCGGATTACCGCGATACCGACAGCGATGACGATGGTATTTTGGATTCAATTGAAAATGTAGGCCCACAGGTCATCGTCACGGCGCCGTTTGACTCGGACGCGGACAGCGTTCCCGACTACCGAGACTCGGATTCGGATAACGACGGAATTAGCGACTTTTACGAGGCGGGGCTGCTGCTCGGGCAGCCCGTGCCGCGGGACGCAGACAAGGACTTGACCCCGGATTACCGCGACCTGGATAGCGATAACGACGGCATAGTGGATGCGTACGAAGGTCTCCCCGCCGTGGCGGGTGTACCCGCCGACACGGACGGCGATTTGGTCTACGATTTCCGCGATTTGGATTCGGATAACGACGGAATTCGCGATGCGACGGAACGCGGGGGCGTGGCCACGGGCGTCGACACGGACGGCGACGGGGGCCCGGACTTCCGGGATACGGACAGCGACGGCGACACGATCGACGACGTTTACGAAGCGTACCCATTGGAGAAAACGGGCGCTGCGGTCGATGGGAAACTGACCGCCGACGGGGGCCTGAATGGGTTCGTGGATGGGCTTGAAACGGCCGCCGAGAGCGGGATCGCCGCGAATACCCTTGTCGATACGGACACGGACACGACGCCGGATTACCTCGAAAAGGACTCAGATAACGACGGAATATTGGATGCGCTGGAAGCGCGGGTCGCCGCACACCAGCCGCCCTCGGACTTTGATAAGGATGGAATCGCGAATTTTAGAGACAATGACTCGGACGGCGACGAGATCTTGGACTCGGTGGAGCGGACGCTCAGCCTGCTCGGCTCGGATCAGTCGACCTACGATGACCCCGTGGACAGCGATGGGGACAGCCATCCGGACTTCGTGGATATCGATAGCGATAACGACGGAATTCTAGATATTATCGAACGCCGGCCCGAGGGAACCGTCGTTGCTGGGCGCTTGTCCGATCCGCCCCAGGACACGGACGGCGATTCGGAAGGGCTTCCGGACTACCGCGACGTGGACAGCGACAACGACGGCATTTTGGACGCCCGCGAGGCGTTCAAGGACCCTCCGGCCATTGACGCCGCAACCGGGCGAATTTCTGGAGTCATCGGGGCGCGCGGCCTCGTTCAGGCTCTCGATCCGACGACTCCAGACGTTCTCGGCACGCAGGCAGCGCGGCTCGAGGACTTCGACGGCGACAAGGTTCGGGATTTCCGTGACACGGACTCCGACGCTGACGGGATTGGCGATAAACTCGAGGGCATCAAGGTTGCGGTTAGGGCCGATCACAGCGAGCGTAAACCCGGTTGCACGGCGAGTACGCTGGATTCAGAGCCAGAAGAC
Organism: Polyangium aurulentum; assembly: GCA_945875545.1. GTDB lineage: Bacteria > Myxococcota_A > Polyangia > Polyangiales > Polyangiaceae > CAIQDA01. Next base: position 50,521 of record CAMCKZ010000004.1, on the reverse strand, counting down.
TTCGATTGCGACCATTCCCCGGATTACCGCGATCTCGACTCGGACCAAGATGGGCTCGGAGATAAAGTAGAACACGATCCCCGAAAACAGGGTCTGCCGGCGAGCGTGGCGGCGTTTGGGGATCGCTCGCAAGAGCCTTGTTTCCGCAACGTGGACTGCGACAGCGACGGAATGCCCGATGCGTTTGAGGGACCGGCGTTCAAACGGGTCGGCTCGAATGGCGTGTCACCCCGCGACACGGACGGCGACGGAAGCCCCGATTTCGTGGATGAAGACTCGGACGACGACGGCGTGCTCGACGACGACGAGCGGGATCCCGAGACGGGCGACACAGCCCATCCGCTGCTGGACTTCGACGGCGACGGGCTGCTCGACTGCACGGACTTTGACGGAGACGGTATTCCCGACATTCTCGACTACGACAGCGATAACGACGGAATTCGAGACACGGACGAGCGCTCGCCGCAGGGCGAGGTCGCCGACAGCGATGACGACGGGTTCCGCGACTTTCGTGACTATGATTCCGACCAAGATGGCTTGCCAGATGTCCTGGAAGCGGGCCACGATTACGCACGAGATGGCGAAAACGGCACGGGTCTAAGGGTGCAGGGTGATGCGGCGGCGAACGCATTCGGTGCTAATGGGTTTTGCAATGGCCTCGAATCCAGCGTTGATCAACCGAACACCAATTATGGAATTCGAGACACCGACGGCGACGGCATTCCAAACTTTCAAGACCGCGATTCAGATAACGATGAAATCCCCGACGCGGTAGAAGCTCCAAACGGTGTTCTCGTGGACACCAACGGAGACGGGATTCCTGACTATTTGCAGGTCGACTCGACGGGCGAGGGCCTTAACGACGGCTACCGCGTTCGCACCGATGGGCTGACGTGTTCCACGATTGCCGGGCGTCCTGCGCCGGCGCAAGGTGGGGCGCTGGGGGCCGTTTTCGCCCTGGGCCTGCTGCTGCGGCGTTCGCGCGTGCGGCGATTGGGCTTGGCCGCGGCACTGACGGCCCGGGCCGTGGCGGCGGGCACGCAGGCGATTCCGCGCGAGGAAGAAGGCGGATTTGATGCGGAAACCTACCGTGTTCCCCTCGATGCGGAGGGCATTCTCGATGTTGAGACCGCACGGACTTCAAAGTGGTTCGACTTTTCCCTCCACATGATGCAGACCCAGGGTGCGATGCAGCTTGAAAAGCTGATCGACGGCCAGCTTCGGGGGTACATGGTTCTCGTCGACCAGCGCCAGACCGCCACGTTGAGCATGTCGATGCCGATCTGGCTGCTCGAGGTCGGCCTGAGCGCGCCGGTTATTACGGGTCTCACCCGGAGCAATGGATCGCTGCCCGATTTCGGTGGATTTGCAGCGGAGCCGACGAATCCGACCGGTTTGGGCGACATACGAATGGCTGCCAAGTATGTTGCCTGCCGCGACGACGAGTGTCCCATCGGGTTTGGTGCGATCGCCTCTTTTACCCTGCCGACTGGCAATACCCTGGCGTTCAACGGCGAGGGTGTTCCGGTGTTGGAGTCGGAGGTCCTCGCTTCGTCGACGCTCGGGCCCGTTCGATTGGCGGCAAACCTCGCGATCCGTTGGCGCCTCGGTACCTCTTCCTCGCGAATTCCCAAAGACGATGTCGTCGTCTACCGCGCGGCCGCGGCGTACCGGTTTGGCACGGGCAATGGCTTTGGGCTCGAGGGCAGCGTCGGAGGTCAAACCTCTAAATTCGACATAGATACGAAAAGCGAGCCGCTGACGGGTTTAGAGGTTATTGGCGCATTGACGTATTCTTTGGGAAGAGCCCGGATTTCGGTGGGTGCTGGGCGAGGGTTGCTGCCTGCCTACGGCGTGCCCGCCTTCCGCGGCCTGGTGAATCTCCGCTGGGCGCCTCTCCCGCCGCCGCCGGACGGCGACGGGGACAATGTTCCCGACGAGTTCGACGCGTGCCCCGACGTAGGCGGCGTTCCGAGCCAGGAGCCGGAGAAAAACGGCTGTCCCTTCACCGTGGTCACCGTCGACACGGACATTGACGGCGTCGACGACACGCGCGATGCGTGTCCCGCGGAGGCCGGTGTCCCCAGCGAGGACCCGATGAAAAACGGCTGCCCGCCACCGGCACCCGATGCGGACGCGGACGGCGTTTCCGACGACACGGACCGATGCCCGCTGGAGTCCGGCGTGGCCACCGACGACGACCGGAACGGCTGCCCCGAACCAGCGCGGGACCCGGATGGCGACGGAATCGACGACACGGTAGACGCGTGCCCGGACGAACCGGGTGTGCGGAGTCTTGATCCCAATCGAAATGGCTGCCGGATTGGGGCCGTGCAAGGGGCCGCCATTGCCCTCGAACCTGTGATGTTTGCCAGCGGAAACGCTGAGATTCTTGGCGGCGCGGCGGTGGCATTGGAGCGAATTGCGCTCGTGCTGGAGCGGCTCCCGAGTCGATTTCGGTACCGTGTTGAGGGCCACGCGGACGAAGCGGGTACGCGCTTGCTACGGCGCGAGTTGAGCATGAAGCGCGCGCGAGCCGTCGTGAAATGGCTCGGCAGAAGAGGGTTCGACGAGTTTCGCTTTATGGCCGTCGGGTTTGGTGCGGATCGCGCGCGCGCCGGCGAAATTGACCGACGCGTCGATATTGCCATCAATGCGGAGAAACGTCGCACTTCCAAATAGGCCGCGCTTACGGCGTGCCCGCGGCCGGTTGGCACCCCGCGACGGCGTTTTACTGGGCTGCCACGTCGGGTTTCGCCAAAGCCAAAAGAGGGTAACCCATGGCCTCGCGCTGCGCGACGTAGGCCTCGGCGACGGCCTTCGAAAGACCCCGAACGCGGCCAATAAAGCGCGCACGCTCTGTAACGCCGATGGCCCCGCGAGCGTCCAGCACGTTAAAGGCATGCGCCGCTTTGGCGACGTGGTCGTACGCCGGAAGCACAAGCTTCTTGAGGGGGTCTTGACTGCGGGCAAGCAGGCGTTTTACCTCGAGTTCATGGTGATCGAACTGGGCGAAGAAGGCTTTCACGTCGGCCTCCTCGAAGTTGTACGTGCTCCACTCCCACTCCGCTCGCTGGGCGAGTTCGCCGTATCGTACGCCTTTAGCCCAGGTGACATCGTACACAGAGTCCACGTCTTGAAGGTACATCGCGATGCGCTCAAGGCCGTAGGTGAGCTCGCCCGACACGGGCCGGCAATCGATGCCTCCGACTTGTTGAAAATAGGTAAACTGGCTGATTTCGAGCCCATCGATCCAAACCTGCCAGCCGAGGCCCCAGGCACCGAGGGTCGGCGATTCCCAGTCATCTTCGAGAAAACGAACGTCGTGTTCGATAGGTTTCGTACCAATTGCGCGCAGGGATTCGAGGTAGAGTTCTTGAATATCTGGCGGTGAAGGCTTGAGAATAACCTGAAATTGATGAAACTGTTGCAATCGATTTGGGTTGTCGCCGTAGCGGCCGTCGGAGGGGCGGCGCGAGGGCTCAACGAAGGCCACATTCCAGGGCTCGGGGCCGAGGGCGCGAAGAAAAGTTGCGGGGTTGTACGTTCCCGCGCCCACCTCCGAGTTGTACGGCTGAACAATGAGGCAGCCACGTTTCGCCCAAAAATCCTGAAGAGTCAGGATGATGTCTTGGAAATGCATGGGTTCCACTTACCACAAAACCACGCGCCGCCGCCGTTCATCGCGCCGTCCACAAAAAAAAGAAGGCGTTGTGTCATAAAATGGCACAATGTGGCGCACCAACTGCTGCGCGTGTCCCGGTTGATTCGATACGGCACGGGGCTTTTCCTCGCAATATTCCAGGGAACAGGCCAAATTCTTCTTTGGCACGAATATTGAGGTAGCGTGGCGTCTCCCAACCATGAGGTTTTCTATGTGGTCATTTCTCCTCCCTGTTCACTTGCGTCTGCCTTTGTCCGTCGCGCTGGCGCTGCCGTGCGCGGTCTTTGCTACCGGCGGGTGTGGTGCGTCCGAGGCCGAATCAACCTCCGGCGCGGGCGCCTCCGAGTCCCCGGCGGGGTCCGATGCGGCGCAGTCGCCGGCACCCCCGAGCGGTGGAGCAAACGGGGATTTCGCGGGGAGTTCCGACGCCGGTCGCTCGGGGGCAGCGGCACCACCACCGGAAGTCGAGGTCGAGGGCGTTTACGATACCCCGGCGGCCACCGGAACGGTCATCTGGTCGGCGAATGCCGTGTCGGGCCGGGTGACCGCGATTGGGGCAGCCACGCTCGAACGCGTCTCGGTGAGTGCGGGCAACGGCCCGGGCAACATGGTGGCCATTCCGGGCGCGGGCGACACGGTCGCGGTGCTCAACGATCTCTCCAACGACGCGACGATTCTTCGGTACCTCAATGGCCGCATCACCACCGAGACCGTGAAAACGGCGGAGACCGCGAACGCCTGGGCCGTGTCTCGAACGGGCGTTTTTGCGATTGCCTGGACGGACGCCGCGAAGCGCCCGGGCGCCGTTTTGACCCAAGGATTTCAGGAGCTCGACGTGGTGAGCGTGGCGTCGCCGGCCCGAGGCACGCGCCTGGCGGTCGGGTATCGCCCGTTTAGCGTGCTCTTCAATTCGGTCGGAACGCGCGCAGTCGTGGCCTCGCGCGACGGCCTCACCATGATCGAGTGCGTCGCCGGCATTGTGCCTCGCGTGATTCGTCACGTGCCCATTACGCGCATTGATCCCTCGGGAATTGCCGTCCCATATGAGTTCACGCTCACGCCAGATGGCCTCTTTGCCGTGCTGCGCGTCAGCGGCGCCGCAAGCTTCGACATCGTGAATCTCACCGATTCGTCGAAGCGCACCGTGACCGTCGGCGGCGTCATCAGCGACCTTGATCTGTCTGCGGACGGCACCACCGTGTACGCGGTGGTCGGTCGCCCTACGGTCGCTGCGTCGTCGCCAGACGCCGGCGCGGATGCAGCAGTCGATGGCGCCATCGATGCGGGGACTCTTCGTGTATCTGCATTCTACACGTTTCCCGTGAGCGCGCCCGACGGAACTTTGGCCACGAGAACAGACTTGCCGCTGGCCGACATGGCCTCGACGTCCGTGTCGGCGGACGGAACAATGGCTGTATTCTACACCAATGGCATCGACATGGGGCGCGTTGTGATCATGAGCCTCCAAGCCCCCACGACGTTCCGCGTGGTGGACACCTACGCGCCTGTTTTGGCGGTATTTCCCACGCCAAATGGCGAGTACGCCCTCGCTCTGCACAAGCCAACCCGCGCGTTGACGGTGTCCGATCCCATCGGGGCCTTTAGTCTCGTGCCGCTGAAAACGGAGCTTCCTTCGCGCATCGTGGCCACGCCCGGCAAGGTGTCTGCGGTGGCAACGAGCCCGACGAGCGACAGATTTGTGGTGCTCGAAAGAAGCGACGAACGCTCCGCATTTGCCATGCACGTGGCCGAAGTTCCGGCCCTCACCGCGCGCCGTTACGAGCTCGCAAGTCCGCCAACGTCCGTGGGTCTTGTGCCCTCGGTGCAACGCGCCTTCGCTTCGCAAGTGCATCCCCAGGGGCGTATGAGCCTTGTGGACTTCGGAACCGGGCTCCTCCACACCCTCACCGGTTTTGAATTGGGGGCCCGATGAGCCGCCCACACGCATCCCCGCGTTCCCATTCTTCCTCGCCCAAGGCCCTCGCCATGAACCGCGCCCTTCTCCCTTTTGCGTTCGCCGCGTTGTCCGTTTCTCTCGCCGGATGTGAAAAAGCCCTATCGAATGCGCGCGATGTCGCCGCGACGGGCGTTGCCATTTTCGGCGATCGCGCCTTGGCCGTGGTGGACGATGCGGCCAATCGCCTTGCGGTGATACTGCCCACCGTCGACGGCGGAATCGTCCGCACGTACCTGCCTCTCAACGGCGACCTTGTGGCCCTCGAGGTTTCCGCGGACAGGTCAACGATTTTCGTCCTCACGTCGGGGGTCGAAAAAACGCGCACGACCGGGGCGATTCCGGCCGAACTGATCGTCGTCACCGTGGAAGGTGCCACGGCAAAAGATGCACACTACACGCTTCCATCGGGCTTGACGGAACTCTCTCTTGATTCAGAGGGTGTTTACGTTGCGGTCACGACCAAGTTCGGAAGTGCATCGTCGTCGATCGTCGTCAATCCGAGTGCCATCGCGCTCGTGAACTTGAAGGCCCCCGCGTCAGCGCAAAATCCCCTCCTTCGCAGCTTGGAGCGGAACGCGTCGGCGGCACGCGGCATCACTTTTTCCCCGGAACTTCTCACACCAAGTGGCCTCAAGCGGTTCGCCGTGGGCATTGGTCCCCGAGACGTCACCCTCATCGATCTGGTGGCAGCTTTCGCCGATGCCGCGCATCCAGATTTCAAAATACCGCTGACGTCCGCCGGTGCGACATCCACGCTCGTTCCCAAACTTCTACGCTTCGACGACGGCGATCCGCTGAGCGACAAAGACGCGCGCGTCGCGTTCTCGCTCACGGGAGAATCGTCGCTGTTGACCGCGACCCTCGCGAAGAACGAGTTTCCTCTGCCTGGCGAAAGCGACCTTCGTGCCGTCGTGAACCTCACGGCGATGGGCGCGCCCGTCTCGGATTTCGCCTTCCTGTCCACCGTCGAGGGTCGGCGCATTGCCGCGCTAACGCCCACGCTTTGGCGTGCCGTCCTCGCAGATCCGGCCACCAGTCTGACGACTCCGGTGCCCTTGGCGCGGCCCTACAACGAGTTGAAAATCTTGGCGGGCGCGAGCACATCCACCGTCATGCTTTCACACATACAAGGGAATACGTCGGCTGTTGCCCTTTGGGACGTCCCAAAAACCGAGGATCAACCCTATCGCGCGGTGGCCTCCCTCGTCGACGTTCGTTCGCTGGAGCAGGTGATGCCCGTGCCAGGCACCGCATCGAAGTTCATGGCGGTCTCGGCGGGCGGCGCGGAGCTGGTGCTTTTTGACACGACGACCCGCGCGGTTTCATCGGTTCTCACGAACCGAAGAGCTGGCATTTCGCTCTCGAACGATGGCCAGCGCGCTTTCATCGTTCCGCGCGACGGCGACGGCACGTTTGCGAGTATGAACCTCACGAATCTGACGTCCGCTTCTTTCAACGCCGGCGCAGACTTGGCCTCGCTACGGGAAATGCATCGTGCGGACGGAAGCCCCGTCATCGCGGTCATCAACGGAACGCCGGCGCAAGGTCTGTCACTGTTTGATCCCCTCCATCCTGAGCGCCTCGGCAAGCGCTGGGACGACCTCCTTGTCGAAGGCATTCGCTGATGAAACCCCAACTTATCTCCCTCGCGCTTTTCGCTGTTGCCGCCCCCGTATGGGCCGATGAAGGGCCCGCAACGCCCGCAGCCACACCCGCTGCCACGCCCGTCGAAACCCCCGCAGTGACCCCCGCAGTGACCCCCGCTGCCACGCCCGTCGAAACCCCGGCAGTGACCCCCGCAGCAACCCCCGCGGCGCCTCTCGCGGCGACCCCCGCCGTCACGCCCGAAGTGCGGGCCGCCGCCCCACCCGCGGTTCCAGGCTCTGAGCGCGTTAGCCTGGAATTCTCCTCGCGATCGCAGTTTGTCCGCGACGCGAATTTCGGCCTCGTCTCCGCGACCAACAACCTGCCCATGGGCGGATTGACCCTCCGCGCGCGGGTCTACCACGACGGCCCGTGGACGGCGTCGCTCAGCCTCGGCGCGGAGGGCAGCGACAAACCCCACGGCCTCGCGCGCGCTGCAAAACTCGACATCGACGTGACCCGCGTCGTCGTCCGAGGAGAGGCCGGTTACGATTTTTCGAAGTACATCTCCGCGGTCGCAGCCATCGGAGCCGGCGGCGAAGTGATGGCCTTCGAGTACGACAATGGCAAGGAACGGGGCTCGTCGAAATCGTGGAAGGCCCTCGGCGAGGCCGCGCTCGGCGCCGATGCGCACGTGCGTTTGGGCCCGGTGCTCATCGGTGCCCGGTTCGAGGGTGGCTACGCAGCCGCGGGAAAACACAGTCTTTCCGTCACTTTGCCCGATGTCGGAGACGTCGTTCGTCAGCCGATGGACTTCGGAAATCTGGGCCTAAGCGGCCCGTTCACCCGGTTTGCACTACGTATCGGGTTTTAGTAAATGTACCGTACGCCCTAGGTATCGCTGTGTGATAGTTACTGCACGTACCAAGTATGACCTATGTACGCGACAAAACTATACGGGCTCCGTTAGCCAATCGTAGCGAACATTTCTCCTTACGGCCTTGAAGCCCGCCGCATGAATCCGCTCCTCCATGGTGGCGGCGTTCATGCGGAACGAGGTGCCTGCGGACGACACGACGTTCTCTTCGAACATCACCGAGCCGAAGTCGTCGGCACCGAAGCGCAGCGCCACCTGGCCCACTCCGGGCCCTTGCGTCACCCAGCTCGCACCCACGTGATCGATGTTGTCGAGCATGAGGCGAGCGAGGGCCTGCGTGCGCAAATACGTGAGCGTGCCGTTCTCGCCGGGCGCCAGTCGAACGCCCTTTTCGTACTGGTAATCCCAGCAAAAGAAGGCGGTAAAGCCGCCGGTCTCGTCTTGCAATTCGCGCAGTTTAGCGAGGTGCAGCACGCGTTCGCGCGGCGTATCGACGGTGCCGTACATCATGGTGCACGAGGAGCGCAGGCCCATTTGGTGCGCAGTGCGCATGACGCCGAGCCAGTCGTCGGAGCGGCACTTCGTTTTGGCAATATGTCGGCGCACCCGGTCCACGAGAATCTCTGCGCCGCCCCCGGGCACGCTGTCGAGGCCGGCCGCGCGAAGGCGCTCAAGAACCACGCGCACGCTCAAATGTTCAAGCGCCGCGAGGTGAAGAATCTCTTCGGGGGAAAGGGCATGGAGGCCAAGCCTGAACGTGCTTTTCATCCACCGAAAAAGGTCTTCGTACCAGGTGAGCGGTAGCTCGGGGTTGAGGCCACCTTGCAAGAGAATTTGCACGCCGCCCGCATCTACGACCTCTTGGAGTTTTTGGCCAAGAACCTCCCGCGAAAGCACGTAACCCTCCGGGTGGCCGACGGGCCTGTAGAAGGCGCAGAAGCGGCAACTCGTCGTGCACACATTCGTGTAGTTTACATTGCGGTCGACGATGAACGTGACCACATCTTGGGGGTGTTTGCGCCGGCGCACCATGTCCGCGGCAAGCCCCAGATCGAAGAGCGACGCCTCGTGAAAAAGGCGTTCACCATCGGACACGGAAAGTCGCGCACCCTCGGCGGCCCGCGAGAGAATTCCGTCGAGATTCGGGGGCGTCGAGGGACGGTGCCTCTCGACGTCCAGCAGGCGAACCTGGGCCTGGGGGAGAAAACCGTGGAGCGCCGATTCGTCGAAGAAACGCTGGAGACCAGCCTGTTCGGCGACCCCAAATTCGTAACGAATGGACGTGTGCAAATAGGTATCGACGCGCTCCCGCACAAGGCCGCTCGCGGCAGAAAAACGCTCGGCAAGCGCGCTGCGTGCCCCGAGACCCTCGATGCGCGCATCATGAAACAGGGCCTCCTGTGCGGCGGTGACGCGTTGAGGATACGTGCACCATGCAGCAAATACAAAGGGGAGGCCCGTCCACGAAAACCACTCGGCGCCGAGGTCAAGGCGGCGCGGAAATCGCTCCGATACTTCGAGCGCAAGGTCTCCAATGACGACCGCTGCGCGCGTGCCCCGGACGAAAGCAATCGCCTCGGCGGACTCGAGTCCCACAAGCTTTGGCTCGACGCCGTAGCGCACTTTTAGCAGCAATCTTGCAAGGATAACCGACGTGCGCGAGGCGAGGTCAAGTGCCAGTTCGGTGATCTCACCGGGGTTGCACTCTGCAAGCAATAAAACGCTCTCCACAGCCCCCATGCAGCCGATGGCTGCTCCCCGCAGAAAGGCCACGTCGCCGAGCACCGCCGCCGCCACCACGGGAAGGAGCGCGACGTCTGCCTCGCCCTCCGCAAGGCGGCGCGCCACTTCGGAAGGCAGCGCCTCGGTGAGGACGACGCCGCTCTTCTGCGCGAGCCCCGCGGTGAGAGGAAGGGCATTGAGGTACGAGACCGCCGCCACACGCAGCGGCGCCATCATGAGACCACCGCGAGGTGCCTATTGGCTTTGCGATCGCGAACTTTCATGGCGGCCTCAGGCACCTCATTGGGTGCAAATTCCCTCACAATATTGTAGAGCGTGTCGCGCTCGATGGGCGTACGGCCCGCCTCGCGAATGAGGCGCACGAGTTCGCCATACGCAAGGCCCTGCGGTGAGGTGCTGCCAGCGGCGTGGTAAATGGTCTCGTGCACGATCGTTCCGTCGAGGTCGTCGGCACCAAAGCGAAGGGCAATCTGCGCAATCTTGGGCGTCGATGACACCCAGTAGGCCTTGATGTGATCGAAATTATCGAGGACTAGCCGCGAAATAGACAGCGTACGTAGGTCGTCTATGGCGGTCGGTGCCGGGAGGTTTTTCATGCCGTTGCCGTCGGGGTGAAACGCCAATGGAATGAACGCTTGAAAACCGCCGGTCTCGTCTTGAAGTGCGCGCAATTGCAGGAGATGATCGATGCGGTGCTCAAACGTCTCGATGTGCCCATAGAGCATTGTGGCATTCGTCTTGAGCCCCATGGCGTGGGCAACGCGGTGCACCTCAAGCCACTCGGCGCCGGTGGCTTTGTCGTCGCTGATGCGCGTGCGCACCTCCGGGGCAAAAATTTCAGCGCCGCCGCCGGGCAGGCTGCCGAGGCCCGCGGCCACGAGGCGTTCGAGAACCTCGCGCACGGTCATCTTGTAATGCTGCGCGAAGAAATGAATCTCGACGGCGGTGAAACACTTGAGGTGAACGTCGCTCTTGATGCGCTTGAAACCGGAGAGCAAATCTTCGTAGTACGAGAACGGAAGCCCCGGGTGCAGTCCGTTAACCACGTGGATTTCTCCTGGCGGATCGTCCATGCGGACTTCGAGCTCGTGCCACGCCTCGGCGAGGGACATCGTGTGTGCGCCGGGCATGTGCGCTTCGAGTTTTGCGAAAGAACAAAAGAGGCACGAGGCCACGCAGACGTTCGTGACCTCAAGGCGCATGTTCTTGTTGAAGAACGCGGCGTTGCCGTGGCGCTTTTCGCGAACACCGTTGGCGAGTTGCCCGATGGATAGAATGTCGGCCTCGAGAAAAAGAGCGAGGGCGTCGGCGGCGTTTAGGCGTTCGCCGGCACGAACTTTTTCGGAGACGGTGGCAAGGGTTGGTGCGGTCATAAGATGGCTCACGGGCGGGAGTTCGAGGGTCTAGACAAGGCGCGGCAACGTCAGGCGAGGGCGTCCGCGGGGTTGGCATCATCAGTGTATTGTGCAAACGTTCCGTCGGCATTGGCGAAGAGGGCCGTGCGACCGGCGCGCGACAGAAAACGAGCGATTTCACGGCGTTTCACGAGTTGTGCCGGGGCCATATTGGAGCGCTTGCCGTGGCCCAAAAGAGCGTCGACGGTGACGAGTTCGCCGTCTTTGAAGCGCACGTCTCCGAAGAGTTCGCTCGCTCCAAAAGCCAACGCGACTTGCGCGAACTCCATGCCGAGGCCGTCCCAGCCGACGCGAATGCGCGCGCAAGGTTCGGAGAAAATGCGCGTGAGTGCCGTGTCGCGCAGAAACGCGATGCCCCCGTCCGCGGCCGTGCCCGTGAGGTCCACCGCGCGTGGGTCTGCGGGCAGCGGGGCATTGGCGAAAACGAGAACGTCGCGCCCCACTTCGCGCGAACGAATTTCGTCTGCGAGCGCGCCGAGAAGAAGCCAGTCGGCCGTCTGCGCGCGCGACTGAAACTCGCGTAGGTGCCCCGGCTCGCCGGCGGCGCGGGCGTCGAGGATGGGCAGCAATCCCGCTTGCGAAAGGGCGCGTTGAACGAAGGGCGTCATGGGTTCACGTGGGGCCCGTGCCCCAGGGCACAACGAGGTCGCGGCCCAGCCCGAGGTGGTCAAAGACGCGGGCCACGACCGTATCGATGAGGGCCTCGACGCACGTGGGCTGCGAGTAAAACGACGGCATCGCGGGGGCGACGGTCACTCCGAGTTCCGCGAGGCGGAGAAGATTGGCGAGGTGAATCGCTGACATCGGCGTCTCCCGGGGAACGACCACGAGGGTGCGCTTTTCTTTGATCATCACGTCGGCGGCCCGCGTGAGGAGCGAATCGCTCAGGCCGTGGGCGATGCGCGAGACGGTGCTCATGGAGCAGGGAACAATAACCATCGCGTCCCAGCCCGCGCTGCCGCTGGCGAAGGGCGCGTTGTAGTCTCGGCCCCCCCAAACGGGGAACGGCGCAACGCCCGCGTGGAGGTCGCCGCCGCACTCGAGAGCCCACACTTGCGGAGCTGTCGACGAGACCACGACGGCGACTTGAGGTGCCGTTCCAGCGTCACGCATACTACGCAACACGTTGAGCATACGACGCGCATACGGTGCCCCGCTGGCGCCCGTGATGGCGACGACGAGCCGCTCGGGTGGGCAGCGCACTACACAGCCTCGGCGACGATAAGTGAGGCAATTCCCATAGTTAAATCCTCAGAACGGCGAACAAGAAAGCCTTCTTGGGCGCACAGCGCTTCGTACTCCGAGCGAGAAACAAACTGCTTCATGCTCTCTTGCAAGTACGCGTATGCGGAACGATCTCCCGAAACCATACCGCCAACAGCCGGAAGAACTACCCGCCCGTAGACCCCGTGGAAGGCCTTGGTTGCAAGGCTCGTGGGTCTGAAAAATTCGAGGGTTGTGAAGACGCCGCCGGTTTTGAGAACACGCCGCGCCTCGCGAATGCCGAGAGCTGTATCGGCCAGGTTGCGCATGCCAAAGCCGCAAACCACCGCCGAGAAAAAAGCGTCGGCGAAGGGCATGGCCATCGCATCGGCCACGACGCGCTCGGCCTGGGGTGCCTTGTGCTTGCCGGCGTCGAGCATCTTGGCGGCGAAATCCGAGGCAATTACCTGACAATCAGGCCATCGCTTGGCGACCATTGCGGTCAAGTCCATCGTGCCCGCGCAGGAGTCGAGGATGGGACCCGGGGGCCGCGAGGCGAGGCTCTCGACCGCGAGTTTTCGCCAGGCTACGTCGATGCCCGCCGACAGCAGGTGATTGAGGGTGTCGTAGGTTGGTGCGATGCGGTCGAACATCTCGCGAACACCGGCGGCGTGACTGGCTACGCGATCCGCGCGCCTCTTGACGTCGGGAACGGGCACGTCGCGAACGGGAACAGCGGGAGAGGAATGCGTCTTTTCGGCGACGGTCATCGGGAGTCTTTCGGTTCGAGAAACGCGCGCGCCTTGGACGCGAGGTCGTCGAATACCCGCACTTGCCACGGGGGCGGCGAGGCCTCAAGGGGTGATGCCGTCGGGCCGTCGCCGAGGCCGAGGCGCGGCCACAAATCGTCGATGCGGCGTTCCACCGCGGGCGACATCGCGCACACCTCGGGCCAAGCGCGCGTGTAGCCCTCTTCAGGCCATTTGCGCGTGGCATCGATGCACATCTTGGAGCCGAAGAGGGCCTGATTGGCACCGTGATCAAGCTGGTCGATCGGGCCGTCGACGAAACTGATGTCGCGCTTGGGATCAATGTTCGCGAGCATTCGCCAGACGACATTGGCTGTATTCTGCACGTCAACATCTTCGTCGAAAACGGCGATGACTTTGGAGAACATCATTTGCCCGGCGCCCCACAGACCATGGGCGACCCGCGGCGCGTGGAACGGGTACTGCTTTTTGATCTTCACGAGGACGAGGTTGTGAAACGCGCCTTCGACGGGCAGATTCATGTCGATAACCTCGGGAAACATCGTGCGCAGCAGCGGAAGAAAAAGACGTTCCGTCGCCTTTCCGATCCACGCGTCTTCCATCGGCGGGGGCCCCACGAGGGTGGCGGGAAAGACCGCGTCCGAGCGATGGGTGATGGCGGTGACATGAAACCGCGGGAACTTATCTACGGGTGTGTAATACCCCGTATGGTCGCCAAATGGCCCCTCATCAAAGAGTGCTTCCGAGGGGTCCACGTAGCCTTCCAAGACGAAGTCCGCATCGGCTGGAACCTCCAGACTCACTGTCTTTCCCGTGACGGTTCTCACGGAGCGCTTCGCCAGAAAGCCAGCGAACATCCACTCATCGATGCCGTCTGGAAGGGGAGCTGTGGCCGCGTAGGTAAGCGCGGGATGGCCACCGAAAGCGACCGCAACCTCGAGGCGCTGGCCGAGTTCTTTGGCCCGGCGAAAGTGCCGCGCACCCGTTTTATGAATCTGCCAGTGCATGGCCGTGGTGCGTTTGTCGATGCGCTGCATGCGGTACATGCCGATGTTGCGCACGCCCGTGTCGGGGTCTTTCGTGATGACATTGGGCAGCGTAAAAAAGGGCCCGCCATCGTCAGGCCAGCTCGTCAAAACGGGCAGTATCTCGAGGTCGATTTGGTCGCCGGTCAAGACCACATCGTGGCAGCGCGCCTTTTTCACGGCGCGCGGCAGGGCGTTCGCAAGTTCAGGAATTTTCCCCGCAAGAGCCGCGAGCGAGCGGGCATTTTTAGACACCATATGCACGAGATTCGAGATGGCCGCGGCCTGCTCTTCGAGGTCTTCGCACGACAGCGCGAGAGACATGCGTTTGCGCGAGCCGTACTGATTCATGAGCAGCGGAAACTGTGAACCTTCAATGTTCTCGAAGAGGAGAGCTGGGCCGCCGGCCTTCATCACGCGGTTTGCGATGGCCGACGCTTCAAGGTGCGCACTGACCTTCTCCGTGATGCGCACGAGTTCGCCGCGCGATTCCAATAGTTCGACGAACGATTGAAGCGATTCGATGTTCATGGGGTGTTCCTAGCCCCTCGCCCCGTGCGCAGCTACGGCGATCACGCGTGCGTGGAACGCTGCGATTCTGCTGAGAAAATGGGGCATCCGCGGCTCTGCGGTCGGCCACGCGGGGGCGCTCTTCGCTCGTGCGCGTGCCCCGAGACTAGCCTAGGCTTGGCACGTTCAAGAACCGCCGGTGCCCCGTGGGACCGGCCTGCCCACCATCGAAATACCGTGGCGAAGCCCAGCGACGACCCCCAGTTTTTTCATTGGCCTCCGCCCCCTGGCCGTTCGCGCGAGAGCTCCATTCGCCTCGGCGCCCAGGGGCGATTTTTTCACGCAGACGAGGCGGTGGAGCACGAGGGGCTCGCGCGCGCGATGCATGCGTGGATCGGAAAACACCCGATCGACGGCCGAATGGTTCTCGTCAATGGCTACGACTGGACGTATTTTCAGGTCGACGATGTGCCCTACTTTATTGAAGGAATCGCCGAAACCGGCGGCGACGCGGTGCTTCACCTCAGCGACGGGTCTCAAGAATTGTGGATCGGCGATGGTCTGTATGCGGGCGAAATGGATGCACTTTACACGTGGGTGAAACACGAAAAAGACGGTGGTCCGTACCTTGCCAAGTTTCGAGCCGCAGCCCAGCTGGGCCTTGAGCCATGGGTCGAAGAAAGAGACGGTGCGGCAACCGTGGTGTTTCGCGGTAAGGTTCTGACCGTTGCACCCCGCGCCGCACTTCAAGGGCTGCCCCGCCCACATTCGCCTGCGCACACCGGAAACACTGGATAACATTTGACCATGCGCGTCTTGATTGCCGACCGCCTCCATTCATCTGCCCTCGACGAACTCGCTTCGTTGCCCGTCGACGTGGAGTACGCGCCCGATCTGACCCGCGATGCTCTCGTCGAGCGCATCGAAAATGTCGGTATTCTCGTCGTGCGCTCCACCGAGGTCACCGCCGAAGCGCTCGGAAGAGCCAAGCAGCTTCACATCATCGTGAGGGCCGGCGCTGCCTACGACAACATTGATGTAAAGGTTGCGAGTGCACGTGGTATATACGTTGCCTATACGCCAGGCAAAAACGCAGCGGCGGTGGCGGAGCTTGTCTTTGGGCATTTGGTGTCGCTTGATCGCCGAATTCCCGATGCGGTGGCGAGTCTTCGCGCCGGGTCTTGGGAGCGACAAGAGTTTTCCAAGGCCGAGGGTTTGCTAGGAAAAACCCTGGGTATTGCGGGGTTCGGAAGTGTCGGCCGCGAGGTGGCGCACCGGGCGAAGGCCTTCGGCATGGACGTCGTCGCGTGGAGCCGCAGCCTCAACCCGGCCAAAGCGCGGGAGGCGAACATTGGCTACGCCAAGAGTCTTGAAGAACTCGCCGCCAAGTGCCACGCGCTCACCCTCCACCTGCCGTTGAACGATCGCACGCGGGGAATTGTAAACGAGCAAGTCTTGAAGGCTTTGCCCGAGCGCGCGATGCTCGTGAACACGGCGCGGGCGGGCCTCCTCGACCACGCCGCGGTCGACCAGGCCGTCGACACCCGAGGCCTTCGCTTGGCCTTCGACGTTCGCGCAGACGAGCCGCGTACGAAAACAGGTCGCGTGGAACCGCTGCGTATTCCTACGAATGGGCGAGGTCTGATTTACGGAACACCGCATATAGCGGCCTCGACGGACCAGGCGCAGCTCGCCATCGCCGGCGAAACCGTGCGCATTATTCGAGCGTTTTTGCTGCATGGCGAGGTTCCCCACGCGGTCAACGTCGCGACGGGCACGCCGGCCCAGTTTCAGATCGTACTCCGCATGGTCGACCGCGTAGGAACGCTGGCCAACGTGCTCGGGGTCTTGAAACGCCACGGGCTCAACGTGCTTCACGTGACAAACGAACTCTTCGAGGGGGGCCTTGCCTCGTGTGCCAAGTTCAAGCTCGCATCGCGGCCGTCTGAGGCCTGCCTGTCCGAGATTCGCATGTTCGAAGAAGTTCTTCAGGTCGATGCGGTGCCGCTGCCGAACTTCGCATGATGGTGGTCTTTTTTCGCTGCGTGGCTCGCGTATTCGACGGTGAAAAGTTCGCGCAGCGGGCGCGGGTGACGGCAGTGATTTTGCTGCTGCCGGTGTTCGCGGCGTGCGGCCCCAAGATGCATCCGCCCGGGTCGGATGCGGGCAGAGACGCAGGAAAAACGCTGGGCGACGCGGGTGTGTCCGTCGTGATGATCCTCGATGCGGGCGCCTCCATTCCCGGGCTTAGTTTGCCCGCCGAATCGGCCGACAGCCTTGCCAAGCGCGGCATGAATCTCCTCGACGCGGCACGCATGGGCAACGGCGATCTGGCCCTTGATTTGGCGCTGCCGAAAGAGGCCTTTTTGCTCGGGCGCGACATGCCCGATCCGCTTCGTCAATGGGAAAAACAGATTCACCAGCCGTACTTGCGCGCGGTGGAACGCCTCGGAAAACGGCACCCCGAACTTGGCGAATCAAAGTTTGTGGCCCTCGAACCGGGCAAGACGATGGTGCAGATTTCGCCGACGCGAAAGGGCTGGAAGCGCGCCGTCTGGAAGTCCAAAAATTGCACCCTCGTGGTCATGAAAGGCTCGCGCACGATGAAAATTCCCGTGGGCGATATGATCAACTGGAAGGGCGTCTGGTACTTCGAAAAACTGGGTCGCTAGAGAGGGAATACGCCGTATACCTAACGGAGTTCGCGACCCAGTTAGAGTACATACGTGATTCGCCCGCGCGGCAAAAGGCTCCGGCGGCGCGAAGCCAAAATGGCGCGACGCCGGGGCTGGAAGGCTGCGCCACGGGCCTTTAGGCGGTGGAAGGGGTTGTGACAGCGCCGGACTCGTCGATGGCGGCTTGGGCAGCCGCAAGCCGAGCGATGGCAACGCGAAACGGACTGCAGCTCACGTAGTCGAGGCCGGCGTCGTGGAAGAAGCGGACCGAGGCCGGGTCGCCGCCGTGCTCTCCGCAGATGCCTACTTTCAAGAGCGGGCGTGTGCGGCGGCCGCGTTTGAACCCTTCGCGAACGAGTTCACCGACGCCGTCGATGTCGATGGAGACAAAGGGATCTTTTTCAAGAATGTTGGCCTCGACGTAGGCGGGAAGAAATCGGCCTGCGTCGTCGCGAGAGAGACCCATGGTGGCCTGGGTGAGGTCGTTCGTTCCGAAGGAGAAAAACTCCGCAGAAACAGCGAGCTCGTGGGCCATCAAGGCTGCGCGCGGCAGCTCGATCATGGTGCCGAAAAGATACGGAACCACGCAATTTGTCGCATCAAAGACGCTTCGCGCGACCTCGTCGACGATGTGCTTCATGCGGTCAAGTTCCGCTTTGCTGATGATCAGCGGAATCATGATCTCGGGCTGCACGTCGACGCCCTCTCGCTGAACTTGAACGGCTGCTTCAAGTATTGCGCGAACCTGCATCGCGTATATTTCGGGATAGGTGACGGCTAGTCTGCAACCGCGGTGCCCGAGCATCGGGTTGAACTCGTGGAGATCGCGCACGCGGGAGCGAAGGCGCGCCAAGGGAACCTTCATGGAGGCGGCGAGGCTCTCAAGCTGCGCCTCCTTGTCCGGAAGAAATTCGTGGAGTGGCGGATCGAGGAGGCGAATGGTGACGGGAAGGCCGTCCATCTCGCGGAAGATGCCGATGAAGTCGCCGCGTTGGTGCGGAAGGAGCTTGGCCAAAGCTCGCTCGCGTGCGGGTTTTTCCTCGGCAAGAATCATCTCGCGCACGGCTGCAATTCGTTCGTCGTCGAAGAACATGTGCTCGGTGCGGCACAGGCCGATTCCCTCCGCGCCGAACGACCTCGCGACGTGGGCATCAACGGGGGTATCGGCATTGGCGCGGACGCGAAGGCGTCGAAATTCGTCGGCCCAGAGCATCAGTTCCGTGAACTCGTCGCTCGCCACCGCAGGCACCGTCGGTACGCCGCCGAGGTACACAGCGCCCGCGCCGCCGTCGAGGGTGAGAATCTCGCCGCGCTTGACGGTGATAAGTTTCTTTTCGCCGCCTTCCCCCGCCACCGAAATCGTGAGCTGCCCGCCGCGCTCATCGACGTGGATCGACGACGTGCCGGCGACGCATGGTTTGCCCATGCCGCGCGCCACCACCGCGGCGTGGCTGGTCATGCCGCCGCGCGCCGTGAGAATGCCCCGTGCCGCCTTCATTCCGTGGATATCTTCAGGCGAAGTCTCGGTGCGCACGAGGATCACGGGCAGCCCCGTCATCGCCTTTCGCTCTGCTTCGTCGGCGTCGAAAACGACCTGCCCGGAGGCGGCACCGGGGCTTGCGGGAAGTCCGCGCGCCACAAGATTTTTGGGCGCAAGAGGATCGAGCGTCGGGTGCAGCAACTGGTCGAGACTCTTCGGGTCCACGCGCTGAATGGCTTCGGCCTTCGTGATGACGCCCTCGCGCACAAGCTCCACGGCGATGCGCACAGCGGCCTTGGCGGTGCGCTTTCCTGAGCGGCACTGGAGCATGAAGAGGCGACTGTCTTGAATCGTGAACTCGATGTCTTGGAGGTCGCGAAAGTGAGCCTCGAGGCGGCGCGCTACCGCGACAAATTCCTCGAAAACCGCGGGCTGCGACTCCTCAAGCGAGGTGCCGTCGCTCTTGGCGGTTTTGGAGATGGGGAGCGGCGTGCGAATGCCCGCCACGACGTCTTCGCCTTGGGCATTGGGGAGCCACTCGCCGTAAAGAACATTCTCACCGGTGGACGGATTGCGCGTGAACGCCACGCCCGTACCGCTGGTCGCACCGAGGTTGCCGAAAACCATTGCTTGCACATTGCACGCAGTTCCCCAGCTCGCGGGAATGTCGTGCATGCGCCGGTACGTGATGGCTCGAGGGTTATTCCACGAGCGAAAGACGGCGGAAATCGCTGACCAGAGCTGGTCCCAAGGGTCTTGCGAAAACGCCTTTCCTGTCTGCTTGACGACAACCTCTTCGAACGCCGTCGCGGCATCTTCAAGCATTTCGGTAGACAGTTCGCTGTCGGGCATGGCGCGTCGAAGCTCTTCGGAATTGAACCGCGTGACATCGAGACCGCGCGTGCGAGCCGCCTTGAGACGCACGCCTTCGAGGGCGTCGTCGAAGTGGTGTTTGTCGATTCCAAGGGCCACACTGCCCTGCATTGCGACGAAACGGCGGTAGGAATCCCAGGCAAATCGTGGCTCACCGGTCTGCAGAGACAGCGCTTCCACGCCCGCTCGCGAGAGCCCGAGGTTGAGGATCGTATCCATCATGCCAGGCATCGAGGCGCGCGCCCCGGAGCGCACGGAAACCAATAGCGGAACGTCGCCGCCAAACGTTCGACCGAGGCCAGCTTCGAGTTTCGCCATCGCCTGGCGCACCTCGTTCTGAACGTCTGCGGGAAGTATTCCGTCGACTTGATAACGTGTGCATACCTCGGTGGTGAGTGTAAAACCAGGGGGCACGGGCAGCCCGAGGCGAGCCATCTCGGCGAGCCCCGCGCCTTTTCCGCCCAATAGATCACGACGCGACGGGCAACCCTCGGAGGAGCCGTCACCAAACGCGAGAACGAATGCACCCATCGGAATCTCCTTGAGGCGTGAAACAACGCCCCGGCAGTCTACCAACTTTCCAAACTAGTGGAACAATGCCGCACTGCGCAAGAGGCTCGGCCCACGGGAATGACGCGGGGCCATGACCTCGGGGACATAAGAAAAATACCAATTGCGCTGACCGCTGGCGCTAGTCACGGCGAATCGTTGGCCACCGCGAGGCTTCGCCGGGCCAGGGTCTGCGCCAAAAATTTTTCAACACACCTTCCGCCTGTTTGCCCCGCGGCGAAAAGCCCCACGCGGGCTCTTGTGAGACGTCGTTGGGGTCGGCGTAGGTGCGCCACACGAAAAATCCTGGAAACGATTCGTCGTCGATGAAGGGCCCGAGCAGCGAAGCGGTGGCGAGCGCCTGGGCTGCCTCATCGACCACCGGGCGCCCAAGATCTTCAGGCCATTCCCAGGGTTTCCATGCGGGATCGGGCCGCGTCGTGTAGCCCATTTCGGAAAAGAAGACGGGCTTGCGCCACCGCTCGCTCAAGGCGCGGACCTCGCCAGCGATGCCTACCGCGCGCTTTCGCATGGCGTCGGGGGTTGCGTTCGGGCCGTCGGCGAGGGGGTAAAAAGCGTTGATTCCGATGAGGTCCAGATCGCCCCAGACAAGGGTGTGTTCGGCGTCGTCCCAGTTGGCGGAATACGTAAGAATACCGCTGTAAATGCTTCGTATGGATCGAATAACATCCGAAAAGGAGTGCGCATGACGGGTTGTCACCCAGGAGCGCAGCTCCACCCCGGCGGCAAATGCATCCGCGTGGTGTTTTTCAGCAACCTGTGCCCATGCAGTCGCAAATCGTGTGTACGATTCTGCCCACTGTTTCCACGCAAGCTCGCCCTGCGGATGGATAGTTGCGCGCCAATCGCCGGATTCGATCCAAAGATGGGGAACGAGCAACACGCGAAGGCCACGCGCATGGGCCTGGTCGATGGCGAGGCCGATGTTCTTGCGATTCGCCGTCGGTGACGCCTCGAAGGTGGGGTCGACGCCGCGGCCCTCGGTGTTGCCGACGCGGCCAAACGGGGTGAGCGATACCCAGTTGACGCCCCAGGACACGAGCTCGTCCAACGTGGCTTCGTAGGCCTTCGAGCCGTAGCCAACTCCTGGGTGGCACGCGCTCTCGATGGGGCCGATGGTCATTCCGCGCATCGCCGGCACGTCGCGGCGAAACCTCGGAACGATCACGGGCGGCCGCATTTTTTCAAGCTGGGCCGTCGCCTCGGGCGCGCCAAGCATCGCCCCGAAAGTCGCGCCGAAAGTCGCGAGCCGGACGCGCCCGCGAACCCTCATCACGGGCCCTGAAGGAGGACGTCCGTCATGGCATCGAGGGTGTCGACGACTGCATCGGCGCCCGCACCCACCAGCGCCTCGCGCCCGTAAGTGTGCGTGACCGCAACGCAGCGAAGGCCCGCCGCTTTGGCCGCGATGACGCCGTTGGTGGCATCTTCGATGACCACGATGGGCCCTCGCGCACCTCGCTTGCGCGCCTCTTCGATGCCCAAAAAATAGCCCTCGGGATCGGGCTTGCACGCCGTGGTTGCCTCCGCTGGTACGATAAATTGCACGAGTTCAGCCACGCCCATCGCCGCGAGTGCGAAACGAATCTCGCATTCGAGGGCGCCGGAAACAATGCCCACGGGTCCGACCTTCGCGCGCCGCGCCACGAGCTCCGCGGCCCCGGGAAAGATGCGCAGTCCCGTCTCAATGCGGGCCTTGTAGAAGGGCTTCTTTGCGGCGACAAGTGCTGCCACCGCGGCCTCGTTGTGGGCGCGCCCGTGGTCTTTGAGCACCTCGCGAAAGCAACCGCGGTCGTCGTAGGCAAGATACCGCTCGTCGTATCGTTCGCGCGTTAGCACGATGCCCATCGGCGCCAACACGTCGGCGAAGGCTGCAAGATGCACGAGTTCGTCGTCGACGAGGACGCCGTTGAAATCGAAGAGGGTCGCTGTCACGGCGTGTCAGCTAGCACTTGGGGGGCCGATCTGGGCCGGTCCGTCGAGGGGAATCCACAGCTCAAACGATGCGCCCCCAAGAAGCGTGCTCACGCCGACATGCACGGTCCCCTCGTGGTCCCGCGCGATTTCCGTGCAGATTGCAAGGCCAAGGCCCGTGCCCTTTCCTGCGGGTTTTGTCGTAAAAAAGCTCTCGAATATCTTCTCGCGAAGCTCCACAGGAACGCCGCGACCCGAGTCTTCGATGGCGATCAGAACGCCGTCGCGACCTCGATGGACGAGAGTCGCGCTCAACAGAATTTGACCATCGAAACTGTGACCGCGTTCGGCGACGCACACGTCGAGTTCGTCTCCCGCATTCGAAAGAAAATTCACGATGACCTGCCCCACGTGCGAGCGGTGGCAGCGAATGCGCGGTGCCCCCTCGGTTGCCACGCGAACGGTGTGGCGCGTGAGCCGCTTTTTGAGCATCACCATGGCCTCGCCGGCGAGGTCGGCGAGATCCACGTCGTCGGTGAGCTCCATGTCGGTGCGGGCAAAATTGCGAAGCGCCGAGCAGATGTCGCGGATGCGTGTGGCGCCCGTTCCCACGTAGCCCGCCAGTTCGAGCATGCCAGTCGCATCTTGTTTGACGCCGGCGAGAGCCTTCGCATCGTCGCCCCGTTCGAGGCGGCGCGAGAGCGTCTCAAAAAACTCGTGGAGCGACTCTTGGGCTTGGCCAATGTAGCTAATGGGGTTGTTAAGTTCGTGGGCCACGCCCGCCACCAATTGCCCGAGGGCTGCAAGCTTTTCACCTTGCAAAAGATGGCCTCGCAGGGTCTTGACGTCTTCTCTGACCCGCGCGACTTCCAAGCGAAGTTGCCGCAATTCGCCCGTTTCGCGAACGCGCAACGCCCGCAAATTCTCGATCGTGCCGACGAGCTTTTCGTGAGCGAGGAGTTGTTCGCCCAAGTGGCGCAGCATCAGCACGAGTCGCAAATGGTGACCCACCCGCGCCAGCAGCTCGGCTTTAGAAAATGGCTTCGTGATGTAGTCGCTGGCGCCCAGCGAAAAGCCTCGAACCACATCTTGTTCGCGGTTCTTGGCGGTCAGAAGCACGACGGGAAGGGCCGATTCGGCGCTCGTCTTCCGGATCTCTTCGAGCACGTCGTAGCCGCTCATCTCCGGCATCATCACGTCGAGGAGAATCAAGTCCGGCGCAAGGCCGTTGACCAAGGCATCGAGGGCTTGCCGACCCCCGGCGGCCTCAGCGACCTCGTAGCCAATCGTCGAGAGCTGTTGGCGCAGAACCTCGCGGTTGATGGGCTCGTCGTCGACCACAAGAATGCGGCCGCCGCTGGGTGCGCTGGACAGGGCAGTCAGGGCATCGGAGAGGGGCGAGGCCAGGGAGATTTCCCCGAAAGAAGGCGGGGAAAGCGTCGCTGAGGGTTCGGCGTCCGAAAGTGCCAACGCCCCGACGCGGGTACCTTCGCTCTCCGCACACACCGAGCTCTTGGCCGCGGCGAATGGGAGCAGGATCGTGACTCTCGTGCCGCCCTGTGGGCCGTCGGTGAGTTCGATGGAACCGCCGTGGATGGCGACAACTTTCTTGGCCAAAGCAAGGCCGAGGCCTGCCCCGCCATGGGTGCGCGCGTCTGAACGCTCGCCCTGAATAAATGGCTCAAAGAGATGCTTGCGGACCACCGCGGGCAAGCCCGGGCCCGTGTCGGTGATCCGGAGTTCCGCACCCTGAGCGGTGCGCGTGAGCGTTAGCGTAATACTGCCATTCTCCACAAACTTGACAGCATTGCCAAGAAGTGCATGCACGAGCCGCTTGATGCGCGTTTGGTCCGCATCGATGGAGGGCACGGCCTCAAGCTTCCAGTGCACCGGCACGGACGCGCGCAGCTGGCGGCCCGGGAACTCTTGAATGCACTCTGCAACCACTGCCGCGAGGTCGACGGGTACCTTTTCGAACCGAAGCTCATCGGCCCCGCGCTTGGCGAAGTCGAGCAGGGCATCGACGAGCGTGCGGAGCCGAACCCCGCTCGCCATCACCTGCTGCATGCGGTGCGCAAACACCTCGGGCATTTGGGGGTCTTCGCTCATGCCCTCGGCGAGGCCAACAATGCCGTGCACCGGCGTGCGAAGTTCGTGCGAGACGTTGGAAACAAAATCGTCGCGGAGTCGTGCGGCTTCCGAGAGTTCCAGGTTCATGACCCGCAGTTCAGACGAAAGTATTTCGGCGGAGCGGCGCGCTTCGGCGTTCTGCTTGGCAATGACAAATGCCTGGGAAAATACCAAGAAAAGCTGCGCGTAGCTGGCAACGCCTGGGGCGACGATGATCCTCCGCTGATCGAGGACCTCGGCCACAAATGCCCCTGTCAGAACGACAAAGCCCGACGCCACAATCAGGGTGTCGGCGTCGGCGTTGCGGGCGACTTTTCGCGCGAGGTAGCCCGTGGTGACGAAGACTGAAACCACGGCGACAAGCTGCACCAGGGGCAGGAGCACGGCCCAGATGAAGACGATTCCGGAGGGCAGCACCGCGAGAAAAAGCAGAGCCTGCGTCACCTTAAAAAAACGACGAACGGGTTCGGGAATTCCCGGGGCCACGACCTCATGGAGCAGTTGCTCGAAGACCATGGACAGCAGCGGAATCGTGGCGATTTCGATGGGCCCCAAGAACCGAAAATTGTCAAAAAAAGGCACGAGGATCCCGGTCACGTGGCGCACCGTTGCCACGCGCGAGGCCAGCAAGATCGCGAAGACGGCCATGGTGAGGGGTGCTCGCTCGCGGCGGCGCACAAACCAAAGTCCTAGGTGGTAGGCGGCCACCATCAACAGGCCGCCAATCAAGAAAAGCGACGTGCCGAATTCAGCGGCAAAGCTTGCCTGGGCAACGGCGAGGGACGACACCTTCGGCGCGATCCATGGCCCAAAACTCGACACGTGCTGGTTGCTGATGTTCCAGTGCACATCGTAGACCGCACTGCCCTCGCAGCGCGCCGGGGCGGGCAGGGCGATGACCTCGCGCCGGCGCTCCGCTCGTCCCTCGCCAACGACCGTTGCCAGCCACCCGGACGACGCCTCGACGGCCGCACCGCTCGACCGCTCGCGAATCACCAAGTGCATCGCCGAGTCGACGACGGCAAGCGAGAGGGCCGCGGGCGCGTTTGCCACGGAACATGGAATCTCCATACTGAAACGCGTGGTGCCCGCGCCGTAGGGATAATCGGGTGCCACAAGGTTCGGCGCGATGACCGAGGCCGACGGCGCAAAGGTTATCGTTCCCGGGGCCTCGGCTGCGGCTTCACGGGGCTTTAGGAGTGTCGGCCACCATGGGAGCGGCCCCACGACCTGGAGGCCAGCAGACGTCAACGTGAGAGCATTCGCGTTAACCCGATCCTGTTCAATCGTTGCGTCTGCGGGGGCGCTGGACGCGCAGCCGCTCACAAGCAACGCAAGGAGCAAGATCAGGCGAAGGGTCAATCCGCGTGGAGGCAATGGGCGTCTCACTTGGCCAAAAAAACGAGGGTGCCGTCAAAATCGGCGGGCGGGCCGTTGAGATGGAAATCGGCGAGCAGTCGAAGATAATACCGCGCGGCGACGTCGCTGGGGTCTTCGATCAAGACGCTTTCGAAGGCTTCTGTCGAGGCGGCAAACTTGCCCCCGGCAAAGGCAAAAACGCCCTCTTCGAAACGCCCGCGCGTCATGCATTTGAGTTCACGGGCCTCCTCGTCGTCGCAGGCGACAAGGTCGAAGACTCCCACGGAGTGAAGCTTGCCTCGAACCCGCACCGCGCCGAGGTGACGGACTTCGTAGGTGCCGGCGGCCGCAGAAATGACGTTCTCGGTGACGATCGCGCGCACGCCAAAAACTTTTGTGAGGGACTCCAGTCGCGACGCGAGGTTCACAGCGTCGCTGATCACGGTGGCTTCAAAGCGCTCATGCTCGCCGATGGTGCCGAGGCGCATGGGGCCCACGTGGAGACCGAGACCCAGCGATACAGGCTTGCCGAGGGGCGCGAGGCCCGCTGCGTTGAAGCCGTCGATCTCGCGCTGAATGGCGACACAGGCGCGTACTGCTCCGTCGATCGAGGACGGAAAAAGAGCCATGAATGCGTCACCGATGTACTTGTCGATGAAGCCTCCTTGGTGGCGAATCGCAGGCCCAATGCGCGACAGAAGTGAGTTGAGAAACGCGAAAGTCTCGGCGCTTCCGATGGCCTCCGCTATCGGGGTGAAGCCCCGCACATCGCCGAAAAGCACTGGAATCGTGCGCTCCACCTGATCGCCGAGCTGCACGTCGATGATGGCTTCGCGCCCGAGGAGTTCCAAGAAGTGACGGGGCACAAACCGCCCGAGGGCTTCGTTGGTTTTGGCGATGCCGAGATGCATGCCGACGCGCATCGTGAGTTCTTTTTTCGCGAAGGGCTTCGTCACAAAATCGTTGGCACCCGCCTCAAACCCCTGCACAAACTCCCGCGCATCGTGTTTGCCCGTCAGCATGACGACGGGCACGGCGGCCGCGGTAAAGCGGGTACGAATGAGGCGGCAAACCTCGTAGCCGTTCATTTTGGGCATCACGACGTCGAGAAGCACGACATCAAACGGGCCCTCTTTTTGGAACAAATCCCACGCCGTCGCGCCGTCGCTCGCCTGGGTGACCCGGAGATTCATGCCCTCAAGTTGCTGCGTAAGGAGAGAAAGGTTGATGGCTTCGTCGTCGGCGATGAGCGCGCTGTAGCGGCGCAAACCCCGGCCCGACGGAGGCACCCGAATGCTCGACGGCATGCGCGGCGACGCGGGGATGGGTGACTCGGGGGGGTAGAGCGGTTTGGCCGCGATAAAACCGCCGCTCGGTGGGGCCGTCGGGCGTTGAGGCGGTGCCGCGATCGAATCGGGTTCGGGATCGGCGGTCAGCGAAATACTCGGAACCATTGGAGAATTTAGCCGAAAGGTCACGGCGGCCCCGGGTCTTGGGACTCCCACGAACACCTGGGTGGGGCTGCTGTCCGGCGAGGATTCGAGCGGCATGCTGTTCGCGGCGAGCATGGCTGCCAGGGTTGCGGCACGGCTGCTGACGTCGCCTTCGCCGCCATCGGAATGCGTGCGCGACGACGACGAAACGGAGCCGCTCGCGGCATCTGCCGTCCACGGCAAACGGAACCCAAAAACACTCCCCTCGCCAACGGTGGACGAGGCCAGAAATAGGCCGCCGTGAAGCTCGATGAGTTGCTTGCAAACGCGCACGCCGAGGCCGCTCGTGCGGACCTCCAAATCGGGTTCGGCGGAGAGCTCCACGTGCGGATCCAAAAGCGCGCGGAGGGCTCGCGGACGCAGGCCGGCACCGCTGTCGGCGATCAAGAGATCGATGTCGCTCGCGGCGATCGTTGCGCGAACGACGACCGTTCCCGAGGCGCTCACGCGAATGGCATTGCCGAGCAAGCTCACGAGGACTTGCTGGACCCGAAGTTCGTCGGCGAAGAGGGCGTACAAATCTGGCGGGACGTCGTTCGATACGGTGACCCGTTTTTCACTGATCGCCGGGCCCAGCATGGTGAGGACGACGTTCACAAGCGAATGCAGATCGATGGCGCGCCTCTCGAGGGCGATGGTGCCCAGACGCAAGGCAGCGAAATCGACGACGTTCGCGAGCATGGCCATCAGCCTCTTGCCGGTGCTGGCCACGAGGAGCAAATCGTGGGTGAACCTTCGATCGTACTTGGCACGCGATTTCTCAGCGAGCCCCTCGGCGATACCCACCATCGCGGCGACCGGCACGTGCAGCTCGTCAGACGTGTGCCGATAGAAGTCGTCTTGTTGCTTGAGGGTGACGAGGTTCTGGCTCACGCGCTCCGCGAGTTCTGCGCACTGCCGCTCCAGGTAACTGCGCTCTGCAAGCACCTCGGTCGCCCGAGCTGCGCTTGCCGCATGCAGTTGTTCGAGCGCGGCGCACCGATCGTTGGCCTCGCGGACCGCAGGGTCGTTGCGTGTGTTGTCGAGGGCGATGCCTCTCCATCGCCATGCGGCGATCACCGCCGTCGCTGCGAAAACCACGGCCAAGGCCAGTGCCGTTGGCACAACCCATGTGAGCATTCCTCACCAAATAACGTGCACGGGGCTTTGTCAAAGAACATCGAACACGACCTCACCCTCAAAGCCCGAATGGGGTCCCTCTTTGAGGTAAGCCGCCGAAAGATCGCGGTAGAATTCAGCGGCGGCATCGTTCGGATTTCGGTCGACAATCGCACCAAAGAGCGAGGCTGCGCGCTCAAATTCGGCGAGGGAATACGCTCCCAGTGCTTGGGCAAATGCGTCGCCCATTTGCATTTTCGGGAAGCGATGGGCCACGTCATCCGCGTCGAGCACTTCGTGAAACACCGTGGCCTCGGGGCGGACTTTTGTTTGGACGCGACCAAGCTTGCGCAGAGCGAGCCCGTTGTCGCCGGGGAGCGCGACGAACAGCGCATCGCTGATCAGCACACTCGACCCGAATACGCGCGTGAGACCCAAAAGGCGCGATGCGATTCGCTCCGTTTCGCCGAGGAGTGAGGTCTCGATGTGGCCGTCGGCGCCGACCGCCGCGACGATCGCTTCGCCGTGGTGAATGCCAGCAAATATGGGCTGGGCCGAACCGTGATCGCGAACAATTCGTGCGGCGCTTGTGACAGCAGCGAGGGGATCGGACGGAAAAATTACGGTCATCGCGTGGCTCGTTCGGCCGTGAAGAACGCCGCCGGCGGCCCGAATGCGATGACTGGACGTTGCAAAAAATTGATTGAGTTTTGCGATCGTTTCTTCGGACGCCTCGTCGTCGCCGAAGCCCGTGAGACTCGCGAAATCGAAGACCACAATCGTGGCCGTGCGACTGACCGAATCGCCGAGGCGAAGGTCTTGAGGGGTGCGCCCGAGCAGTTCCAGGACTTGGCGCGGAACGAACTTTCCGTAAGCTGCGCTGGCCCGGACGACGTGCAGATGGGCCTCCACGCGGGCTCGAAGTTCGCGCTTCGAAAACGGCTTGTGAAGGTAGTCGCTGGCACCCGCGCTGAAGCCTTCGAGGAGGTCTTGCATTTGCGTGCGTGCGGTCAAAAGAACGATGGGTAGCTCCGCGGCGTCGAAGCGTTCGCGAAGCGCCCTGCACAGCTCGTAACCGCTGGTGGTGGGCATCATCACGTCGATGATGGCGAGGTCGAAATTGCCCCCGTCGCGCACCTTTTCGAGGGCCTCGGCGGCATCGCGCGCGGTCACAATTTCGTAGCCGTCGGGCTCGAGCTGACCGACCAGCACGGTGAGGTTTGTCTCGTCGTCGTCGACCGCTAGAATGCGCGCCTTGCGTAGACTTGGAACCTCCATGGTGCTGCTCGGAACGGGCGCATCGTCGTTGCCCGATGGGTCGTCGAGGAGCCTTCGTAGGGCCTCCGCCGCGTTGACATCGACAGCTCCCGTCGATACGGGCATCGAAAAGGAAAAGCGACTGCCGCGCCCGGCGTTCGACGTCACCGTTATGGTTCCGCCGTGAAGCTGCACGAGCTCTCGAGCGATGGTGAGGCCGAGCCCCGTGCCCCCGTAGCGCCGGGCGATGCCTCCGTCTCCTTGGCGAAAAGACTCGAAAATATGCTCGAGTTTGTCGTCGTCGATGCCGATCCCCGTGTCGTCGATGGTCACCACCACCATGTCGCCATCGTGCCGCGTGCGAACGACGATCTCGCCATCATGCGTGTATTTTGCAGCATTGCCGACGAGGTTCAAAAGAACCTGCTGGAGACGATTGGGATCGGCGTCCACGGGGGGCAGATTGCCAGTCACTTCGCTCCGCAAGATCACCCGATCGGTCTTCAAGAGCGGGCGCGTGAGTTGCAGCGTGAGGTCGATGTGCAGATGAACATTGGTCGGTTCGCGGCGTAGCTCCAAGGCGTGGTGCCGCAGTTTGGCAAAGTCCAAAACGTCGTCGACGAGGGCCGCGAGGCGCCGTCCGGCACCAACGACGAGCTGCAGTTGCTGGGAGGCTTGCGGCGGAATGGGCCCCGCACTGCCATCGAGCATGGCTTCGGTGAGGCCGATGATGCCGTTGAGGGGGGTGCGAAGTTCGTGCGAAGTATTGGCAAGAAACTCGTCTTTTTGCGCGTCGACCCGGGCGAGGTCGGCGTTCTTTCGCTCAAGCTCCATCGACTGGGCGGTGAGGGCTTCGAGCAAGTCTTCGGATCGGTCGCGGGCCTGCTCATTTCGCCGCGCGAGAACGAAGGTTTGCGAGAGAACGACGCCCGCGAGACCCCAGCTCGTTAGCAGCGGCGCGTGCAAAATATGCAGGCTGGAGAGGATATCGCTGACGCCGCACAGCACCATCAGGAGGTAGCCCCCGAGGACGATGATCGATTCGCGCGAACGCCGCTGGGACCAGGCGCGCGCAAGGCCCAAGACCACGAGCACGCCGCCTGGAAGAATGAGCAGTTGGGAGGCGTTGAGCACGGGCCCGGTCACAATCGCGGCGGGCAAGACAGCCGAGCAAATGCTGAGCGTGAGCTGGCCACCCAACAGCATGTTGCGCGGAAAGCGCGGGAGGCCACCGACGAGGCTATCGACCAGCAGGGTACAAAAGATGGGCGCAAAAGCCACAGCCCCGTACTCGATGCGCATCAATACGTTGTATGTGTCAATGGTGGGTGCAATATCTTGTATGGCATACCGCAATGAGATCGTTCGCAGGGCAACAACGCCGCAGAAGAGGCCGAACCAGAGGGGTTCCATTTCTGTTCGCCGAAGGGCAAAAATCATAAAGTGATGAATGGCGGTGATGAGCAAAAGACCGATGAGAATGAACTCGCCGCCCGCCTCGGCCACCCGCATGGAGGTGACGTCGTTCGCGGTTCCGATGACCGGCGTCGACCACATTCCGAAGCGCGCGTGGGCGTAGTTGCTGAGGGCTACGCGCACATGCAACGTGCCACCGCCGCGAGGCACGGGCAGACTCACAAAGACGGGTCTCCACTGAAAAATCGCACCGACCGCGGACGTCGAAACGCGGCCGACGTTGCGAACGACCTCGAGACCGCGTTCGTCGCCGTGATCGATGCGTACATGCCACTCGGCTGAAGTGTATACGTATGGTAAATATATGGTAATGTCACCCTCGGGCGGGGGCACTGGCGGCAAGAGCACACGCATGTGGGCTACGCCGAAGCCTGCCACGGGCACCGCCTCGTTCGCGGACGTGCGGGAGGGTTGGGCGCTAAAAGGCACCGCGAGATGGCCAAAGGGACCGGTTTCGAGGTCGTCGACGTTGAGGGTATTTTCGCGAAAGCGCCACAGGCCGCGGAGCTCGACGGGCCCGTGGTGCTCAGCGTCCCAGGCGCGCAGGTCCATTTCTCCATCGGTCGCCGGCACGAGATCGCGGCCCTCAACCACGCAGCCCAAGAGTGCGAACGCGGTCATGAGAATGCCGACCGCGAGCAGTCGCCGCGAGAGCCCGAGGGCCAGGGCCGGGATCAAGGAATCGGCCTGACAAACGCCGGGCTAGCCGCGGGTGCGGCGTGGCGGGCAGTCGCCATCGAGAGCGCAACAAAAGACCCGCTCGCCACAAAAGTTGCCATCACCAAACCCGCCAACCCCACCGAGAATTGGGCGGCGGACGCGGACGGGGTTTGTTTGTGGGGACTCTGAGCCTCAACCATCGCGCGAAATCCTACGCGACTGCGCCCTCGCGTGGGCGACGAACGACATACGAACGGTTCGTGGCCGACCGCGGCCGGCCGTGGCCGCCTGGAACTGCCAATAAATGCGCAAATATCCTGCAAATATGGCTGGCACAGAGTTCGCACAGGGTTCGCCATGATCGCCACAGCCCAATCGATGGCCCTCTCGGGTCTTGAAGCTCGCCTCGTTCGCGTCGAGGTGGATGCGACTCATTCCGTGCCCTCTTTTGAACTTGTGGGTCTTGCGGAAGTAGCGGTGCGCGAAAGTCGTGTGCGCGTGCGCTCGGCCCTCGCGGGCATCGGCGTGGATTTGTCGGAGAGCCGCATCGTTGTGAACTTGGCACCCGCTGATCTTCGCAAGGGCGGCGCGGGTTTCGACTTGGCCATTGCGGCGGCGATCATGGCGGCCCTCGGTCATCTTGATCCCCAGCTTTTACGCGGCGCGATGCTCCTCGGCGAGGTGTCGCTCGATGGCGTCATTCAGCCCCTGCGCGGGGTCCTCCCGGCCCTCGCCTCGCTCCCCGTGGGCCTGTGTTCTCTGGCGGTTGTACCTGCTGGAAATGGGGCGGAGGCCGCCCTTGCGCGGACGTGCACGGTGGCCGCGATACGTCACTTGGGTGAGCTCGGCGATGCCCTGCGAGGTTGCATCGCGGCGCCCGACGAGGTCTCGGTGCAGGCCGATCCGCTCCTTGGCATCGAGGATTTCTGCGATGTACGCGGGCAGCCGACGGCGCGTCGGGCGATGGAAGTGGCCGCCGCCGGTGGGCACAATATTCTTTTCGTTGGCCCGCCGGGCGCAGGAAAAACCATGCTTGCCCGTCGTTTACCCGGGATTTTACCCCCACTTGACCGCGGTGAAGCCTTGCAGGTCACGGCGATTCACTCGGTCTCGGGGCTCCTCGGGGCCCATAGCGGCCTCGTTCGAGCGAGGCCATTTCGCGCCCCGCACCACACCGCAAGCGACGTCGCGATCGTGGGTGGATCGGACCCTCCTCGCCCCGGCGAACTCACGCTCGCCCATCACGGCGTCCTCTTTCTTGACGAGCTTCCGGAGTTTCGGAGGTCAACGTTGGAAGCCCTTCGCCAGCCGATGGAAGACGGGTTTGTGTCCGTGAGCCGGGCCAGCGCGAAGGCCACTTTTCCGGCGCGCCCAATGGTGATTGCCGCAATGAATCCATGCCCTTGCGGTCACTTGGGCGACGGTACCGAGCGCTGCCGATGCACCCGCGATCGCATTCGGAGTTACCGCGCCCGCGTCAGCGGTCCGATCATCGACAGGCTCGATGTGCACGTGACGCTTCCGCCGGTGCGCCTCCACGAACTGCGACGCAAAGCGGAAGGGGAGGGGAGCGCGGCCATTCGAGAGCGCGTGTTGCGGGCCCGTGATCGGCAAACCCAGCGTCGCCAACAGGGTGTTGTGCAGAGTGCATGCAATGCTCACCTCACGCCCCGCGAGGTCGGGGAGGTGGTTCCGATGGACGACGCGACAGCGCAGGAACTCGAACGCGCCGCGACGAAATACGGTCTCAGCGCGCGGGGTTTCGGAAAAGTATTGCGTGTCGCGAGAACCATTGCGGATCTCGCCGCCA
This sequence comes from Polyangium aurulentum, assembly GCA_945875545.1. GTDB lineage: Bacteria > Myxococcota_A > Polyangia > Polyangiales > Polyangiaceae > CAIQDA01. Next base: position 16,978 of record CAMCKZ010000004.1, on the reverse strand, counting down.
CCGACGGCGTCGCCATGCCCCACTTCCTCGAAGCGATGGCGTACCGCGTCTTCGACCGACGGCCCGGCCCGAGCGACGGCGACGGCGACGCGGCGGGCTAACGCCGCGGTCCACCATTCAATCGCGCCGGACTCATCGAAAAGGTGATTCGGGCAGCAAAAACTCAGACCTCAGAAGGGTCGAGCGCGCCCCATGGAGAGTCACATGGGGCGCGAATACATTGGCTCATTTCAACCCAGGAAACGCATCATGCTCGAAGCTCAGAACGACAAATTCCGCCAACTCAAGATCGTCTGCCAGTCCATCGAAAAACAATTTGGTCGGGGTTCGATCATGCCTCTCGGCGACGACTCAACGATCGAGCCCGTCAGCACGCTCTCGAGCGGTTCGCTCTCCATCGATCTGGCGACGGGCATCGGAGGCTATCCGCGGGGCCGCATCATTGAAGTTTTTGGCCCCGAGTCGAGTGGCAAGACGACCCTTGCGCTTCACGCGATCGCTGAGGCGCAAAAAGTTGGAGGCATCTGCGCCTTCATCGATGCGGAGCATGCGCTCGATGTGAACTACGCAAAAAAGGTCGGCGTCGAGGTGGACAAGCTCCTCGTGTCACAGCCCGATACTGGTGAGCAAGCCCTTGATATTACAGAGGCTTTGGTGCGGTCCGGCGCGGTGGATCTTATCGTCATCGACTCCGTCGCGGCCCTCGTGCCCAAGGCGGAACTCGAGGGCGACATGGGCGACGCGCACATGGGGCTGCAAGCGCGGCTCATGAGCCAAGCACTGCGCAAACTCACGGCGGTGGCGCATCGCACCGGGACGCTCATCATTTTCATCAACCAGTTGCGCCAAAAAATTGGTGTGGTCTTCGGCTCGCCCGAGACCACTACTGGAGGAAATGCCCTCAAGTTTTATGCGTCGATGCGCCTCGATGTGCGGCGCATTGGCCAGCTAAAAGTCGGCGACGAGCTCGTCGGAGGGCGAACCCGCGTCAAGGTCGTGAAGAACAAGTGCGCCCCGCCCTTCACCGAGGCGGAGTTCGATATTCGTTGGGGCTGCGGCGTGGACCGCATCACCGAACTTCTCGACCTGGGCATCGCGCGAGCCTTGGTCGATCGCAGTGGGAGCCACCTCTCTTTTAGCGGCACGACGCTGGGCAACGGGCGCGAGAGGGCACGCGAAGCTCTCGCTTCGAACCCCGACATGATTCGGATTTTGCGCGACGCGGTGGCGGCAGCAGGGCCCATTCGCCCCGGCAAGCGCGGCGACGTCGATTGATGGCAACGCCCCGTGGTCCAGCCGCGGCCTCGGGGCGTATTTTGTGCACGCATGGGTGGATTCATTGGGAAAATTCGCGCTATGGCGGCGGGCCATGGCGTCCTTTACCTTTGCAACGCGAAAGTCACCGCTTGCGCTCGCGCAAAGCCGAGCGTTTGTGCGGGCGATCGCCGCGCTGGATGCGAGCTTTGAACCGGTTGAATTGCAGGTCGTCACGACCGGTGATCGCATTCAAGACCGGCCTCTTTACGAAGTCGGAGGCAAGGGACTCTTTGTCAAAGAGATCGAAGAAGCGCTCCTCGACGGGCGCGCCGATTTTGCCGTTCACAGCTTGAAAGACCTGCCCGCGGCGCTTCCACCGGGGCTGATATTGGCGTGCTTTCCGCTTCGCGAGGCGCCCACCGATGCCCTCGTTTCAAAAAAATACGCGTCGCTCGAGAGCTTGCGGCGTGGGGCGTCGCTCGGCACCTCGAGCCTACGCCGGGCGCACCAAGTCCTTGGAATTCGTCCAGATTTGCGCATCGAGCCTCTTCGCGGAAACGTCGACACGCGTTTGCGTCGCGTCGACGACGGCCACCTCGACGCCATCATTCTCGCGGAGGCCGGGCTCCGAAGACTCGGCCTCGGGCACCGCGTATCGGAGCGCCTGGACCCTCGCCGATTTGTTCCAGCGATCGGGCAGGGCGCGCTCGCCATCGAAACCCGTGAAGGCTCGCCCATCGCCGCGCTGCTCGGGCGCCTCGACGACACGTGTACGCGCCGCGCCGTGCTTTGCGAGCGGGCCGTGCAGGCGGCTTTTGGCGGCGATTGCCGCACACCGCTCGGTGCGCACTCTTGCCGCGAACGCCGAGCCGACGGCGACCGTCTGACACTTCTTGGTTGGGCCGCGGAAGAAGATGGTTCGAGGCCGCGCCGCGCGGAGGTCGATTCCCACTGGCCGCGCAGCGATGACGAGGCAGACTCCTTGGGGCGCGAACTTGCGCACTCGCTAATGCGCCCTTGACGCGAAGGTCTCCGTGTATTCTGCACTCATCACTCGGTTACGCGTTGTCGGCCTTCGTCGTATCGCACTGGGCGTCGTTTTGAGTGCGTTTCTCCACGCGCCTGCGGTCGCCGCGACCGCCGTGCCCGCGCGAAAAGACGCGCGAAAAGAAGTGCGCAACGACGCGCGCAACGACAAAGGCCCGCGCGAGCTCCTCGTCCCGGGCCACGCCAAGGCCTTCTATTACCCGCCCGCCAAAGGCACCAGCAAGCGCGTGCTCCTCTGGCTCCATGGTCGCGGGGCTTCTGTGGCCGAAGACTGCGCCAAATGGGCGCCTGTGGCCCGGCGTTATGGGTGGCTGCTCTGCCCCCAGGGCGACGAAGATCGCGGCGGGGGGCTGCGGGGGTGGGCCAACAACGCCGAACAAGGGCGCGACAACGTCGACAAGGCGCTCGCGGCCCTTCGCCGTAAGAGCAAAAACGCGATCGAGCCGGGCAGGCACGTGCTCATCGGATTCAGCGAAGGCGCGTTTGTCGCGATGCAACTTGGCGTGCACGAGGCTGCGGTGTGGAGCCGGTGGCTCGTTTTGGCGGCCAACGACGGCTACTGGCTCGGTGACGGAGTGCAGCGGTTGCACGAACAAAAGACCGCGATTCGCCGAGTGGTTCTTCTCACGGGTGCGAACGATGAAGTCGTTCAAGAGACTCGGAGAAGCTTCGCCATTCTCCAGCGAGAGCATGTTTCATCGAAGCTGATGGTCGTGACTGACCTCGGCCACGAGGTGCCGCTTGAGCGCATGAGTGCACTCTACACCTACCCGATTCGATGGCTTCTCGCGCTCGAAAACGATCCTCCACCGGGCGGAACGAAGCGCACCAAACGCGCGAAAACCGCCATGCGTTAGCGCCGCCTGCGGGAGCCCATGGCTACGCGTTCGAGACCCACTGCACGAGCTTTTGTTCGAGATCTCCCAGGCGCAAAGGCTTCGACACGTAGTCGTCCATTCCGGCCCCGATGCAACGTTCGCGGTCGCCGGGCATTGCCTGCGCGGTCATCGCGATGACCGGGGTGTGGCGACCCTCGGGCTCCGCTTGCCGAAAGCGCCGCGTGGCCTCAAATCCGTTCATGATGGGCAGTTGGCAATCCATGAAGACTACATCGAACGAGTCTTGACTTAGACGCACGAGGGCATCGCGCCCATTGCCGACGGCTTCCGCTTCGAGGCCCAGGCGCTCCAAGGTGCGCACTGCCACGCGTTGATTGATCGCGTTGTCTTCGACGACGAGGGCCCGGCGCTTTCGGGCACCCAATGGCTCTTTGCTCGATGCGATCATTTGCCCGAGGGTCGAGCGAACACCATCCGCTGCCAGTTCGATGCGCGGCAGGTGCTCGGGCCGGAGGGGGCCATGCACGATCACCGCGATTTTCGCGCGATCCGTGCGCGTGGCCGGCGCACAGTGCCCCGACGGGGCAAGCACGAAAGCGGGGGGACTCGAAGGAACCATCGCCAGGGCCTCGCAAAGTTCGACCGCTGCATCGATGTTTCCAGAGCCGTCGAGCAACAGCAAATCGAAGGCGTTGGGGGTGGCGGCAAGAGCCGCTTTTGCCCCGTCCAAAGTCTGTGCAGTGTGCACGGAAAGACCGAGCTGCGTCAGGAGCGTGCGATGGGCCGCGGCAACGGTTTCAACGCCCTCGATGAGCAGGACGCGCAGGGAACTGTGGGCCGGTGCACGGGCTTCGTCCTCGTCGTAGGAGCGCAAGGGGACCTCAAACGAAAACGTTGAACCGCTGCCGAATGTAGAGACGAACGAAATCTCTCCGTGCATCAGGTTTGCGAGGCGTTTTGCTATCGCGAGGCCAAGCCCCGTGCCGCCAAAGCGTCGCGTCTCTGAAGCGTCGACTTGAACAAACGAGTCAAAAATATGCCCATGAACCTCGGGCTCGATGCCGATGCCGGTGTCGGTGATGTCGAACCAAAGTGAATGTTGGTTCTCCGCGTGCACGGTTCGAACGTGGAGAACAATGTGACCTTCATCCGTGAACTTGATGGCGTTGTCGACGATGTTCGCGAGCACTTGGCGAATGCGCCGATCATCGCCCCCGGCCGTATCGGGGACATCGGATTCCACCACGGTGCAGAGGCGCAGGCCCTTCTGGTGAGCGGTGGCCGCAAAGAGTTGCATGGTGTCGAACGCCAGCGTTCGGGGGCCCGTGATGCCGTCGACCAGGGCGAGGCTGCCGGCCTCAAGTTTGGAAAAATCCAGGATCGCATTGACGACGGTCAAGAGGCTGTCGCCGGAGGTGAGAATCGTTTCGACCCAGTCGCGGCGCTCTTCATCGAGCTCGGTATCGCGCAGCAGTTGGGCCATTCCGAGCATTCCGTTGAGCGGCGTTCGGAGCTCGTGCGACATCACCCCCAAGAACTCCGTCTTCAGACGATTCGCGCTTTCCGAGGCGTCGATCGCAGTCCAAAAAACGTCGTCGCCGGCGAGCCTTTCCGAGAGCAGCGCGAGCAGGCGCTTCCAACCCTCGCGCGAAGGAATTTCCTCGGCATTGAGGCCGACGGTGGCAAGAAGTTTGTCGATTGAAGCCGTCACGGGCGCCATCGTATCGTTCGCGGGGGCCTGCGGGTGAACAGACAGCGCCGATTCTCTCATTGACCCACGAGGGCGAGCCGGTGCACCTTAGGCGGATGCTGGGAAACGGCGATCCGCCTCGAATCGTACGGCAATCATCCCCACGTATGCGCAGCAGACTGGGACGGTATAGGGCGTGGACTACTCGAAATAGCGAGCGTATTTCCACCTCCGCGTGTCCTAGCGCAGGGAGCGGAGGCGTCTGCCCGTGTCCTTCTACGCGCCCGCAGTTTTGGCCCCAATCGGTGGTGCCACGGGCTTCTTCACACGCCGTGTGGGCTGCCGCGATGTCCTTGTTTTCGCTAGGCTGCAGCGTTTTGGACCCGCCAAAAAAACCGAGCCAGGTCATCGTCTTTGAGGCGGTGGGCGACCCGGGAAAAATGCTTCCCGGGGTCGACATATTTCATCACGAAAAGGTCGTCAAGACGACGGGGGCCGATGGGACCGCGTCGCTCCAAATCAATGGGCAAGAGGGCGAGGTTTTTGAATTTAAGGCGGTGTGTCCGCGGGGCTTTCGGTCGCCGGCGCAGGCGATTCCGGTCACGCTTCGCCGCATGGGCAACGACTCGCCGCAGGTCAAAGTTCGCATCCCGTGCGTCGTGAAAGAACGCACGCTCGTTGTGGCGGTACGCGCCGACGGCGGCCCAAACCTGCCCGTGCTGTACCTCAATCGCGAGGTTGCGCGCACCGATGGCTCGGGCGCAGCCCACGTATCGTTTCGTCTCGCGGCGGCAGACTCCGTGTCGCTGACGATCGACACCACGTCGCAGCCGCACCTTCGGCCGCAGAACCCGACGGAAAGCTTTATTGGTCTCGAACACGACCAACTCAAGGCATTTTCCAAGCATTTCGACGTCGACGCCCCCAAGATTAAGCGCTCCGTCCCGCACCCTGGGCCCGTGCAAGTCGGCCCTATGCGGCTCGATCGTCACCTTCGCTAGACCCGCTCCACCGCCCTCCTGCTGCGCACCCGACATCGTCGGCCGGCTGTCCTCGCCGTACAGGAAGTACGGCTGCGGTAACCGTCCTAGCTCTCGGGCGCTCGCGACGGAGGGCGGCTCCGCTCTTGTACGGCGGGAGCGGGACGTGCGACTCGATCGCCTGCTGCACACGACCCACGGATTCGAACTCGCTCGCCAGATGGGAACGGCTCGAAGATGAGACCAATGGTGAGCTTTGGATGCGAAGCAGACAGGAACGTTGGGTTGGGCTCTCGCGTTGGAAATTTGCAAGAGCCGGAGAGGTTAGACCCTTTTCGGCGAGGGTCTCGCTAGCGAGCCGCGGAAAAAAAAGCCGTCCCTCAGTGGTGGCCGAGGTCAGTGGTGGCCGAGGTCCCACGAGAGAACATTCGGCCGTTCGTCCGCGTGTTTTCTTAACGTATCTCAGCGTGTGCTGATGGACGGCGGAGGTGGATCTTCATTCACCCATCGCGCCACGGGCCGAGGTCCGCGTTCCCAAATTCCCAGTACGCGAGACGATTCCGTCGTGGCACAATCTTCGCACAGTGCTGTGCATGAACCCGCCCGCGACGAACGGCGCTTCGCCACTTCTCCGCGACACGCGGGGTGCAGTGATGAGCGAATACGTCGTTCTTGTGGGCACCGTCTCGCTCACCGTGGCGGTCGCGGTTGCGGCTCTCGGGCCGCCCCTCGTGCGCGGCTTCGAAGACACGCGCGACATTTTGCTCCTGCCATTTCCCTAGTTTCCGCACCGCCCCAACGCTTTTGTCGACCCTCGTCTCCACGTTTCGAAAGGCCCCACTATGAACCGCAAACTCTCCCTCCTTCACGACACGCGCGGCGCAAACCTCGTCGAGTACATCATCTTGGTGGGCGTCATTGCGCTCATTGCCATCGCGGGCTTCAAGGCGTTCGGCAACCGCGTGAACGACAAAGTCAACGAACAAGCGGGTTCCGTCAGCGGCATCAACGGGGCGGCCCAGTAGGGCGCGCGCCTCACGTCTTATCGAACCGAAAATCATGCTTTCCCTGCCACCGCTTCTTGCCCTTGGTGCATCGGCGGCGGCGGCAGGTACAGACCTTAAAACGGGCCATATTCCCAATTGGCTGACCCTCCCGCTTTTGCTCGTCGGGCCAGCCATCGCGGCGTTTGAGGCGCAAAAACGCGGGGCATCGGCGCTCCAGGCCGCCGGGGTCTCCCTCCTCGGCGTGCTCATTTGTTCGGCCGTTCCGTACCTGCTTTTTCGCGCCGGGGGCATGTGCGGCGGCGACGTGAAACTGCTCGCCGCCGTGGGCGCGCTCCTCGGCCCCGTCGATGGCCTGGAGGCCGAGCTTTATTCATTTGTGGCCGCGGCCATTTTCGCTCTGGGCCGCATGGCATTTCACGGGCAGCTTCTTGCCGTCCTTGGCCGCAGCGCGCGGCTAGCGATGCGTGCAGTCCGCACAGATGTTCCCGAGGTTCCCCAAGAGCTGATGACGTCTATGCGTTTTGGTCCCGCGGTGTTCGCCGGCGTGGGTGTCGTCGTCGTTCTTGGAGGGGGCCCGTGAGGCGGTCGACCGCGCCCATCGCAGGGCCGTCGCGGTCGATTGCTCGCGCCGAAGGCGGAGCGATTTACGTCGAATTTCTCATCGCGTTTCTTCCGTTGTTCAGCTTTTTTCTGTGCATCGTGCAGCTCGCAATGCTCCAGACCGCGAACCTCATTGTGAAGCACGCGGCCGTTGTTGCCACCCGGGCCGCCGTCGTGATTCTGCCCGATGACCCCGCAAAATACGGAGGCGTCGGCATCAACCGCGCGGAGGGCGCGCGCCGCGAAAAGATTGTGCAAGCTGCAACCATTCCGCTTTCGACCCTCGAAAATTTTCCACTGCCAGAAGTTCGCTTTCCCACAAACGAGGGCGGCGACGACGACCGCGTGGCCTTCGGCCGCGATGATTTGATTCGCGTGCAGGTTACATCCTTCTACCGTTGCCGGGTGCCATTGGCGCGCACCCTTGTGTGTGGCGCGATCATCGGAATCAAGCGACTCCGCGCCGAAGCCTCGCTGCCAAATCAGGGGGCAGACTATGGCTACAATTAGCCGCGCCGCGGATGTTTCTCCTGCCCTTGCGCGGGACGAACGTGGCGCGGTGCTCGTCATCGGCGTCTTCATGGCGACCCTGCTCGTGGGTGCCATTTGGTACCTCATCGGAATCGGCGATGCGCTCGTTTACCGTGAGTTTTTGCAGGATGGCGCGGACGCCACCGCATTCTCATCGGCCGTTTATCACGCACGCGGAATGAACGCCGTCGTGATGCTCAACGTCATCATGGCCGCCATCTTCGCGGTCGTCGTGGCCCTCCACGTGGCGCACGTCATCGCGCTCATCATTCAAATCATCAGCTGCGCATTTGCGTGGACGGGAGTGGGAGCGGTCATCTGTGCAGCGGCCACGGCCGCCGAACAATTTCTTACCGCGACGATTCAGGCGGTGGAACCCGGTGTGCAACAGGCGATTCAAGGATTGCATAGTGCAAGCACTGCGGTGGCCACGATCACCCCCCTCGTCGCCGAGCTGCGGGCCATTGAAGCGGCGCGGAGTTACGCGCCGATTGTCGACGGCGGCGCGATGACGAGTCGCTCCCTCATTCCATCCGGGTCCACCTTCGGCCTCCCGGTGCGCGACGACGACGCCAGTGTGCTGTTGTCGCACGCGGAACTCGACGTCGCGAGCATCGCCGTGGCACCGCTTAGTTGGTTCGGCGTGCCCACGGGTCGCGTTCGAAGCGTGCTTAGCAGCGGCATCCATTTTTTGTACCGCATGGATGGCGGTCCCGACCCCCAGCAGCCGTCGAAGCGCCTCGTCGACGCTGCCCGAAACGGCAACGAACACTTCGCGGTTTGGGGCTTCGTGTGGGGCGAGCAAAAGAAGCATACGAGCGCAAAAAGCGGTCTTGCGGTGGCCACTTTCGGGCGTCTCGCCCCGAGAGATCCAAGCGAAACAAGCCGCTTCGGCGGTGCCCGCAGCGAGTTCTACTTCGACGTGCGCGGAAGTTTTCCCGCGTGGAGTGAGTACGAAGAAGACACCATGTGGAACATGCGTTGGCGGGCCCGCCTGCGCCGTTTCGACGACCCCACGGGCCTCCTCGCCATCGGCGCGGCAGCGGGCATTGTGGCGGGGCTGACAAGCGATCCCAACGCGTTCACCGGCGGCCGCGGCATCCAGCGCGCCGCCCTCCTCACGAGGCTCGAATGGCTCCACTGAACGCCGATGGAAAAACGCCGTGCCCTTCGCGATCCCGATCGCGAGGTGCCACGCGGGGCGCTGTGCTCGTCGAGTCCCTCGTCGTGATTCCGTTTTTCATCCTCACGTTGGCAGCGCTTATTTTTGCGGGGTCCGTGTATTCTACAAAGCTCAAGGCCATGCGCGAGGCCAAGAGTCGGGCGTGGGCTTACGCCATGAGCAACTGCGGCGAGGCGGGCAATGGAACGATCGGCGACGCCCGCAATTGGAGCGGCACCACCGCGGCCTACGACGGCAATCCAACATCCGGCGTCAGCATGAACGGAACCGGCTCGACCCAGGGCGCGCAGGGTACGAATTCCCTGCAAAAAGACGTGAATGCGGCGGTTGCCACGGTGGAATACAGCACCCGCTCGGACCGGCAGATCGGGGGCCATGAGGTCCGGCCCCGCGCGACGGAGCGCGTCGTGTGCAACGAGCCTCCCTACGACGCCAATCTATCGAACGTCATGCGCCGGGCGTTTTCAACACTCACGGGGTTTTGAGATGGGTCTCTTTCGCCATTCGCTCGGGCGCGTTGTGCCCTGGCTAAGGCTCGCGTGTTTTACGGCGTGCGTATCGGCGCTCGTCGTCTTCTTGGGGCTGCGCCGTGTTCGTGCCGAGGCAGTGGAGGGCGCGATGGCGGTGGGAGATTCGCTGGAGGGTCTGGCAGAGGTATTGCCAAAACCATACAGCATACGCTTCAATGGGCAGCAAGCGTTTGTCGCGTCGGCGACCCTCGAGGAATCCGTCGGCACCGCTCTCGATCGCATGGGCGGACTCTGCGGCGCTCACGATGGCGGCCTTCTCGCGGCGATTTCAGACGCGGCGCAGCACGATGGTTTCGCCCCGCCCTCGCTCGCGGAGGCCTCGCCCATTCCCGGCGTGATCCGCCACGAGTCCGCGCGCGGAGGCTTTCTTGCGTGCCTATCGCAGGACCATCGTTTGGGTTTTGCGGAGGTCGCCTCGCGCCTCTCTCTCCTGGGAAAAGACGGAAATTTGGCTCATCTTGGCCATGTGCGATTTGCGAGTGCGCGCCGCACCGCCAGTGGTCGCACGCATCTCGTCGTGGTGTGGACGGAGGGGGCATTTTTCCCGCGGGCCGCCTTTCCGCCCGGCGAAGACGCGCCCGGCACAGACGTCGTAGGCGTGGGCAAACCCGGCGGTTCGCGGCGCGTTCTTGCGGCCGCCATCGATGGGGCGCCCTACGGAGTTCGCGTGTATCATACACGCGAACAGGATGTTCCACGCGTGGTCTCGGCGTTCGATCGCCAGCTCGTCGCGGGCGGATTTCAGCGCGAAATTCTCGCGAAAGACCCGGGGCCGCGGGCGTACCGGCGAGGCGGCGAAGACCTGATTGTTCATGCGGAAACCGGCGCGCGGGGCGGCATCCTTCTTTCCGTCGTATCGATCGGTCACGCTTCTGCGCAGGTCCCTTGACCATCGGGCCCTCGGCGGCGTCCAATGACCGCGAGAACTACCTTGCAACCCAATCGAATTGCGCTCCTTGTGGCGTCCGTCGTTGCCGCAGTCGGTGCCCTCTTGCTGGTGCTGTACCTGCGGCGCTTTGAAGAAGAGGCGTCGGGCGGCGCGCCCGTGAAGGTCTTGATGTCCCTCAAGGCTCTTGAACCCGGGGCGGTGCTGACCGAGGATTCCGTGGCGATTCGCTCGATTCCCGTCGCGTACGTGGAGTCGCGGGCGGTGCGCGAGACCGACCGCGCGAAAGTGTTGGGCCTGCGCATTTCAACGCCGGTTCAGGCCAATCAGTCCATTTTTTGGACCGACCTCGCGATCGCCACCGACGACCGCCGCGACCTCAGTTCGCTCGTTCAACCGGGCATGCGCGCGGTGACGATTCGTGCCGCGAACGACGACAAATCCTTCGCTCTTATTCGCCCCGGCGATCGCGTCGATGTGGTGGCGACGCTGGCGCCTTTGGCACCCAATGGAGAGAAGACGTCCGTCGTCTTGCTGCAAAATATTTTGGTCCTCGCCGTGGGGCTCGAGACCGGCAACGACGTCCCCGCGGCCGGTGGTCGCAGCGCCGGAGATGCGCGGCAACAGGTCATGTCGCTCTCGCTGAATTTGCAAGAGGCGCAGTTGGTGTCGCTGGCCCTCGACCGCGGGCGCCTGACAGTGGCATTGCGAAATCCAGGAGATTTGCGGGTAACCGAGGGCATGCCCGACGTCACCACCTCGGCGCTCGTGGAGAGCACGTCGCGCAAGGCGATACAAAATATTCGGCAAAGCGCCGTCGCCGACGGTCCTATTCGCCTGGAGGCGCGCCCATGAACCGATTTTACTTGACGCGGGTAGGGGCGGTGGCCCTCGCTCTCACGGCGGGCACCCTGCCGGCCCGGGCGCAGCGCAAGGGCACGTCCCCCGCGGCAGACGCGCCAGCGCCTCCCAAGACGACGCAAGAACTCGCGTTGGCGGTCGGCGAGAACCGAACCGTGAGCGCCGTCGATGTCAAAAATTATTCCGAGGGCACGCCGGGCATCGTGGACGTCAAGCTCACGAGCGACCAGGCCCAGTTCGTCGTGGTGGGCCTCAAACCCGGGAGCACTTCGCTCTTGCTGATTCGCCGCAACGGAAGCGAATCTTTGTGGAATATCAACGTCTTCGCGAAGGCGCCGGAGCTTGTCGAGGGGGAACTGCACCTGCTCCTCGACGGCTACACGGGCATTCGCGTACGCCGCATCGGCCCGCGATTTTTCATCGAAGGAGGTGTGAACACGGAGGGCGACGTCGCGCGCATCAAGCACGTCGCGGCGCTCTATCCTGGGCAGGTGGAGAGCCTTGTGGCCCTCGGGTCCGGCGGCTCCGATCGCAAGACCAACGTGCGTCTGGATTTTTTCTTCGTCCAGTACTCAAGGTCGTCTGGCTACAACGTTGGCGTGAGTTACCCCACGCGCATCGGCGGCGAGGTCATTCAGTCAACCCTCGGCTACGACTTCATCGCCGAGACCGCCACGGCCACCACGAACGTGGTGAATCAGCCACTGCCCGGCCTTGATATCGCAAGTCGATCGGGCTGGGCGAAGGTTGCGAAACAAGCCGCCGTCATCACCACCAATGGCACCGAGGCAACTTTTGAAAGCGGCGGTGAGCAGAACTATTCCGTGGCCAATGGTCTCACGGCCACCATTCAGCGCATCAAGTTCGGCACGGCGCTCACGGTGCTCCCGCGCTTCGATCCGGTCACAAAAGATCTCGAAATAAAAGTAGATGCAGATATCAGCGATCTCGTTCCTCCCGTGCGAAATACCCCACTTCCCGGCAGGCAAACTTCGCACCTCGTCACCATCGTCCGCATGAAACTCGGCCAAAGTCTGGTGCTCTCGGGCATTCACACGAAGAGCGATCGGCGGTCCACCGCGGGCCTTCCGTTTCTCAGCGAGATACCGATTTTGGGCGGCCTCTTCGGCACCCATGGCAAAGACGAAGAAGAGATCGACGGAGCCATCTTCATCGTGCCGAGCATCGTCGAGGCCCCGTCGCGCACCACCGTCGAACTCGTACGCAGCGCCTGGCAGCAGTACGACGACTTCGAGGGAAGGGTCGCCGAGGTCGAGTCGTTTGATCGTTCCGTGCCCGCAGAAAAGCCCGCCAGCGAGGCGCCAAAGGTGCCGGCTCCATGAGCCTACGCTTCGTCGTTCAGAGCGCCGACGGCTCGGTGCGTCACGTGGAAGTTGGGGGACCGGGGCCGTTCGTGGTCGGTCGTCATTCGTCTGCGGCCCTGCAAATTGACGAAGATCTCGTGTCGCGGCAGCACCTCCGCATCGAGGCCTTCGACGGCGGATTTCGCCTCACCGACACCTCGAGCAACGGCACGCTCATTGGCGATGCGCTTGTGCGCCAAACCCACGCCGACCTCGCGTACGGCACAACTTTTCGCATCGGTGCGTCGAACATTCGCGTCGATAGGCTGCTCCTCTCGACGAGGCCGCCGCCAACGCATCCAACCCCGCCGCCTCCGCCCCCAGCGAGCCCCGAACTGCGGCCTACGGCGCCTCCAGTGCCCCGTGCGCGGCCTTCGCTGCCGGCGCCGCCCCTGGCGTCGATGCCGCCTCGCAATGCGCCCTTGCCGCCCTTGCCGACCTTGCCGCCCTTGCCGCCCTTGCCGCCGGATAGACCCAGTGTACCGATCGGGGTGCCGATGCAGCCCCTCCCGGCCGCTCCCCGCGCGGCGCGGTTCGAGGGCGAGGGCGAGCTGCGTCGTCTGATTCACGCGACGCTGATCGAGAACCTCGATCTCGCCGTGCTCGAGGGCGACAAACTCGACGACCCCTCGATGCGACCGCGGGTTTTGGCGGCGCTGAGGCGCATCGTCAAGCAGTTCGAAGACAGGATTCCTCCTCAGATTGAGCGCGATCGCCTCGTGGGTGATTTGGCCGATGAGGCCTTGGGCCTCGGGCCCCTCGAACGGTTTCTCGCGGACCCAACGATCACGGAAATCATGGTGGTGGATCCGGAAACCATTTACGTCGAGCAGGGCGGAAAACTGCTCCGGACCGATGCTCGCTTCACCGACGACGACCGCGTGCGTGCGTGCATTGAGCGCATCGTGACGCCCCTCGGTCGACGCATCGACGAATCGTCACCGCTCGTCGACGCGCGACTCAAAGATGGATCGCGTGTGAACGCTGTCATACGCCCTCTCGCGCTCCGCGGGAGCTGCATCACGATCAGGAAATTTTCAGCAAATCCACTGACTCTGGACAAAATCGTGGGCTTCGGCGGCCTCTCTGAAGAGATGGCCCGTTTCCTTGTGCGCTGCGTGCTGGCGAAAAAGAATATCGTGATCAGCGGAGGCACAGGCAGCGGCAAGACCACCCTTCTAAACGTGCTGTCTGCAGCTATTCCGTCCGACGAGCGAATCGTCACTATCGAAGACGCGGCGGAACTTCGCCTTGCGCAGCCTCACGTGGTGGCTCTTGAAACGAGGCCGCCCAATCTGGAGGGCCGAGGCGAATACACCATTCGCGATCTCGTTCGCAATGCGCTGCGCATGCGCCCTGATCGCATTATCGTTGGAGAATGCCGGGGCGGCGAGGCTCTCGACATGCTCCAGGCGATGAACACGGGCCACGACGGCTCGCTCACGACGACCCACGCGAACTCGCCCGCCGAGGCTGTGGCGCGCATCGAAACCTTGTGCCTCATGGCGGGCCTCGATCTCCCCGTGCGCGCGATTCGCGAGCAGCTCGCCGGTGCCATTCACATCATCGTTCAGCAAACACGTTTCACCGACGGCTCGCGCCGCGTGACCTCCATCGCCGAAGTGGGCGACGTCGAAGACGACGGCACCGTGCGCGTGATCCCTCTTTTCGAGTTTGTGCGCGGAGGCGAGACTCCGACCGGTAAGATCTCCGGGCGGTTCCACGCGACGGGCTATCTACCTAGTTTTCTTGATCAATTTCAGGTGCTTGGCTTTTTGGCCGAAGGTGGCCGATGGACGTAAGCGACGCGCACGCGGCCCTTCGTTGGGCCTGGGCATCGGGGCTCACCGTGGTCGCCGCGTGTGCGGTGATTGTCTTCGTGCTCGCGAACGATGGCACCATTCCGTTGCGCGTGGCCGTGGAGCGTTACACCGCGCGTTTGGACGGGCGTTTGAAGGCTCTTTTTTTGCCCGCCCGCGGGGCACGAATCGTTCAGGCCCAGGCCACTTCGACCTTCGTGCTTTTGGCCTTCGCATTGGCCTTCGGAAGTCCGCTCGTGGCGTGCGTCATGCTCGCCATTCCATTCGTCCCGGGCGTCGTGTTGGAGCGACTTCGCCAAGAGCGCGTTGAGGCCATTGAAGAGCAAATAGACGGATTTTTGCTGGCATTGGCGAACGCGTTGAAGACAACTGCCAGCATCGGAGACGCCCTTCGATCGGTGCATGTCGTGGTCCGCGAGCCGCTTCGGCAAGATCTCGGTTTGGTGCTCAAAGAAATGCGCGTGGGCAGCGCGCTGGACCAGGCCCTGCTGGTGCTTTCGCAACGGGTCGCGAGTCGTCAGTTCGACATGGCCCTCTCGACGATCTTGATAGGCCGTCAGGTGGGCGGAAATCTGCCACGCATTCTTGAGGCCTCGGCTTCATCGTTTCGCGAAATGGCACGCCTCGAGGGCGTGGTGCGCGCGAAGACCGCCGAAGGTCGATTTCAGCTCATCGTTCTCGCCCTGTTCCCATTTCTGCTGGCGCTTTGTCTGGAGTTTATTTCCCCGGGCTACTTCGAACCCCTTCGCGAGGGAGCGCTCGGTCCGGTGCTCGTCTTGGTCGCGGGCGTTTGTTGGGCGGCGAGTTTGGTCGTTGCGCGAAAAATTCTGTCGGTGGATATTTAATGGCCGGCTACGTCATCTTTCGCGGCGGATTCGTCTGCTCGGTGGCCGTCGTGCTCGCCATTATCGGCTACGTGGTCGGCACGAAACCCACGCAAAAAGCCTCGCGTTTGGGCCTTCGCGGTCTTCAGCGACGCCGCGCCATCGAGCAGAGCGAGGGGTGGCGATCGATCGAACCTTCCGTGCGCTGGCTAGGTCTCCGTCTCTCCGCTTTCGTGACGCCCGAGCGGCGCGTGAGCATCGACAAGCGGCTTCAACTGGGCGGCGACTGGCTCGGAATCACGCCGGACGAATACGTGGCCCTCGGCGTGGTCGGATTCGTGGGCGGCCTTCTTGTGGGTGCTGCCGTCGGGTACGTTGGGGGCGCGGGCATGGCTGCACTTCTTCTTCTGGCACCCGTGGGGGCCATTGTTCCCACGCTCATGCTTCAAGGTGCCATCGATGAGCGCACCCGGCAGATGAACCGCGGTCTGCCCTACGCCATCGACCTGCTCGCCCTGGCCATGAGTGCGGGTCTTGATTTTCCAGGTGCCCTTCGGCAAGTTGTAGAAAAGTCAAGCAATTCCGACGACGCTGTTGTTCAGGAATTTTCCAGGGTTCAGCAAGGTTTGCAATTGGGCTACACGCGAAAGCAAGCGCTGCTCGAACTCGCTGAACGCGCCCCGACTGAATCGGTGACTGAGTTTGTGAGCGCCCTCGTTTTGGCCGAAGAGCGCGGAAATCCCGTCGGAGAAGTACTGCTCATACAAGCGGGCGTGAGTCGCATGCGGCGCACCGTGCGTGCAGAAGAAGGGGCGGCGAAGGCCGGCGTTAAAATGATCGGGCCACTTTTTCTCCTCTTCGCGTGCATCATGATCCTCGTCATGGGTCCAATGGTTCTCCAGCTTATGAAGGCCGAATGACATGGCGACACACGACGCTTCAAAGGGGCTTTGCTTCACCATTCGCCAGGCAGACGGCCGGGTCGAAAGACTCGTTGTCGATGCGGAGGCGGCCCTCGTGGGCAGCGGTGCTCACTGCGAAATTCGTCTTGGTGGGGCGGCCCACGAGCAGCTCCTCGTCACCATGATCGGAGATGCGGTGCACGTCGAAGTGCGCGACCTCGAACCCATGCCGCTCCTCGATGGCCATCCGTTTCGCCAAGCAAATATGCTGCCCGAATCGCTGCTCGCTCTCGGGGCCGTGCAGATTATGGTGAGCGTTCGCGACCTCGATGGCGAACGCAGCGTCGTGAAGGCGAAGGGCGAGGGGCTGTCGCCCGTGACGTGGCTTGCCCTCGTGGCTGCGGTGCCCCTCGCGCTCTATGTGCTCTTCGGCGACGAGCTTCGCACGAAGCGCGAACGCATTCCGGACGGAGCACCCGGGCTATTCGAGGCCGCCGCCACGACCTGCCGTCAGTCAGAAAAAGACGAGGCTCTCGCTCTCGCTTTCGACTCCTTGACGCTGGCCCGCGGAAAGCGCGAACGAAGTCCTTTTGCGGTGCAAGATGGCGTAGCGGCTGTTCCGCTTTTCGAACGCGCGGCGGCGTGTTTTCGGCAAGG